>JBILWX010000010.1:0-51157 GCA_044369655.1 Pirellulales bacterium
CGGAAGGTAGCCTGCAGGTTCGAGTCCTGCCGGGCGTACTCAAGTTGGCGGTCTAGTGGCGGAGCGAGGCCCGAAGGGATCGCGACGCCGGAAGGCAGCCTGCAGGTTCGAGTCCTGCCGGGCGTATTTCAGTGGCGGGTGGTTCCCATGCAAGCCCGACGCGCGAGCGAGGGAAATGGCCGCCCGAACCCGATCGTGCGGTCAGGGGGCCGGCGCTGGTGTGGCCAACTGGCCCGTCGGCTCGCCTTTTTCGTCGAAGAACTCGACGACGCCGTCACGGTCGTCCGGCCGGGTGCCCACGGCGATCGTGTCGACGCCGTCCTTGTCCTTGATCTCGATCCGGCCGCCACCGCCCCCTACGACGCGGCCCATGTGCACGAGGATCGTGCCATCGTCGTTTTCGATCACGATCTCCTTGCAGACCAGACGGGTCGATTCGAGGGAGTCCACGCGGGCCGCACCAAACTCCCCCTGCGGCACGGCGATCGCGCGCACGGCCAGCCCCAAGGCCAGAAAGAGCAGCGGATAGACCGTCCAACGCTCGCGGCTGGTCATCGGCTCAGTCTCCGTGCACCTGGCGGAGACGGGCCGAGAGCCGCAGGATAAGGTGCACCCGCTCGAACTGGTCGAGCCAGTCGGAGACGACCGCCCCGATCTGGTCGGCCGGAGGCGGCACCGCACCGCTCGCGCACGTCGCGCCCAGTTGGGCCGCGGCCGCAGCCCGGTAGGCGGCGAGCGTCCGGTCGCCGTAGAAGAGCACCGGCGTGAAGTCCTCGCTGAAGAACGCCGCCACCGGCACCCGCTGCCCGCCGCAGACCTTCAGATGCGCCGCGATGTCGGGCCGCGCGTCACGGTCGAGGAACCGCAGGTCGATCGACGGCGCCGCCGCGGCGAAGTGGGCGAAGATCGGACACTGGTTCACGCAGTCGCCGCACCAGGCGCCGGCGAGCACGAGCACGGGCATGCGCCGCACGAAGCCGGCGAGCACCGCCGTCTGCGCCGGCGTGAGCGACACCCGGGCATGGAAGGCATCCCAGCGGCTTCGCTGGTCTGGCGTGGCATGGCGGGCGAGAAAATCACGGTAGGGCGATGCCGATTCAAACGCGGTCTGCCAGGCCTCTGGCGTCGGGGGAACGCCTGCGCCCGCGATCTTCGCGGCAGGGCTGCTCGGTTGCACGGTGTCGGCCATGGAAAATGGGCTCCTCGGTGGTGAACCAGCCGGGAGCATAGCTGTTTCCCGGAACCGCGGGCGTGAATGGCCCGTTCACCCCCGACAGGGTGGCGGAATGGCGGGCAAAAACGCCAAGAAAACGCCCTTGACCCCCGAAAAACCGTTCCCTACTGTCCCCCGAGCCTGAAGGCGTGAGGGGCAGAAGACGCCCCACTCGAAGTCAGGCGGCGGCACGGAAGCCAGCCGTCACTTCGAGTCCGATCCAGAAAGTTCGCGAAGTCTCCGTCCAATCGCTCCCGGAAACGGTTCAGCTTCCCCGCCCCCCTGGGATCTGGACCGTTCCGGGGGCCTTTGTTTTTTCGGGACGGTGGTGCCGCGCCGGCCCGCGGGCGTATCCTTCTCTTCGATATGCCTGCTTCCGCATCGCCATCACCGCCGGGTGCCGAACGAATCCTCGCCTGGATCATGAGCGCCCTCGTCGTTTGGGGGCTGTTTCACGCCGTGGGGGCCTGGACGCTCAACCACGACGCGCGGCGGCCGCTCATCGTGCTGGCCTGCGTGGCGGCGTTTCTCGGATTCTGGCTGGCGCTCCTGGCCGCCCGACGGAGGCGTTTGGACCGCGAACAACGGAGGTGACCGATGGCGATCGTGCTCGGGGCGAGCCTCGACAACGGCCTGGTGGCCATGTCTCACCAGCGGCCCAGAGTGGAGCGGTCGGAGAGCGTCACCAGTCTGTCGATCGGGCAATACCTGATCCGCCGACTCTCCGATTATGGGCTGCGGCATGTCTTCGGCCTGCCGGGCGACTACGTGCTCTCCTTCTACAGCATGCTCGAGCACAGTCCGCTCGACCTCGTCAACTGCACGCGTGAAGACTGCGCGGGCTTCGCGGCCGACGCCTACGCGCGGGTCAACGGCATGGGGGCCGTCTGCGTGACCTATGGCGTGGGCGCCCTGAGCCTCGCCAACTCGATCGCCGGCGCCTACGCGGAGAAGAGCCCGGTGGTGCTGATCTCTGGCGCCCCCGGCCTCGGCGAGCGGGTCAACGACCCGCTCCTGCACCATCGCGTGCGGGAATGGCGGACGCAACTCGACGTGTTCGAGAAGATCTGCGCCGCCAGCCGCGAGATCGTCGACCCGGCCACCGCCTTTCGCGACATCGACTTTCTCCTCGACACGGCCCACCGCCAGAAGCGACCGGTCTACCTCGAATTGCCCCGCGACATCGTGGGCGTCGTGCCCGACCAGATCCGGCCCTACGCCCACACCGAACCACGGAGCGATCCCGACGCGCTCGCCGAGGCGGTGAAGGAGGCCATGACGCGGATCGCGGCCGCCACGAAGCCCGTGATCATCGCCGGCATCGAACTGCACCGCTTCGGCCTGCAGGCAGATGCGTTGGCGCTGGCCGAGGTGTCGGGCATCCCGATCGCCGCCACCATGCTCGCCAAGAGCGTCGTCAGCGAGGTTCACCCGCTCTACCTCGGCCTCTACGAGGGGGCGATGGGCCGCCGCGACGTGACCGAGTTCGTGGAGGAGAGCGACTGCGTGATCCTGCTGGGCACGATCCTCACCGACATCGATCTGGGCATCTTCACCGCGAAGCTCGACGCCGGGAACAGCATCTTCGCCGGCAGCGACCGCCTGCGGATCAGCCACCACCACTTCGATCACGTGCTGCTCGCCGACTTCATCCGGGCGCTGGTCGCCGCGCAGCCGCGGGGCGCACCGCGGCAACTGCCGCCCGGGCCGGCCGCCGCCCGCGGACCCTTCGTGCTCGAGCCCGACGCGCCGATCACGACGCGGCGTCTCGTGCGCCGGCTCGACGAGTCGCTCGACGATCGCACGATCGTCATCGCCGACGTGGGCGACGCGCTCTTCGCGTCGAGCGAACTGGTGATCCGCGGGCAGACCCAATACATCGCGCCCGCCTACTACACCTCGATGGGGTTCGCCGTGCCGGCGGCGCTCGGCGCGCAGATGGCACGCCCCGATCTCAGGGTGGTGGCGCTCGTCGGCGACGGCGCCTTCCAGATGACGGGCATGGAGCTTTCCACGATCGTCCGTCGCGGCCTGCCCGTGACCGTCATCGTGCTCGACAACAAGGGCTACGGTACCGAGCGGCTGCTGCTCGAGGGCAGCTTCAACGACATCAACCCGTGGCAGTATCAATTGCTGCCGCAGGTGCTCGGCGGCGGCACCGGCTGGGAGGTGCGGACGGAGGGGGAATTCGATGCCGCGATCGCGAAGGCCTTGGCCGACACGAAGGGCATGAACATCATCCGCGTGCACATCGGCCTGGAGGACCGCAGCACGACCCTCGACCGCCTCGCCGCGGGCCTCGCCAAGAAGGTCAAGCGGTGATGTTCGCGGGAGAAGAAGGCCCGGTCAGGCCCTTCGCAGGGTGCCCCGGTGCCGCCGTCGCTCGAACAATGCGAGCGAACCCACGACCAGGGAGATCACGCTCGCGAAGGCACTGGGATCGATTTCGGGGACAGTCGTCACCTGGAACGTCGCCGAAAACGAGCCCGCATTGTTGTCGTAGTAATCCGGGGCGCCGACGAAATAACTGCCGTCGACGATCCCCAGGAAGAGCCGCGTTGCGCCGTCCGGAACCAGGAATGCCTGAACGCTTCCGGTCCCCTCGCCGGTGAGGCCGTCACCGATGTAGAAGGTCTGCTGGAGCAGGGGCGCCAGCGAGGAGAAGGACGTGCCGAGTGCCGTGCTGCTGAAGTCGAGGCTTGCCGGGGCCGGAGCGGAAGGAGCGTCGTCTGTCAAAAATACGCCTGCCAGGAACATCACCCTTCGATCACCGGGCGTGCTCTCGAACAACTGCATGCCCGAGATACCGCCGTAGCTGTCCATGTCGACATAAAACGTGGTCGGCGAGCCTTCTGACGGGCTGATCAGCCCGGGCGGACTGGACGTGGTCAGGAAGGTACTCGGAAAGTTGGCGTCGGCGAACAGGACCGCTCCGCCGTCGGGGCCGTTGAACTGGCCGATATAAGGGGTCGGGGCGTCGGTGTTGTTATAGGACACCGATCCGCTCACGGAGAGGAACCGCAGCACGCGACCGGTGCCGGGGGCGAGCGTCACGCTCGGCGGGAGGATGCCGGCACCATTGGGATGGGTAGCACTGGCGGGCGGCACCGACGCGCTGCCGGAGAGGAAGATGTTCGACTTGGAGTCGACGGACAACGTCTCTGCCTGGGTTTCCGACGCGATGACAGAGACACAGGCCCACGCAGCGACTGCAAGGACCAGAAGAGCGACGGAATCCGGCACCCATGAGAAAACGGAGCGACGCATGAGGACTCCTTCTGCTTCAGCAAGCACGACACCGAACTGGGTCGGAGCGAGTCGCTGACGCGTGATGCGCTTTCCCGGTAGGCGGCAGGCTATAGGACCGTCTGCCGGCGGTCAAATTGAAAGCCGTGTCGGCGTGAACCGCCTTCATTCCTTCAGCCCGGGCACGCCGATGGCTTTGCCGTAGGCCTTCACGAGGTCGGCCAGTGACGCGTGGAACGATTCCTTCAGGCTTTCGTCCACCGACATCCCCTCCTTGATGCCGCGCACGAACGCCGCAAACCTCTTCCGGTCGCGGGCCACCATGAATTTCACGAGACCCGACGCGATGCCGTATTGCACGGCCTCGATGTGGTGGTCGGGTCCGACCGCGAAGAAGTTCTCGCCGACGCTGCCGCCCGCCTTCATGAATTCGACCGCCCGGGCCTCCTTCATCGGCACCTGCCGACAGTTCGGCACGACCTGCGTGCCGACCCACTCGGCGATCCCCTCGTTGAGCCAGTTCGGAAGATGCTCCGGCGACATCCAGCGGTGGTTGAAGCCGTGGCTCGTCTCATGGACGAGCATGTGGGCGAAGGCGGAGGCGTCGTTGCCTCGATGGCAGGCCATCACCACGCGGCCGTCGCTCCGCTGGTGGCACAGGCCGTGCGCACCCTTCGTCTCGACCTTCATGAATCTGGGCTCGAAGGCGACGAAATCCTCCTCGCGGAGGAAGGCGATCACCAGGCACTTTCCTTTCCAGACGGGTTCACCCCGCGGGATGCCGTAGAGATCGCAGAGGAAGTCATGCATGGCGTCGAGCTTCGCGGTGAACGGCGTCATCTGTGCCGCCGGGATGTCGGTGGCGACGAGAAACTCGTGCGTCTGGGTCACCGTGAGCGCCGGAAATTCCTTCCGCACCTCGGCCACGAAGGCCTCGAGTTCCGCGACCTGCGTGGCATGTTCCTCGGCCGTCAGTGTCGGCCAGGGCTCGACGCCGTGCGTCTGCATCCGCTCCTGCGACTCCGCCTGCTGGCGTTCGTGGAGTTCCCTGCCGCGGCGGCTGCGGGCCAACGCGGTGCTCGATGCCTTCGCGTCAGCCTCGTGGATCGTCTCGCGGCCGGCGACGATCTTGGCGATCCCCGCGACGGTCACGGTCACCGCTTTCGGCTCCCCCTCGGCACGCAGCCGGATCGCCGTGGTCTTGTCGCCACGGGTCGTGATCTTCTCCAGCACGGGCCGCACGATCCGTTTGCCGGTGCCCAATTCCACGAGGTCGAGCGTCTGGCCGACGTGCGGTTCGAGCGCGTCGGCCAGTTCGTCGGCTCGCGTCGCGCCCACGCAGGCCCAGAGCAAAGCCCAGAGCAAAGCCCAGAGCAAAGCCCCGCCGGCCAGCAGGCTGGCAGCCCGCAGGCGGGCGGGGGAAGGGGCGGTCCTGGCAAGAAGCCGCCGGTCAGTCGGTTGCATCACGTTGCCGCCTGAGGTCCGTGCTCGAGATGTCCATGCGAAACTCCCGCTGCGACACGAAGTAGGTCACCGCCCGCAGGGCCGGCGGCACGTCGAGCCGCGAGGGATCCTCGAAGACGCCATGGCGTTCCCTGCCGAACACGATCAGGCCGCGGGCCTGCGTGGCGATGCGTTCCACGGCCCGGTGCACCGCCTCCGCCGAACCGCCATAGTATTTCGGATCGGCCAGGCGGGCATACGTGTCCGCACCCATCACGAACGTGCCCTGCGGAAAGACGTCGAGCTTCTCCACGAACGTGGCCGCCCGCGTGAACCAGAGCGAACGGCCGTCGAACTGCGTCGCCCGTGAACGCATTTCGAGATAATCGAGGGCCGGCTTGTCGACGTTCGTCACGGAAAGCTCGAAGTCGAGCGGCCGTTCCGCGATCTCCTCTGCCACGACCGCCATCCGCAGGTGTCCTTCGTGGAACGGATCGAACGATCCGGGAAAGACGAGCATGCCGGGCGCTGGCGTGTCGGCGGCAGCCGTCCCACCGGTCGCAGGCCGGGGCCGGGCAGGATCGCAGCTCGCCTGGACGGCAGTCCTCGCCCCGGCGAGCAGGTCGCGCCAGGCAGACGGCGGCTCGCAGCACTCGATCTCCACGTGCTCGTCGTCGAGCAGCCGCAGGCTGCCTGGCGAGGAAGGCGCACGGCCCCCGCTCGCGAAGCCGGCGAGCCGGTCCAGCAGCAGGGCCGCGGCTACGCTCTCCTCCTCGGCCCGCGACCGCGCGTTCTTCGTGAGCACGAGCGTGGCCACGCTCGTCGCGCCCAGGCCGTGCACCGCCGCTACGACGCGGTGCGTTCCCCGCTTGGGCTCGCGCGACCGCAGGCTGGCCGTCACGGCAACGCCGACCGCCGCGGCGGTCGGCGTTCCCAGACTGCAGGCCCGCTGCCATGCCATCACGGCCAGCCGTCTGGCGGCCCGCGACGAGCAGTAGCTCTCCTGCGGTCCCCCCAGCAGCCGATCGACCGATTCACGGGCGTAGGGCACGAGGCACTCGAGTACCACGCTGCTGGCGCCCGGCGTCGACAGCAGGTGCGGAATCGCCAGCGAGCCACCGCCGGTGGAGACGATGACGGCCCGTGTGCCGGATACCTCCAGCGAGCCGAGCAGGGCAACGGCATCGGGCAGTGGCTGAGACATGCGGGTGAAAACTGCCAGCTTCGCCGATCCTGCGCCATTTGACAGCGATCGGGCAATCGCGGCAGTCACTCTCCAGCGGCGGTTTGTCCGCAGCCGATGTGGATGCGGGGAGACCGACTTATGATACCGCAGTTTTGGTGGCGATTCGGCACAGACCGCCGGGTTCTTCGCGTGGTGATGGCAGTGGGGCTGGCCGTGGTGGCACGGCCGACATCCGCAGCCGACGAGTCCGATGGCGATGCGGAGCAGTCGCCCCGTCGAGTGGCCAGAACGATCACCCTGGTTGGCGTCGACACTCCGGGCGATCCTGGCATCTCCCCGCCGTCCGCCGCCGATTCCCCTGCGGAATCCTCCGGGCCCTTCGACGCCACGCGGGGCGATCTGGGGGAGGACGACGATCTCTCTACGGCAGCCCGCGCCCGCCGCCGTTCACGCCAACGCACTCCCGAAAACACCAACAAGGCTGATGACGCGATCGGCAAGATTCCCGATCCCCTCAAGGGAACGCCTCTGATGAGCCCGGAGACGACCGGTCAGGAGGCTGACAAGATCCTGTTGAAGATGCTCAAGCCACGGAGCGACTCCTGGGCCGACTGGACGGCGGCGCTCGAGCCCCTGCATTGGTGCGGCGAGCCGCGGGCACTGCCGCCGTGCGTGCCGCCGCCGCCCTGCCATCCGAGCATGCCCCCCGCTCCCTACGATCTCGTCGGCGTTCCGGGCGTGCCATCCGGCGGGCCCATCTATGGAGGGCCGTGCGCGCCGCGCACAGGCACCCACGACGATTGCCCCCATCCCCATCTCCACCGGCTCTACGACCGGTTCTTCGACTGCTTCTACATGTGGAAGTAGTGCGACTGGGTGGGAGGGGATCCAGCGTGAATTCGGCGGGCTTTTGGGCTATGCTCTCAGCCTTGTTGCCCCGTGGAACTCCACACAGGAAAACGCGTCATGGCCGACCTGCCCCATTTTGAATCCTCGGGTTCGGCCTCCTCCGATCCGGCCGACGGCCCCTGGTATCGCGGCATGACCCGCTACCACTGGTTCGTGCTGACGGTGGCGGCGCTCGGCTGGCTCTTCGACTGTCTCGACCAGCAGCTCTTCAATTTGGCCCGCAAGCCGGCGATGGAAACGCTCCTCGCCGCAGCCGACGGCGCCATCGATCCCAAGGCAGTCAACTTCTACGGCGGTCTCTCCACATGCATCTTCATGGCCGGATGGGCGACCGGCGGCCTCATCTTTGGAGTGATCGGCGACCGGCTCGGACGGGCCAAGACGATGATGATCACGATCATCATCTACTCGCTCTGCACCGGACTCTCGGCGCTCTCGCAAGGATTCTGGGATTTTGCCTTCTACCGTTTCATCACGGGGCTCGGCGTGGGGGGCGAGTTTGCCGTGGGCGTCGCGCTCGTGGCCGAAGTGATGCCCGACCGGGCGCGTCCCTACGCGTTGGGCCTCCTCCAGGCGCTCTCGGCCGTGGGGAACTTCCTCGCCGCCCTGATCGGCATCGGGCTCGGGCAGGCGCAACTGCACATGGGGAGCAAGCTCTTCGGCTGGGAGCCGTGGCGGTGGAAGTTTGTGATTGGTGCGATGCCTGCCGTGCTGGCACTCGTCATTCGTGCGGGCCTGAAGGAGCCGGAACGCTGGAAAGAGATGAAGAAGCAGGCCGAGAAGACGGGCGTGGCGTTGGGCGGATACGGCGCCCTGTTCGCCGATCCGCGGTGGCGCAAGAACGCCATCCTCGGGATGCTGCTGGCGTGCGCGGGAGTGATCGGCCTGTGGGGCATCGGCTTCTTCGCGATCGACCTTCAGCGGAGCGTGCTCGAGAAGACATTCAAAGCCCAGGGACTCACCGGTCAGGCGCTCGCCGGTCGGCTCACGATCTGGTCGGGCGTGGCGATGATGATGATTCAGGTGGGTGCGTTCACGGGGATGATGCTGGCGGCACGGATCTGTCAGCGGCTCGGACGCAAGCCGTTCTTCGCGATCGCCTTCACGGCGGCGATGCTGTCGACGGCGATGGTGTTCCGCTATCTCGACGACATCACCGACATCTGGTGGATGCTGCCGATCATGGGGTTCTGTCAGCTCTCGCTGTTTGCCGGCTACGCGATCTATTTCCCGGAACTGTTCCCCACGCGGCTGCGGAGCACGGGCACGAGCTTTTGCTACAACGTCGGCCGGTTCGTGGCCGCCAGCGGTCCATTCGTGTTGGGGCAGTTGTCGAGCACGGTCTTCTCCGGTTCGACCGAGCCGATGCGGCCGGCGGGGCTGCTGATGTGCCTCGTGTTTCTCCTGGGGCTCGCCGTGTTGCCGTTCCTGCCGGAAACAAAGGGTCGCCCGCTGCCGGAGTGACGCTGCGGCGGCCAGCCCGCAGCGCTCGCAGGGTAACTGCGGTCACAGCACCTGTCTCCAGATCCGTCCCTCGCTTGCGCGTCGGGCTTGCATGGGAGCAAGTCGCCGATTCCGGCTCCTCTCCCCGCAAAAAGCCCCGGGCGGCAGCCCGGGGACTCCGGGCTCGCGCGGCCACCCCGTTGACCATCGCGCACGGCGTCACGCGGGGCGTGCCGGGGCCGGAACGACGTGGTACATTGGTTCGGGATCGTTCGTCACTCACTTCGGAGACCAGAGTCCATGCGTTGGGAAGGCCGTCGGCAGAGCGAAAACGTCGAGGATCGTCGGGGCATCGGTGGCCCGGTGCTCGTGGGTGGCGGGTTGATCACGTTGCTGCTGATGGTGGCGATGATGTTCCTGGGCTTCGATCCGCAGATGGTGGCGCAGATCGCGCCCGACCTCGCCGCGCCCAAGCAGCAGGCGCCCGCCAAGCCGATCAACGACGAGATGACCAAGATGGTGAAGGTCGTGCTCGCCGACAACGAGGACGTCTGGGGTCGGCTCTTTCCCAAGCACTTCCGCGGTCGTTATTCGCCGCCGACGCTCGTGCTGTTCACCGGCCGGGTGCAGAGCGCCTGCGGCATGGCCAGCGCCGCCGCCGGGCCCTTCTACTGTCCGCTCGACAAGAAGGTCTACATCGACCTCGCGTTCTACGACGAACTCAAGCGTCGCTTCGGCGCCCCGGGTGATTTCGCCCAGGCCTATGTGATCGCCCACGAGATCGGCCATCACGTGCAAAACCAGCTCGGCATCAGCAACAAGGTGCAGTCGATGCGGCCGCGGCTCTCCGAACGCGACTACAACAAGCTCTCGGTGCGGATGGAATTGCAGGCCGACTTCCTCGCCGGTGTGTGGGCGCACCACGTGGCCCGCTATGCGGGCATCCTCGACGAGGAGGATATCCGTGAGGCGGTCAACGCCGCCGCGGCGATCGGCGACGACCGGATCCAGAAACAGGCTCAGGGCTACGTCGTGCCCGACGCCTTCACGCACGGCACGAGCGAGCAGCGGGTGCGGTGGTTCCTCTACGGACTCAAGACGGGCAACCCAGAACTCATGGACCGGGCCTTCGAAGTCGACGAACCGTGAATCACACGATCCTCCTCACCGGCGCGACCGGCTACGTGGGGGGTGTACTGCTGAAGGAACTCGAGGCCCGCGGCCATGCCGTGCGGTGCCTTGCCCGACGCCCGGGCAAACTCCTCGGCCTGACCGGCCCGACCACGGAGGTCGTTGCCGGCGATGCGGCTGATCCCGAGGTGCTCGCCCGGTGCTGTGCCGGTGTCGAGGTGGCCTATTGGCTGGTCCATTCGATGGAGAGCGGGGTCGATTTCGAGCGTTCCGACCGGCTGGCGGCGGAGCGGTTTGCCGCCGCCGCGAAGGCCGCGGGCGTGCGGCGGATCGTGTATCTGGGCGGGCTCGGAGCGGATGACGACCGGCTTTCCGCCCACCTGCGGAGCCGTCACGAGGTGGGAGCGATCCTGCGGGCCAGCGGTCTCGACGTGGTGGAATTCCGGGCGTCGATCGTGATCGGGGCCGGGAGTTTCTCCTTCGATCTGGTGCGGACGCTCGTGGAACGCCTGCCGGTGATGATCTGCCCTGCCTGGCTGGCCACGCCCACGCAGCCGATCGCGATCGCCGACGTGGTGGCCTATCTGGCGGCGGCCGTCGATCTTCCCCCGGGCGGCCCACGCATTTTCGAGATCGGCGGGCCGGACAAGGAGTCGTATGGCGCTATCATGCAGGAGTACGCCCGGCAGCGGGGCCTGTGGCGGTTGATGATCCCGGTGCCGGTGCTGACGCCACGGCTGTCGAGCCTGTGGCTGAAACTCGTCACGCCGAAGTATTCGAAGGTGGGCCGAAAGTTGATCGACGGACTCAAGAACCCCACGGTGGTCACGAGCGACGCGGCGTTGAGCGAGTTTGCGATCCGCCCCCGGTCGTTGGCGACGGCTGTCCGCGAGGCGATGGCCCAGGAAGACACGGCCTTCGCGGGGAAGCGGTGGGCCGACGTGGCCGATCTGGAAGACCTCCCGCACCGCTACGGCGGCAAGGCCGAGGGCACGCGGCTGGTGGATCATCGGCATGCGGTCGTGTCGGTCTCGCCAGACCGGGCGTTCGCGGCGATCGAGCGGATCGGTGGGGTGAACGGCTGGTATGCCTGCGACTGGCTCTGGCAGCTCCGCGGTTGGATGGATCGGATGATCGGCGGTCCGGGCATGTCACGTGGCCGCCGGGATCCACAGCGGCTCGAGCCGGGAGAGACGCTCGACTGCTGGCACGTGGAGGTCTGTGAGCGGCCGCGGCGGTTGCGGCTGGCGGCCGAGATGAAGATGCCGGGGCGGGGCTGGCTGGAGTTCGAGGTGGTGCCGCGGGACGGCGACGTCACGATTCATCAGACGGCGGTCTTCGATCCGCGCGGGCTGGGCGGCCTGGCCTACTGGTACGCCATCTGGCCGCTGCACGAACTCGTGTTTCGCCGCATGCTCGCGGGCATCGCGCGGGCCGCCATTCGCGGCTCGTCGGCCGCCGGCGGGACCTCGTCAGCCGCCGGCAGGACCTCGTCAGCCGCCGGCAGGACCTAGAGCGGGCCGGTGTTCCCTGGACGCGGAACCCGCGTCACAGCACCTCGGCCGGACGCTGCGGGCAGGCTTGGCCTGCGTCGGCCATCTCGAGCTGCAGGGTGCTGTGAGCGATCCGAAAGCGGTCGCGGAGCAGGACGGTCGCGGCCGACAAAGCAGGCTCGTGATCGGCGGCCTCCGGCACGAC
The DNA here is from genome assembly GCA_044369655.1 of Pirellulales bacterium. Taxonomy (GTDB): domain Bacteria; phylum Planctomycetota; class Planctomycetia; order Pirellulales; family UBA1268; genus CAMCQY01. Next base: position 12,270 of record JBILWX010000010.1, read on the forward strand.
CAGATGCGCCGTGAGCGACACCTCCGATGTGCTGGCGGCCCAGACATGCAGGTCGTGCACCTCGACGACCCCGGGAAGCGCGGTCAGCGCCGCGGTGATCGCGTCGGGGTCGACGCCGCGGGGCACGGCGTCGAGCGAGAGATCGACGCTTTCCCGGAAGAGATCCCAGGTGCCGGCGAGAATCGCCAGCGTGATCGCGATGCTCACCACCGGGTCGATCCACGTCTGCCGCGTCAGCAGGATCGCGATCCCCGCCACCACCACGCCCACCGAGACGGCTGCGTCGGCCGCCATGTGCAGGAATGCACCCCGGACGTTCGCGTCGCGTTCGCGGCCGCGCATGAAGAGGAGCGCCGTCACCGTGTTGATCACGACCCCCACCGCCGCCACCGCGATCATCACCGGCCCGGTGACCGGCTCCGGCGCGAGCAGCCGATGCCATGCTTCCCACAGGATCGCTCCGCACGCGGCGATGAGAAACACGGCGTTGGCGAGTGCGGCATAGATGGTCGTGCGGCGGAATCCCCAGGTGTAGCGTCGTGACGGCGGCCGCCGGGCCAGCCGGCTCGCGCCCCAGGCCAGCAGCAGCCCGAGCACGTCACCCGCATTGTGGCCGGCATCGGCCATGAGCGCGAGCGAACCGGCCCAGAAGCCGCAGACGGCCTCGATGACGACGAAGGCCGTGTTGAGGCCCACGCCCACCGCCATCGCCCAATCGAGTTGATCGGGCGACAGGCCGTGGGAGTGCGCGTGTCCATGCGAGTGACCATGCATATGTCCGTGCGCGTGGCTGTGCCCGTGGGCATGGTGGTCGTGCTCGTGAGCGTGGGCGTCGCAGGGCATGGTAGGATCATACCCATGACGGCCTTCTCCGCGGCAATCCTGCTGTTCTTCGTGATGGATCCGATCGGCAACATCCCCCTGTTTCTCGCGGCGCTCAAGCCCGTGGATCCCGACCGCCGGCTGTGGGTCGTGGGCCGCGAACTGCTCATTGCGTACGGCCTCTTGGTCGGATTCCTGTATGTCGGCCGGCCGCTCCTTTCGGTGCTCGGCATCTCGGAGCCGGCGCTCACGATGGCCGGCGGCATCGTGCTCTTCCTGATCGCGCTGAGGATGGTCTTTCCCGCGGCTCACGGCCAGCTCGGCGAGTCGGTGGACGGCGAACCCTTCGTCGTGCCGCTGGCCATCCCCTACATCGCCGGGCCATCGGCGCTGGCCACGGTGCTGCTCATGACCAGCCGGGATCCGGGGCGACATGCCGAGTGGCTCACGGCGGTGTCGCTGGCCTGGCTTGCCTCCGCGGTGATCCTGCTCGCGGGAGCGCGGCTGAGCCGCTTTCTTGGCGACAAGGGAATCACGGCGATCGAGCGGCTGATGGGAATGGTGCTGGTGGCGTCGGCCGTGCAAATGTTTCTGGACGGTGCTACCAAGGCGATACGATCATGACGCGGGCTGAGTGAGCCTCACGACCTGGACTGCTTGAAAAGAGGAGGGCGACGATGATGCGATTGACGACGGCTTCGCTGCGGGCGGCCGGGATCGGCAGGACGGGGCGGGGCGACTGGGGGCATGCGATCGACCAGCTCTGGGGTGGCATCGAGGGGGTGGAACTCGTTGCCGTCGCGGACGACTCCGAGGAGGGGCTCGCCAAGGCGGTCGAGCGCAACAAGCTCGATGCCTCACGGCCGGGCGTCGCCCACCGTGATTGGAAGACCATGCTCGCCGAGGTGAAGCCCGACATCGTCGCCATCTGCATGCGGCACATCGACTGCCATGCGGAGATGGCGATCGCGGCGGCGGAGGCTGGCGTGAAGGGAATCTTCATGGAGAAGCCGTTCGTCCGCACGCTTGCCGAAGCGGATGCCGTGATCGCCGCCTGCAGGAAGGCGAACAGCAAGCTCTCCCTGGCGTTCGTCAACCGCCATTCACCCGCCTACGCGGCTGCCCGCGACCTGATCGAGGAGGGGCGGATCGGGAAGGTGCTCGAACTGCGCGGTCGCGGCAAGGAGGATGCGAGGGGAGGGGGCGAAGACCTGTGGGTACTGGGCTGCCACATCCTCGACATGATGGTCGATCTCGCCGGCGTCCCGCAGTGGTGCGAGGCGGCAGTGTCGCAGGCAGGCCGACCGATCACGAAGGCCGACGCCATCGACGGGCCGGAGGGGATCGGCCCGATCGCCGGCGACACGGTGAGCGCGATGTTCGGCCTCGCGGATGGCCCGATCGGCTATTTTGCGAGCGTCCGCGACGCCGGCCTCAAGCAGCCGAACTTCGGGCTCACGGTCGTGGGCACGAAGGGCGCGATCCACATCAGGCCGGACCACGTGCCGCATGCCTACCTGCGCGAAGCACCGCTCTGGCGGGTCGACAAGGAGTTTGCCTGGAAGCCGATCGGCGCCGAGGGGGTCGAGTCACCGCCGGCGAACGCCGCGGAGGCCGACCGGTCCGCCGAACGGGCCGGATGGGGGCGACGGGCTGCGGCCGATCTCATCGACGCGGTCGTGGAAGATCGGGAACCCGAGACGGGAATGTATGCGGGCCGGACCGTGCTCGAAATGACGACCGCCGTGTATGCATCGGCGCTGTCCGGCAGCAGGGTCATCTGGCCGGTGGCCGCCGGCGGTAATCCGCTCGGGTAAGGTTCGAGTGGGGTGCTGTCGCTGAAAAAGGCCATGCCCGGGGGAGGTCCCGTGGCAGCATCCGTGCTGTGGGGTCCGCTCCGTGGTTGTCGAGTTTCCTGACCGGATGTGTCCGCCAGGTTAAAAACCGCTTCCTCTCACCCGGGCATGGCCAAAGTCATCAAGAGATCGTCGCTTGGTCGGTCTGTCAGGTCGTCAGCTCGTCGATCCGTCGGCGAAACTCCGGCATCTCGGCCGTGACGAAGGCGGCCCATGCCGCCGGCTGCCAGAGTTCCACGCACACCGCCGCTCCCACCACGAGCAGGTCGGCTCCGGGCTCCACCGCCAGAAACTCGCGAAAGCCCTCGGGCACGACCAGCCTGCCACGCTCCGCCAGCGTCACGGCCTTGTGGCGGGTCGAGAGCAGCCGCCCGAGATCCTGCAGTTGCCCCACTCGCTGCGTCAGCAGTCCCGCCTGCAGCTTGCTCCGCACCACGTCGACCGCCGCATCGATGCGAGGCTTCCAGATGGCTGCTGGCCAGAGTGAGAGACACCCTGCCCGCTCCTTGGCGAGCACCATCCGCGAACCAAATACCGTCAGCGGGGCGGTCAATTCGGGCGGCAGCGACAGCCGATAGCGGTCGTCGAGCGTGCGGGAAAACTCGCCGATCAGCAGTTCCGCGGAAGTGGTCATGCGGGGCGGTCACGGTCTGCCTGGCTCCGGGGGAACCCACCGAGCAGCTTCTCGCTCGGCAGGGCGAATCCATTCGCTTTGGGCTGTAAACCCACAAAACAGCTGCTTTGCTGCAGCTAAATGGGTTTGTTTCCCACGGAGCCGGATTCTAGCGGCTCCCCCCGAAAGGTCAACCGTCTGGCCGGTGCGTCCTGGAGTGCGGTCCGCCTGCCGCTATTTGCAGGAACTGCAGCCGCCGTTGCAGCCGTCCGGGCATTCGCCCAGTTCCTTCTTGTAGGCCTTGAGGGCCGCGGCTTCCTTCGAGAGTTTGAACTCAGGGCCGGCCGGGAAGTATTGAATGTCATCCTGCAGGTAGTACGCGCTGGGCAGCGTCTGTCCGCCCACGTCCACCTGACATCCTGTGAGCGATACCCCCGCCGTGGCGAGGAGCAGCAAGCCTGCGTACATGGCGGGCTGACGGCGACGCGAGGGCAGGGCGGTGGTGCTCATGGATCGTTTCCCGGAAAGTGTTCAGAACCGTCTTGGAAGAAGCAGGAACTGTCGCGCCGCAGAGCCGGCCTCACGGCATATCGACCGATTCGACCGGCAAACTTTGAACAACCGGCACGATCCTCATGTCCGGCCTGCCTAGATTGCCTGAGGGTCTGCCACGCCCGCCCATTGTGAAATTGACGGCCGTGCCGCGGCGGCGGGGCTAGAACGCTCGGCGCGGCCCTGCGCACTTGCTGTTCGTGCTACAACACCGGGCATGAGCCCGCACTTTCCGCATCGGCTTTCGATCATGGCCCTGTTCGTCGCCGTGGTCGTGGGATCGCCGCCACGCAGGCTCGAAGCGCAGGTCGTGCTCCCCCCCGGTTTCGGCATGCCAGGCGGCCAGACGGTGCCGACGCCGGGCTTCGATCTTGCCCTCGCGGCGCTCGCCGCCGGCGACTTCAGCAGCGGCCTAGAGATCGCCGTTCGCGAGCATCAGGGCGGCATCCGCGCCGGGGCCCAGCGGTGGATCGATTCGATCGCCAGCGCCGCGGTCGTCGGCGAATGCCACTACGAACTGGGCAACCTCCGCGAGGCGGTCGCCGCCTACGACGAAGCCCTGTTGATTTCCGCCGCGCATGCCGATTGGCTGTTGGCCGTGCAGTTTCCGCCGCAGGCGCCGCTGCCGCTGGCTCAGCAGCGGGTCGCCACGTGGGGCCGCAGCCAACGCAACACGACTCCCGGGGCCATTCCCAGCACGATCTCGATCCGCATGGGGGGCGCCGATGCGAACGAGGTGCTGCAGAAGGGGGGCGTGCTCACGGCGCCGGTCAACTATTCGATCCGCCCGCAGGAGGTGATGCGGTCGATCGTGATGGCGCTGTATCGGCGTGGGGTGATCCTCGGCGAACTTGCCCGCGAAGGGGCCGCCATCGACGAAGCGACGAAGGCGCTGCTGCGGCGGCCCGCCCCCCCCAACCACTATTCGCAGTCGTGGATCGACATCGCGCTTGGCATCGCGCTGTGGTCGCAGGGGAAAGCCGATCAGGCGCAGCCGCTGCTCACCCGCGGCCTGATCATCGGCAACCAGTTCGACCATGCGCTCACGTCATGGGGGCTCATCGTGCTGGGCCGCATTGCGCTCGAAGCTGATCAGCCGGCGGTGGCCGCCCGCTCGTTCGAGGAGGCCACCTACATTGCCGCCGACTACGGTGACGCCCGGGCTCTCGAGGAAGCCTTCCGGCTGGCGTCGGCGGCGCATCTGGCCGCGGGCACCCGGGGCGTGCCGCCGTCGATCCACGGCGGTGCGGACTGGTCGCGGACGACGCTCCCGGTGCTGCGGGCGACGCTGCTCGGTCTCGAGGCCGAAGCGTTGGCCGTCGCGGGCGATGCCCAGGCGGCGGCAGCGGCGCTCGCCGAGGTGGATGGACGTCTCCTGCGGGCCGACCCGGGACGCGGGCTGGCAGGCATGCAACTGGCGTACGCCGCGGCGCTGACGGCCTACGACGCCGGCGACGTGGCTGCTGGCGATCGGGAACTCGACCGGGCCGTCATCATGGCGAGGCGCCGCGCTCCAGCACTCTTTCAGACCGCGCGGCTGTTGGAAATGATGATGGCCGGCTTCGGCGGCATCTCCGATCGTCAGGCCGACCTGCTCTTTGCGAAACTCCTGGGCGATCCCTCGGCGCGGGACACTGCCGTGGATCCGCTCGGTTCCCTCGTCAGGCTCGGCACGCCACGGCCCGAGGCGTTCGAGGCCTGGATCAACGCGGCCACTCGCCGTGGCAGCGATGCCATGCTCAATGCCGCGGAGGCAGGCGTCCGCAGCCGCTGGCTCGTGGCCCAGCCGTTCGGCGGCCGGCGTACGGCGGTGGAATGGCTGCTCGGCTCCGATGCGGAGCGGTTGCCGCGGGCCGACGCCGCGCGGCGGGCTGCGGTATTGGCCCGTCATCCCCAACTCGCGAACGTGCTCGACGCCATGACCAAGGTGCGGACACCGCTCACCGCCAGCCTGGTCGCCGCCGCCGGCCGGGCGGTCGGCGAGGCGGAAGAGGATGGGCAGCGGGGCCAGCCGCCCGGCGATCCGGTCAGCTGGCGGGAATACCAGCGGCTCACCGATCGCTGCCGGCAATTCGTCGCCGGCATCGCCGCCGGTCGCGACTCGCCGCCGGTCGACATGCCGCCACTCACGCCTGCACCGGAGATCCGACGCCGCCTCGCACCGAAGCAATTGATCCTGTCGTTTCACTGGACGGCCTCGGGGCTCGTCGCCGCACTCGAGTCGCGCGACCGCGTGGCCACCTGGCAGGTGCGTCAGTCGGCGGCGGTGGCCAAGGAAATCGTGTCGCTCGCGAAATCGCTCTGTCTCTTCGATCCCATCGCTCCGGTAGCGACCGAGCGGCTGCTCGAGACCAACTGGCAGGGATCTGCCGAGCGGATCGAACGGCTGCTCTTTGAAAACTCGAAGGTCGTGCTGGCCGAGGGCATCGACGAACTGGTGATCGTGCCCGACGGCATGCTGTGGTATCTGCCGTTCGAACTGCTTCCCGTGGGATCGGCACGGCCGAACGCCGCCGGCAATCGGCCGCTCCGTCCGCAGGCTGCTCCCGTGGGGTCGGTCGCGACGCCGCCCCCGGCCGGCGAGGCTGAACCGACGGAGTCGAGGCGGCTCCAAGATGTCTGTCGGATTCGGTACTGCCCGACCAGAAGCCTGGCGGTGTTGCGGTTCGAGCCCTCGCGGTCCGAAGGCCCCATGGGCATCTACGCCGGCCGGCTGTTTCGCGGCGACAAACCGGCAGTCGCGCAGGAAATGGCAGCGCGGCTTGCCGGCTCGCTCGACCGCGCGGCGGTGCTGGCGATCGCCGGCCCGGCGGCGTCTCCTCCGTTGGCGGCCTCGTTGCTCGACACGCTCCTGGTGCTCGACGAACTGGCTGGCGACGGACCGATTGCCGCGCGGCCGCTCCTCTCGACGCAGGCCGGCAAGCCGGCCATGACGTTTGGCGACTGGCTCTCGCCGCCCAGCAAACGGCCACGGTGCGTCGTGCTGCCGGGGTTTCAGTCCGCCATGGCCGGCGGGTTGGCAAAGCTCCCCACGCGACCCGGTGAAGATCTCTTCCTGGCCGTCACCAATCTGGTGGTCGCCGGCAGTCGGACGGCGCTCGTGAGCCGCTGGCGGATGGGCGGGAAGACGAGCATCGATCTCGTGGAGGAGTTTCTCAAGGATCGCACGGTCGCCGACGCCGAGGCCGAGGTGCCGCCGGCCGCGGAAAGCTGGCGCCGGTCTGTCGAACTGGTCACGGCTGAGCAGCCAGACGTAGGCCGCGAACCCAGATTGAAGCAGACGGCACAGGCGGTGCTTCAGGATGCGAGGCATCCGTTTCTGTGGGCGGGGTATCTGTTGGTCGACTGCGGCCAGGGCCGCTACGAGGATCCGCCGCCGCCCGGGCCGGCTCCAGCGCCAAAGCCGCCGCAGCCGGGCAAGCCTGCCGTGCCTCAGGCACCGCCCAAGCAGCCGCCCGTCGCGCCCGCGGGGCCCCCACGGGGCCCGCTCAATCCCGCCCTGCCGCGGCCCCAACCCAACCCGCCGGAATGAATCGTCCGTGGCAGCCTTTCCGATCACCGAGTTCACCGCCGTCGGTTCCCTGTCAGGCCTCGCAGCCTTGGCCGCCGTGTCGTTCGTGGCCGGGGCGGTCAATGCCGTGGCGGGTGGCGGCACCATCCTCACGTTTCCCGTGTTGGCGGCGATTCTGCCCGCCGATGCGGCGCGGCTGGTGACCGCGAATGCCACGAGCACGATCGGCCTGTGGCCGGGGGCGGCCGCAGCGGCATGGGCCTATCGGGGGGAACGCGTCGGACAGCCGCCGTGGGCAGTCTGGTTGATCGTGCCGAGTCTGGTGGGCGCGGTGCTGGGAGCCGTGCTCGTGCTGGTGCTTCCGCCGCAGTGGTTCGCTGCCTGCGTGCCCTGGCTGATCCTCGCCGCAGCGGTGATCTTCGCGGTGCAGCCGCAACTCTCGCGGTTGAGCGTCCGGCCCGCGCGGCGGACGAGCAGCGCCGCGAGCGAGGCCGCCGATCCTTCACGGCCGGCGAGCATGTCGCGGCTCATCCTCGCCTGCGTGCTGCAATTCTTCGTGGCGGTCTATGGCGGCTACTTCGGCGCCGGGATCGGCATCCTGATGCTGGCCGTGCTCGGCGTGCTCGGCCTCGGCGACATCCACAGGGTCAACGCCGTGAAGAACGTCCTGGGGATGACGATCAACGGAGCCGCGGCCGGATTGTTTGTCGCGGGGTCCCTGCTGGGGTCGCAAGATGTGTCGTGGGTGCACGCGGCGATCATGGCGGTGGCTGCCGTGGCGGGCAGCCTGGCGGCAGCACAGGTGGCCCGCCGCCTGCCGGCCAGCCTCGTGCGCCGCGGTGTCGCCCTCACCGGATTCGCCCTCGCCGCCTATTATTTCACCGCCTGAGCGAGCAGAGCCGTCAGCCACGCCCCGCGATCCATCCCATGCTTGTCCGCACCGAACAACTCACCAAACGCTACGGCGACTTCACCGCGCTCGACGGCTGTTCGCTGTCGGTGCCGGAAGGCGCGATCTTCGGGCTGCTGGGGCCCAACGGCGCGGGCAAGACGACGCTCTTGCGGCTGCTGCTGGGCTACATCACACCCACGTCGGGTACGGCGCACGTGGCCGGCTTCGACTGCGTGCGGGAGTCGCTGGAGGTGCGGGCCCGTACGGCGTATCTGCCCGGCGAGGCGCGGCTCTTTCGGCGGATGAACGGTCATCGCGTGCTCGATTTCTTCGCCGGCCTGCGGCCGGGTTGCCGGCGCGAAGTGGCAGCCGCCGTGGCCCGGCGGCTCGATCTCGACTGCTCCCGGCAGGTGGCCCGGATGAGCACGGGCATGCGGCAGAAGCTCGCGTTGGCGGTCGTGCTCGCCATGGAGACGCCGCTGGTGATCCTCGACGAACCGACGGCGAACCTCGACCCGACCGCCCGGGCCGAGGTGTTGGAACTCGTGCTCGAGGCCCGCGCGGCGGGCCGCACGGTGATCTTCTCGTCGCACGTGCTCTCGGAGGTGGAGGACACCTGCGACAATGTCGCCATCGTGCGGGCGGGGCGGGTCGTCCACGAGCAGTCGCTCGAGCATCTCCGCCGTTGCCATCGGATTCGGGCGCAGCTCAACGGTCCGCTCGGCCCCATCCCGAACCAACTCGCGGCGAGCGTGACGATCGCGGCCCAGGAAAACGGCTCGGTGGTGCTCGAGGCGGGCGACTCGCTGGCGCCGTTGTTGGGCTGGCTGGCGACGCTCCCGCTCGAGGAGGTGCGAATCGAGCCGGTGGGGCTGGCCGCCGTGTACGATCGCTTTCACCGCGGAGGATAGCGGCTGGCTCTTTTTCTCGGCCGGCTAGAATGACGCGATGTGGAATACCGCCATCTGGAAAAAAACGTGGGGTGATCAGCGGGTGCTCGTGCTTTCGCTCGTGGCTCTCTGGACCGCGTTCCCCTGGCTCTACATCTGGCTCTCCGCGCAGATTCCGATGCCCGCCTTCCAAGACGTGCTCCTGCGGGCCATCCCGAAGGATTGGCAGCGGCTGTCGGGCGTGCCGTTCACCGAGGTGGCCACGCATGCCGGCCGCGTGGCCCTCGCCTTCGTCGACCCGGTGGTCGTGTTGGCCGCCACGGTGTGGGGGATCACCCGCGGCAGCGACGCCGTCTCCGGCCAACTCGAGCGGGGCACCATGGAGATGGTGCTGGCAGCCCCGGTGCGCCGCTCGGCCGTGTTCGTGACACAGGCGCTGGCAACCACGGCCGCCGCCCTCCTCTTGTGCGGCGTGCTGTTCGCGGCTGTCTGGACCGCGATCGCGCTTGGCCCTTGGGCCGGCAAGGTCGATCCGCTCCGGTTCCTCCCGGCGGCGGCGAACGTGTTCGGCCTGATGGTCTGCATGGCGGGCATCGCGGCCGCGGTCTCCGCCGCCGACAGCTACCGCTGGCGGACCGTCGGCATCCTCTGCGGCTTCTATGTGTTTTCGATTCTGGCCAAGCTGGTGGGCCGTCTCAGCAAGCCGTTCTGGTGGGCCGGCTATCTGTCGATCCTCAATGCTTATGAGCCGCAGCGACTGGTCGGGAATCCTGCCGAGTCGTGGCCGCTCCTGGCCACCTACGACGGCGTGCTCATCGGCGTGGGGGTGGCGGCCTACGCGATCGGGGCCGTGCTGTTCGCGAGGCGCGATCTGCCGGCACCGCTGTAGTGGAGGGGCCGGGGCCCGGTATGCACGGGAAAAGCCCGCATGGCGGGAAAGCAGCCCCTTGCCCCATACTATTGGCAGATGAGGAAACGGCCCCCCGGGCGGGCCAGGTCCCCAGGAAGCATCGAACCCATGAAGATCTCGTTCAGCCACCCGTTGGTGTTCATGTCCGCACTGCTTGTCGCTGCCGCCAGTGCCGCCGCCGCGGAGCCTGCGGGCGCCGTCGCGGAACCGGCCGCCGCAGCGGAGTCGCCCGGCCAGGACGACCTCGACGCCGCCGTCGACGCGAAACTCTCCGCGCAGAGCATCGACGACTTCGCCACCGTTCTCGATCTCTGCAAGCGGGCCATCAAGAAGGGGCTCGCCGCCGATCAGCAGCAATTTGCAGAGGATCTCTACACCGACACGCTCATGTATCGGGCCGGGAGGATCGTGCAGGCGATCTACGACACCGAAACCCCAGACCCGCAGTGGCCGCGGCTCAGGTCGTTTGCCATGCGTGACCTGAACGAGGTCGTGGAACGCGATCCAAAGCTCGGGGATGCCCACCTGATGATCGCCCAGTTGGAAAGCCTGCCCGGCGGCAACCGGGAGCGGGCCCGTGCGGCCGCCGGCAAGGCGGTCGAGCTGCTTCCCGACGACAAACTGCAGACCGCGCAGGCCCATGTGGTGCTGGGCAACACGGCCGACGCCGACGACCGTGAGGAACGTGGCTCCCACTACGACAAGGCGGTCGAGTTGGCGCCACGCGACAAGGATATTCGCCGCACCCGCGGGCTGTTTCACCTGCTCAATGACGAGTTCGAGAAGGCCCGCGGCGATCTGGAAGCAGCCATCGAGGCCGACCCGGAGGATGCCTCGCTGCAGGAGGCGCTGGGGCTGTCCCTGATGATGGACGACAAACTGGAGGCGGCCCTGGAGGCGTTTGACCGGGCCATCAAGCTCGATCCCGATTCATCGGGTGCGCTCCTGCAGCGGGCCCGCGTGCGGGCGATGAAGGGTGATCGGCCCGAGGCGATCGCCGATCTCGACAAGGCGATCCGCCTGGCGCCCGACGAAGCCATCCCGCTCGTGCTCCGCGCCCGGATCCATCAGCAGGCGGGCGATTCCGAGCGGGCGGCGGCCGACCTCGAGCGGGTGCTTGCCAAACGGCCCGATCACCCGGCGGCGCTCGAGCTCCGGGGGCTCATCGCGGCCGAACGCAACGACTATCCGGCGGCGATCCGCGACTTCCGCAAACTGGTGGTGCAGAAGCCCGACGACGCGGTGCTCATGGGGCAACTCGCCATGCTCTATCTGGCGGCGAAGCAGCCGCGTCAGGCGATCAAACGGTTTTCGCGTTCGATCGAGCTCGACGAGAAGAATTTCGCCAGTTGGCGGGGACGCAGCGATGCGGAAATCTCGATCGGCGATCACACGTCGGCGCGGGCCGATCTGGAGAAGGCGTTGGAACTCCAGCCCGACGACTCTGGCGTCCTCAACAATCTCGCGTGGCTGTTGGCCACGTCGCCCGATGAGGCGATCCGGGACGGCAAACGGGCGATCGAACTGGCGCGGAAGGCCTGCGAGGAGACGACCTGGAAGCAGCCGCACATCATCAGCACGCTGGCGGCCAGCTACGCCGAGACGGGTGATTTCGAAGAGGCGAGGAAATACAGCCGACAAGCGGTCGAATCGGAGGAGGGTTCGCCGGAAGTGAAGAAACAGCTGGAGGGTGAATTGGCCAGCTACGTCGCCGAGAAGCCCTGGCGGGAACGGCAGGAACAGGAAGAGCAGTCGCTGGAGGCCGACCGCGATGCAGGGCCGGCCGACGCCGACGAAGGGCGAGACGCCGAGGTTCGTGATCCGGAACCCGCGGCTGCAGCCCGGAAAAAACGCCGGCCATTCGACTGACTCTCCATGCCGGCCCGGCCCCCGGGGACGCGGCACGATCCATACCCTTGGTGACGCTACGGGCTTGGATGAACGCGGGGTTCCCATGCAAGGCCGAAGCGCACGCGAGGGAATCCGCGTCGCGTCACTTCTCCTGCATCATCGCGTCGTGCCGGGCCGCCGCCTGCGCGGCAGCCGTTTTGTTGCCTGCCCGCTGCCAGGCGCGATAGGCGAGCGAGGTCGCGGCCAGCGCCTTGTCGGGCCGCCGGTCCACCTCCGCACGAGTCGCGATGTCTTCAGCGGCCGATGCCAACTCTGCTGCCCGCCGGGCGTCAAGGACACGGAGTGGAATCTGGTTCAGGCTGCGGAGTTCCAAGCCGATCGCATCGAATTCGTAGGCTGCCGCAGCAAGCGAGATCGCGCGGCTTACCACGTCGGCCTGCCCCGCCGCTTCACCCAGTCGCCACGCCTCCTCGAGCATCACCCATTTGAGTGACCGGTCATTTTCCATGGCGGCGGCTGTGAGCAGGGCTTCGGCGGCAGCCCTGGCTCCTGCGCCGGTGTCGGTGTGCGAGAGTTGTTCCCGAAACCGGCGCCGAAGTTCGGATCGCCCAACGACCAGATCGCTCGCAGAAGGGGGCCGGGGAAGTTCGCTGCCGGTGCGGAGTTGCCGCATCGTCGGTCGGCCGTTGGAGGGAGTCTCTGCGGACGACTCTGGAAGCTCACCGGCGGTGCAGGCCGTCGTCAACCACAACGCCGCGAACGACGTGGCCGCGACGCACGCGGTTTCCCATCCCACTCCGTGGCACCGGCGAGGGAATATCGGGTCTCGGGCCACGCCGTCCCTCGATCGCGCTTCGGTCTTGCACGGAGCCATGTGTGGCGGGGCGAGGGAAACCGAGGTCGCTGGTCGCACGAACGGCTAGCGGGCGGATGGGTAGAAGTGCGACATGTTCATGTAGGTCGAGGCATGTCCCGTCGCCCGGATCGTGTCGACGGTCCTGCCGCCCGCTGGGCGCTGCATCTGACGGACCTGTCCCTGGATCTGGCTGAGTTGCCGTGATTGGCGGGCTGACTGCTGCAGTTGGGCGAACTGCTGTTGTTGTGGTCGGACCAGTCCCTGCATGGCGCCGAGCGTGCCACCCGTCTGCGGGTTGCTGCCCTGGAAGCCAAGCGCCGTGTAGGCGCTCATCGAAGGCCGTCGAACGACGTTCGAAAATGGCAGGCCGCCGTTTCCCTGGATCCCTGCCGGCCCCTGGGCACTGGCGGTGCCGGTCGTGGCGAGGCAGAGGACCAGGCCGCCGAGGACTGCTGTGATGGTCTGGTGTCGTGGATCCAGTCGCATGGTCAGACTCCTGAGTCGCCCGTTCTGGCGATGCCCTGATTCATCCCACATATACCACCGTTGGCATCGTCGCACCATCATCTGGGCAGGCAATAGCCCGCGATCGCCCGATCCATCAGGGCCTTCACGGCCGCCTTGACCAGCGGCTTGTCGTGAATCCAGGCCGCGAACGCCTCGCCGTGGGCCACGTAGAGGTCACGCAGCCACGTCGGCGCCTCCGTCAGCAGCCAGGCGCGGAACAGGAGCCACTGCGGATTCTCGGCACCATAGACCTCGCGAGCCACCCAGCACACGCCGAAGTTGGGATTGAAGCCAAACGGCAGCCGGTTGATCGTCTGGACGGTCTGCACGCCAAGCAGGCTGAACCCGAACATGCGTTCGAATGGACCGCAGACCTTGTCGATGATGCTGTCGAAGGCGATCCAGGGGTCCTGAGCGATGAAGACCCGGTCGCCCGGCAGCAGTTGGTAGTTGGTGGCAGTGGATCCGCCCTTCATGATCGCCTCGATGTCGACGGGCAGGACCTGATCGCATCCTACGCCCGACGGTGCCGGTCGCGCGATCCAGATATCCTTGCTCGAAAGTCGCGAGAGGCCGTTGATGCCCGCGATCGCATCGAGCACTGTCTCGTTGCCCGTCACGGGAAACCGGGCGACGTTGTCGCCGAACCCCGCGCCCTCCGTGATCACGTAATAGACCTTGGAGTTGTAGCTGAACACGTCGACACTCACGAGCGGCGCATCGAGATACGTCGACAGTTGCTTCTCGATCGCCTCCTTGGCTTCGGCCAGCGTCATGCCCGTGACGTAGACCGTGCCGTAGGTGCCCAGATTGATCGTGCCGTCAGGTCCCACGAGGTGCTCCCCGGCGATCTGCTGCTGGCCTGCCGCCTGAGCGAGTGTGAGTGACACCTGCGGTTCACGGAGGATCCGCTTCAGGTGGCGAAATACGGCGTCCTGTGCCTCCTCCAGTGATTGGCCGCCCACCATCACCTTGCCGTAGGAGGGGCCCAGGTCGAGCATGCCACCGGGCTCGACGACGTAGAGGCCATTGATCGGCTGTTCGAGAAGCGTTCCCTCCACGATGACCTGAAGCGTGTCGAACGACTGGATGCGGAACGGCGGCTTTGGCACGACACGAAGCGCGTCGATGAGCAGAATGTCCGGGGGCTCGATCACGTAGGGGGGGAGCGTCACCTTCGCCAGTTCCTTGGCCGGCATCCTGCTCGGGTCAGCCGGACAGTTGGCTTCGAGCGTGGCCTGCCGGGTGGCGGTGCGTTGGGGACGGCCGTAGATACTGCAGCCGCCCGAACAGGCTGTCGCAACGATCAGCAACGCCACGACCAGGGTGTGCAGGCCCCGGCCCACACGCCCGGCGGCGGCGTTTTTGAGGCTGTTTCGCGTGTTGTTTGCGGAGTGCATGCAAAGTCCCTGCAACCGGCACAATCGCTCCAGTCAGCTTTATCGGCACATCCGGCGGCAAACTTTCCCCCAGTTATTCCCTTCTCGCTGTTTTGGGCGACATGCACTCTGAGGCGAAGTAAGATGAAGTGATGTCGCTTGCCGAGATAGCCTGCTTTTTTGGGGTGGTTGACGACCACCCACGAGCACGGAGTGCGCCGTCTCGGCCGGGCCCCGGTGCACCGAGCCTCCCAGAAGTCCTGGCATGCCGATCCTTCCCAAACAACGTGACATTTTCCCACCCGGCCTGCTGGAAGATTCGGTCGCCGATGACAGTGCCGGCAGCCGAGTTTGGATCGCTTTCTACACGCTTTCCCGACGTGAGAAGGATCTCATGCGGAAGCTCGAAGCGGCCGCCATTCCGTTCTATGCACCGCTGGTCAAGCGGCGGCTCCGGTCGCCTGGCGGACGGACGCGGCTTTCCTACGTGCCACTCTTCCCAGGCTATGTATTTTCCCAGGTCGATGACGAACAGCGGCGGGCAGCACTGGCCACCAACACGGTCGCCCGCTGGCTCTCGATCGGCGATCCCGCCGCATTCGTGGCAGACCTGCGGAACATCAAGCACCTCGTCGACACCGATCGACCGCTCACGCCCGAGGCCCTCCTCGAACCCGGTCAGCCCGTGCGTGTGCGGAGCGGTCCACTTCGCGGGCTGGAGGGTACCGTGGTCAAGCGGCGGGGAGGACAGCGGCTGGTCGTGGCCGTCCGCTTTCTCAATCAGGGCGCTTCGATCGAACTGGAGGACGTTGATTTCGAACGGCTGTAGCCGGGGGCAGCGGTCGGCTCCCATGGGCTACCGCCTCTCTGCCGCAGACTGGGCCTCATCATGACGAACACACTCGATCACCAACCGAAGTCCAAATCTCGCATCGCCAAAAAGCCGGTGCTGCTGTTGTGCCTGCACGCCGTCATCTTCGCGGTTGTCTTCTGGTTCGCGTTCTTCATCCGCAATGATTTCTCCGTCACGGCTGATTGGCTGCCGACCTACTTCGTCACGGTCGCAGGCGTGGTGGCAATCAAGGCGGGAATCTTTTACTGGCTCGGACATTGTCATGTTTCATGGCGCCGGATCGCATTCAGTGACCTTACGTCGCTCATCTGGGCGGCGACGCTCGCGATGCTGGTGGTGACGTCGGTCGAGGGGCTCATTCTTTCCACGGGAAGGCTTGGCGATTTTCCGCGGGTGCCGCGGAGCGTCATCGTGCTCGACTGGGCCGGCACCGTGCTGGCGATCGGCGGTATCCGGGCTTTGTGGCGGAGCGTCCGGGAGGAATTGCGGCCGATTTTCACGAGCAAGCCGATCCGCACGGCCCTCATCGTGGGTGCCGACGAAGCGGGCGAACTGCTTGCCCGCACGCTGATGTCGTCCACGAACAGCCAGTATTTCGTGGTGGGTTTTCTCGACGACGATCCCGGGTTGCTCCACAACCGCGTGGCCGGTCTGGAGGTGCTCGGCAGCATCGATACCGTCGGGGCCGAGGTGGAGCGTCGGCGGATCGACGAGGTCATGGTGCAGTCGGGCAGCCTCACCGGCAAGCGGTTCCGCAAACTCCTCGAGGATTGCGTGCAGGCCGGCGGACAGGTCAAGGTGATGCCCGCGATCGATGAACTGCTCATGGGCCACGACAGCCCATCGCACATCAAGCCTCGGCCAGTGGAGATCAAAGACCTCCTGCGCCGCGAACCTGTCAAGCTCGACAATGCCGCGGTGCGGCAGCTGATCGAAGGTCGCACGGTGCTCGTCACCGGGGCCGGAGGGTCGATCGGCTCGGAGATCTGCCGGCAGGTACTCCGGTTCCATCCCCAGAAGCTGCTCCTCGTGGAACGCGCCGAGAACGCCCTGTTTCTCCTGGAACAAGAGCTCTGCCGCCATGAGCCCAGGCCCCCCTTCGAGCCCCTGATCGCCGACATCACCGACGAAGCCCGCATGGCTCAGATCATGACCACGCACCGGCCGGATGTCATCTTTCACGCGGCGGCCCACAAGCACGTGCCGATGATGGAGTGGAATCCGGCGGAGGCGATCAAGAACAACTGCATCGGCACCCAGATCCTGGCGAGGCTGGCGGACAGCCACGGCGTCCGCGAGTTCGTCATGATCTCGACCGATAAGGCGGTCAATCCGACGAGCGTGATGGGGTGCTCGAAGCTCGTCGCGGAACGGTTCGTCCAGGCACTGTCGACCAAGTCGAAGACGAAATTTCTCGTCGTCCGGTTCGGCAACGTGCTGGCGAGCAACGGCAGCGTGGTGCCGATCTTCCAGGAACAGATCCGACTGGGGGGGCCGATCACCGTCACCCATCCCGGGATCTGCCGCTATTTCATGATGATTCCCGAGGCGTCGCAACTCGTGCTGCAGGCGGCGTCCATGGGGGAGGGGGGCGAGATCTTCGTGCTCGACATGGGAGAGAGCGTGAAGATCGTCGACCTGGCCCGCGATCTGATCAGCCTGTCGGGGCTCGCGGAGGACGATATCGAAATCGTGTTCACCGGCCTGCGTCCCGGCGAGAAGCTCTACGAGGAACTCTATTTCGATGACGAGCAGCGGGTGGCCACGAGCCATGCCAAGGTGTTCTGCGCCTTGCACCGTCCGACCACGCTGGCAGCAGCCGAGTCGTTGATCGACGAACTGGCCAACGTCGTCGACGAGTCGCCCGAGGTCGTCAGGGCGAGATTCCGCGAGCTTGTGCCCGAGTACGGCTCCCATACCAGCGATGGGGACCTGCCGAACCCGCCCCGAAAAGCCCATGCCAAGTAGCCGGTTTGCCGTCATTCCCGAAGTGCATTCGGCGGCCGATCCGGCGGCCGCAGGCATCCGCGTGCCGTTCGTGCGGCCGGCGCTGCCCTCCTGGGAGGCATTCGGGCCTGCGGCGGCGGAGATTCTGGCCGGCGGCAGGCTGACCAAGGGACCGTTCGTCGACCGCCTGGAGCAGGCGATCGCGACGCGGCTGGGCGTGCGGCACGCAGTCGCGGTGAGCAGCTGCACGATCGGCCTCATGCTCGCCTACAAGGGGCTCGACTTGTCGGCTGGCAATTGCCGCAGCCGGCGGGGTGCGACGGACCGCTGCGCGGTCGGTTCGCTCGAACCACTCTCGCGGTTTGGGGCGGTACGAAGCGGCGCCCGCACCGAGCCGCTTGGCGAGGTCATCATCCCCAGCTTCACGTTCCTGGCCGGCCCCGCCGCGATCGTCTGGAACAACCTGCGGCCCGTGTTCGTCGACGTCGATGCTCGGACGACGAACGTGACGGTGCAGGGAGTCGCGGCGGCCATCACTCCCCGCACGGTCGCCATCTCGGCCTGCCACAATTTCGGCAATCCCTGCGACGTGCCGGCGCTCGCGGCGTTGGCGGAAGAGCACGGGTTGCCCCTGATCGTCGACGCGGCCCACGGCTTCGGTGCGAGCCTGCACGGCCGGCCGGTGGGAGCGGGCGCCACGGTGCAGGTGTTCAGCCTGTCGCCCACGAAGCTGTTGGTCGCGGGCGAAGGGGGCATCGTGGCCACCGACTGCGACTGCCTCGCGCACTTCGTCCGTCTGGGCCGGGAGTACGGCAACGACGGGTCGTACGACGCGCTGTTCACCGGCGTGAACGGGCGGATGCCAGAACTGAGTGCCGCGATGGGGCTCGCCTCGCTCGAGATGCTCGATGACGTGGCCGATCGCCGGAGGCGGATCGTGGCCCGCTATCGCCGTGAGTTGGAGCCGTTGCCGGGCATCGGCTTCGTGGAGTCGGCCCCCGGTGCACTGTCGAGTTACAAGGATTTCTCGATCACGATCGACCCTGCCCGGTTCGGAATGACCCGCGACTCCGTACGGCGGGCGCTGGCTGTCCGCGGCATCGAGACTCGGACCTACTACGATCCTCCCTGCCACCGGCAGACGGCTTTCGAGCATTTCCACGACCGCTCGCGGTCGCTGCAGGCCACCGATCAGCTCTCGGCCCGCAGCCTCTCGCTGCCCATCGGGGCCCACGTGGACGACGCCGTGGTGGAGGAAGTCTGCGACGCGGTAGCCACCGCGAAGAACCCGTGACGACGGCCGGCCTGCCGCGAGCGACAGACGAGCGATGACAACGATCGGCCTCTGGTTCGCGTGGTGCGTCGCTGCCATGATCGTGGCGGGGATGCTGACGCGCGGACTGATCGGATGGACGACCGCTCGGGGCGTCATCGACACCCCCAACGCCCGCAGCAGCCACACGCGGGTCACCCCGCGGGGCGGTGGGCTGGCGATCATCGCCGTCGTCGTCGGGGTCGCGATCGTGATCGTGGCGCTGCGGCCGCAGGAACTGCCACGGATCGCCGGGGCCGTCGTTCCGTCTCTGGCCATTGCCGCCGTCAGTTGGCTTGACGACGTGCAGTCGCTCCGCAACCGCACCCGGTTCGCGGTGCATCTGGCGGCCGCGGTCGCGGCGACGGCCGTTCTTGGCCCCGTGGCGCGGGTCGACCTGGGCTCGTTCGGCATGCTTCGTTTTGGTCCGCTGGCCTGGCCGCTGACGGTGCTTTGGATCGTCGGCCTGACGAATGCATTCAACTTCATGGACGGCAGCGACGGCATCGCCGGGATCACGGCAGCGGCCGTGGGGGCGGGCCTGGCGGCGGCTGCGGCGGCCTGTGGTGCGGGGGCGGTGGCGGTGATCGCGGCGGCGTTCGCCGGTGCCGCGATCGGATTTCTTGCGAGCAACTGGCAGCCGGCCCGCATCTTCATGGGCGACGTGGGGAGCGCCTTCTGCGGGTTCCTGCTGGCGGTGTTGCCCATGGCCGTGCGAGCAGACGCCGTCCCCGAAGTGCTGCCCGTGGCGGCGGTCGCCCTCTGGCCCTTCATCTTCGACACGACGTTCACGCTGGTGCGCCGATTACGGGCGGGAGAAAACGTTTTCCAGGCGCATCGCAGCCATCTCTACCAGCGGCTCGTGATCGCCGGTTGGTCGCACCGGGCGGTGGCCGGTCTGTATGGAGCCTTGGCCGCGTTCGGGGCGGCAGTGGCGACTGCGCCCCTGCTCGATCCCACGGTGCGTCGGGGTGCGGATCAGGTCGCCGCTGCGACGCTGCTCGTGGGGGCTGTGCTGCTGGTCGCGGTCGTGCTGGCGGCGGAGCGGCGGCTTGCACGGGCGGCTGCATGATTCGCTTTGCCTTTCTCAAACGGCTGGGCGACGTGGTGCTGGCAACGGGAGCGTTGGTCCTGCTCATGCCTGTGCTGGCCGTGGTCTGGATCGCCGTGCGGCTGGTGATGGGATCGCCTGTGTTCTTCGTCGATACGCGGGCCGGCAAGGATGGCAGGCCGATCAGGATCCTCAAGTTTCGGTCGATGCGGGAGGCGGTGGGGGCTGATGGCAGGCCCCTTCCCGATGCCGCGCGGCTCGGCCGTTTCGGCAGGCTTCTGAGGCGATCGAGCCTCGATGAACTCCCGCAACTCCTGAGTGTCGTGGTGGGCGACATGAGCCTCGTGGGACCCCGGCCGCTGCCGCTGGCCTATGTGCCGCGGTATTCGTCGCGGCAGGGCACGCGGCTCCGGGTGCGTCCTGGTCTCACGGGCTGGGCGCAGATCCATGGCCGGAATGGGGTGGATTGGCCGCAGAGACTGGAGTACGACGCACAGTACGTCGATATGTTGCGTCACTGGTACTGGCCGTTGGTGGACCTCCGGATCATCCTGTCCACGGCGGTCCTGATCGTGTGGCAGGCCGTCAGTGGGCGGGGTGTGTCCGGCCCCGGTTCGGCCACGATGCAGGAGTTTCGTCCATGAGCAGTGAGACCGACCCGATCGCAGCCGCGATCGTCTCCGCGATCCGTCAGGTGCTCCACGACACCGGGCGGGAACCAGGGGCGGTGGGGGCTGGCATGCTCCTGGCGGCGGACATCGGCCTCGATTCCCTCGATCTGGCCCAGACCATCGTGCTGCTGGAGCGTTCGCTGGGCGTGGACCCGTTTCGGACGCCGCCCCCGGGCTCCATCCGCCCCGCCATCCGCACCGTGGCCGATCTCGTGGGTGTCTACGGCCAGGCCCTCGCCGGGCGGGCGACACCGAATGGACCGGCACCGGGCGGGCCCTGAGCGTGTCTTTCCCGAAGCCATCCTCTATGATCCTGCCAGGCGGAGACTTCCTGGAATCCTTCTTGCGATGAACACGAACACGCAGGCCTTGCCCAGCAACCTGGCAGACGCTCCGGCGGAAGATCGGCTGGCGTTTGCGATCTCGGAGGTCGCCCGTCAGTTTCCCGACCGCACGGCCATCGTGGCCGGAGCGGGGGGCGACGCGAGCCGCACGATCGACTATGGCACGCTCGCCGCCGCGATCGCGGGGCTGGAAACGGGCCTCGACCGTGTTCGGCCCGTGGGCGTCGTCGCACGGGCCAAACGGACCGAGTCGCTCGTCGTCATCGCCGCAGCATGTGGGCGGCAGCATGTGCCCGTGGCCTTCCTCGCCGAGGATTCCCGTGACCTGATCGGCGAGCTGCGAGATTGGGTCACGATCGACGATTCCCTGTCGCTCGCCGCCGACCCTGCCGCCCAGCGGCGGGAGTTCGAGGCGGTGGCTGCGCAGGTGGTGGTTGCCACATCCGGCACGAGCGGCCCTCCGAAGCTCGTCGAGCATTCCTGGGATTCGCTGCTGGCCGCCGCCCGGCTGGCCGAGCAGTGGCATGGGCTCGGATGGATTCTGGTGTATGACTCCACGCGGTGGGCCGGGATCCAGGTCTGGCTGCAGTCGCTGCTGACGGGGGGCCGGCTGGTCGTGCCCGCATCCCGCGATCCCGACGCCGTGCTCCGGGCGATCGTCGCCGAGGAGGCCACGGTGCTGCCGGCCACGCCGACGCTTCTGCGGCGGCTGCTCACCTCAGCCGATCGTTCGCTGTTGACGAAGGCCCGGCTCGACCGCATCACCCTCGGCGGCGAGGCGGCGGATGGGCCGCTCTTGGAGCAGGCCCGGGTAGCCTTTCCCTCGGCCAAGGTCACGCAGGTGTACGCGACGACGGAATTGGGAGAGGTGTTTCGCGTGTCCGACGGGCTGCCGGGATTTCCGGCCAACTGGCTGGGCCGGTCGCTGGCAGGGGGCGCCCGGCTCGGGATGCGTCGGGATGGCGAACTGCTCGTGCAACTGTCGCGTGATTCGGCCGAAGTGGCGACGGGAGACCTCGTGGAAAAGCGCGGTGACCGCTACGAGTTCACCGGTCGACGCAGCGACGTGATCGTCGTGGGCGGGGCGAAGGTGTTTCCGCGGCGGGTCGAGGAACTGCTGCGGAGCGTGCCCGGCATCGCCGATGCCCGTGTCTACGGGATGCCAAGCGCTATCACCGGTGAGCTGGTGGCCGCCGAAGTGGTGCTGGCCGAGCCGGTGCCGGAAGGGAGCACGCCGGAAAGCATCCGGGCCGGGGCGCTGGCCGCCTGCCGGAGCGGGCTCGAGCCGCACGGCGTGCCCCGCATCCTCGACATCGTGAAGAAGATTGCCACCAACCCGGCGGGCAAGGTGCCCCGTCGGCCGGCGTGACCGTGTCAGCGATGCCCGTCACGTCGATCATCTCGGGCGGCTCGCGGGGGTTGGGCCTGGCGGTCGTCGAACGGCTCTTGGACCGTGGTGACCGGGTGGCCACCTTTTCCCGATCAGGCTCGGCCGCGCTCGATGCGCTCGCCCTTCGGCATTCCGGCAGGCTGCATGCCGAGCAGGTCGACGCCGCTGATGCCGATGCGCTGCGGGGCTTCGTCGATCGCGTCGTCGGCAGGTTCGGCGGGGTGGATCATTGCATCGCCAATGCGGCCGTGGCCCATGAAGGCGTGGTGGCCACGGTCCGTGACGACGAGATCGACGCGATGCTGGAGGTGAATCTCCGCGGTTCGATCGTGCTCGTGCGCGAGTGCGTCCGGCAGATGCTCGTGCGGCCGCCGGCCGCCGATCCCGCTCGCGCCGGCAGCCCGTCGGTGGTGGTCGTGTCGTCGGTGGTCGCATCCCGTGGCTCGCCGGGGCTGGCTGTCTATGCGGCCACCAAGGCCGGGCTGGAGGGCTTTGCGAAGAGTCTGGCCCGCGAGTTGGGGCCACGCGGCATCCGGGTCAACGTGGTAGCGCCCGGGTTTCTGGAGACGGATCTCTCGGCGTCGCTGTCGGAGGGGAACCGGGGTCGGATCGCCCGTCGTACGCCACTGGGCCGGCTGGGCCTGCCGGAGGACGTGGTGGGCGCGGTCGACTTTGTCACCGGCCCCCGGGCGGCCTTCATCACCGGCCAGGTGATCACGGTTGATGGCGGCTCGGTCACGTAATTCCGAGCGATTCCCCGAATATTCCGGCTTCGGCTCAGGCCGCGTTGTATAGTCGTTTTGTTGCCTCAATCAGGAAAAATGGTGTCACCCAGAGGAACGGAGTGCGCGCCGGCAGGAGAATTTCAGCGGTCGTGACCGGCACCTCCATATCCAGGATCATCATCGTCGGGGCCGGTGGGTTCGGCCGCGAAGTTCTGCAGTGGATGCGAGACGCCTGGCCGGACCGGGCGTCGTTGGTTGCCGGCTTTCTGTCCGCGGAACATGACCGCCTGCAGGGCCATGCCCGTTGCCCGGCAATCATCGCCAGTCCCGAAGACTTTGTGCCCGAGGCCGGAGATGCCCTGCTGCTGGCGATAGGCATCGCCGACATCCGCCGACGCGTGGCCGAGATGCTGCGGTCTCGCAACGCCACCTTTCTTTCACTGATCCATCCCACGGCCATCGTCGCCCCCACGGCCACGATCGGCGCCGGATCGATCCTCTGTCCCTATTCGATCATCAGTGACGCGGCGAGCATCGGTGATTGCGTGCTCATGAACTACCATTCCTCGCTTGGTCACGACGCCTCCGCCGGCGACTATGCCGTGCTCTCCCCCTACGCCACGCTCGGCGGAAACGCGCACATTGATGAAGACGTCTTCCTCGGCATGCACGCTTCGGTCGGTCCGGGAAAACGAATCGGCGCCCGCAGCAAGGTGAGCGCCAATTCATGTGCGTTGGCCGATGCTCCCGCTGATTCGATCGTCTACGGTGCTCCCGGCCGCGTGGGGCCGCTGCTCCGCTGATCGCGGATGCGGGTGATCGACCGGTGGGGGCCGTTTCACGAATCGTCTTCTGGCAGCCGATCGCCAGCCCGCATCAGGAAGCGTTCCTCGAAGCGTTGGCCCGGCAGTTTTCCGGTGAAGTCATCCTCGGCGTCGAGCGAGATTTTCCAGCCGAGCGACGAGCGCAGGGCTGGCGGCAGCCGATGCACAAGCAGGTACAAGTCGTCGATATTTCGGTTCCCGCCAACCATGCGTCGCTGGCGGTCCACGTGACGCCCGCGACGCTCCACGTGTTTTCCGGATTCTTTTCCCATCCGTTGGTCTGGGCCGGCTTCCGCAGGCTGGCGTCTTCGCAGGCGAGGCTGGCGATCATGTCCGAGGCGCCCGAACAGCCGTGGGCGACCGGGTGGCTCAAACGGTCGCGCGGCAGGTGGCTCGCGGCTCGGTGGGCGTGGCGGTTTGCGTTCGTGCTGGCGATCGGCGGCGTGGGCTGCAGGTTCTTCGAGCGGATCGGCTTTCCCGCCGAAAAAATCAGGCCGTTTGGCTACTACCTCGACGTTCCATCGCTCGCCCCGGCATCGTCGGTCGGCACATCGTCAGGAGTCTTCCGTTTCGTGTCCGCGGGGCAGCTTCTGCACCGCAAGGGCATCGACCTGCTCGTCCGTGCCTGTGGCCGGCTGCCCGCTACGGGATGGCGTCTGGACGTCTATGGCGATGGCCCCGAGCGGAGCGCTTTGGAACGGCTTGCCGGGCGGCTGCAGCTTGCGGACAGGATCGCCTTCCACGGTGTGATACCGAGTGACAGCATTCCGCACATTCTGGCCACGGCCGACTCCGCGGTGTTGCCGAGCCGGTTCGACGGTTGGGGCACGTTCGTCAACGAAGCATTGGCGGTGGGAACACCGGTGATTTGTACGGATGGCTGCGGGGCGGCGGATCTCGTGACGGATGACCAGACTGGACACGTGGTGCCGGCGGACCGGACGGCGCCGCTGGCCGCGGCGCTGTCGCATGCCCTGACGGCGGGCCGTGTCCAGCCGCAGATCCGCGGCGCCGTCAACGAACGTTTCGCCCGATGTGCCTCGGCCTCGTGGGCCGCGGCGAAGCTGATCTCCTTGGTCGGAGAAGGGTGACGGATATGTCGGCGATGCGCGTGTCGATCGCGATGGCGACGTTCAACGGCGCCGCATACGTGCGGGAGCAGCTGGACAGCTTTGTCGCCCAAACGGTGCTGCCCGACGAGCTGGTGATCTCGGATGACCGGTCCGACGACGACACCCTCCAGATCATCGAACGGTTTGCGGAGACGGCCCCATTTCGTGTGCAGTGGCTGCGCAACGACACGACGCTGGGCTATGCCGGTAACTTCAGTCGGGCGCTCTCCATGGCGTCTGGCGACATCGTCTTCATCAGCGACCAGGATGACGTCTGGTTTCCCGAAAAAATAGCCCGGATCACGGATGTCTTTCGTGAGGATCCCCGGGCTCTCGTCGTGATGAACGACGCGGAGTTCACCGATGCGCATCTCGCACGCACCGGTGTCACGAAACTGCAGCAGATTCGGGCGGCAGGACTGCCTGACGCACATTTTGTGATGGGTTGCTGCGTTGCCGTGCGGCGCGACTTTCTCACGACGATCCTGCCTGTTCCATCGACGTGTCGATCCCACGACGATTGGGTCGTTGCCATCGCCAGGCCGTTGCATGCCTGCAGGGTCATCCCGATCGCGCTGCAGTTCTACCGGCGACATGGCGGCAACGTCTCGGCTGGGCACGTCAGCGGACCGTCCAAGGTCACGCCCTTCAAGACCTGGTGGGTGCGGTGGTCGACCGCCATATCGAATGCTGTGCGGGGCAGGGATCTGGAGTTGAGGGACGACGAAATGCTCGCCTACCTGCACCTCCTGCAGAATCACAGGAAGGAACTGTGCGAGCTGAGCGACGAAGAGCGTGTGAGATCTTTTCAGGAGGAGTGTGAGAACAGGCTCGCCGTCATAAGGTCGCGCCTGGCTATTCGATCGACAGGGCATCTCGCACGCGTGCGGGGCATCTGGCAGCTCTGGCGGAGGGGGGGCTATGCCGCCACCACCGGTCTGGCGAGCATGCTCAAGGATCTGCTCGTCTCGCAGTGAAGCCGTAAAACGCCGCTTGATGCCATGATGTCGAGACACGGAATCGTCGTCTTTTCGCTCTTCTGTAACTATCTATCGATGGTGGTGACGATCGTTTGCTCTCTGGCGATCGTACCCATTTCCATTCGTCACCTGGGCGACGAGGGCTACGGCAAGTGGCTGGGAGTGATGGCTCTCACGGCGTTGGGTGCCGTCAGTGACATCGGTGTGTCCGGGGTGCTGGTCGTACGGCTGAGCAAGGCTCTGGAACAGTCGCACCACACCGAATCGAGAAAGCACCTGGCAAGCGGTCTGGCGATGTCGGCACTGTCGTCGGTGGTTGCCGCAGTCATCGTGCTGTTCTCGGTCCTGGCCGCCGAGAAAGTGTCCCCCGTCGCATTTGCCGGCTCGCAGCACAACGTGGCGATGGCATTGTTGTTGGCGGCCGCCGCTGCCTGTTCGCAGTTTACGGTCAGCTTGACCGCGTTGCCCACGGCGCAGCTGAGGCCTTTCGTCGTGGCGATCACCATGATCGGAGCGACCGTGCTGTGGGTGTGTGCCAGCACGTTGCTGGTGCCTGCCTACGGCATGCTCGGACTCGCGCTGGGGCAACTCATCCGCGCTGCCGGTACGGCGGTCGCGCTGGGTGTCTACAATGCCGTGTATCTGTTTCAGGGCGGCGCCGGCATCGTCGCCATGATCGATCGAAGTCTCTGCCTGTCGTTCGTCGGGGTGGGGGTGACAGGCTTGGCCGTGCGCTGGATTCAGGGCATACAGGGCGGATTCGACGTGGTGTGCGTGTCCACGTCCCAGGGGCCGGAAACGGCGGCCAAGTATGCGAACACGTCCAAGCCAACAGGGTTCGCCACGGGATTCGCCATGGCCTTCGGCGGGGCATTGCTGCCGTCGTTCACGCGGTTCATGGCCCGCGAGCAGGGCCCGCCGAGCTTTCGTCTCTTCGTCAATACGCTGCGCCTCACCGTGATCATGGCGGGAGCGCTCGCCATCGGGTTCGTGAGCGTTCGGAGGCAGTTCCTGACCGCCTGGGTCGGACCGCAATTCATCCTGCCCTGGCATCTGGTGTTCGCCATTGCGGCGGCAGGAATCGCCAACACGTCCCTGGCGTTCGCGTCCTATATGTTTGGTGCCACCGGAAAACTGACGCACGCCAATGCCGTTCTGTTCGGCGAGGGCGTCTGCCGATTGGCGATGATGGCCATCGGAGGCTATGCGTACGGCGGTTTCGGGGTGGCTGTCGGGGCCACCCCCACGCCGCTCATCGCCACCGCCCTGCTGATCGTCGCCATGGGCAGGCACACCGGAGTCCGCTTCGGTGCCGCCCCATGGCTTGCACTGGCAACGGACTGGCTGCTGATCGGCGTTGGCTTGTCGGCGGCCGATCGGTTGCCGGAATTCACCTCTGCGGTGTGGCAGATACCCGTCGTGGCCGCAGCGGTGGCCGGCGCGGCAGTGCTCGTGCTGACGATGAGATCGCCTCCGCTCCGCGAGATGCTCCTGCACGCGGCCTATTCCATCGTACCGGCACGCCTGCGATGGGCTGATCCAGCGGTCGACATGAAGGCGTAGGATGGCACGATGCACCGATCCGTGACCGAACGCCTGCCGCGGCGCGTGCTCTACATCCAGCATGCAGGGTGTCTGGGTGGATCCGCAAACAGCCTGCGGTATCTCGTGGAGCCCATGCAGGCTGCGGGTGTCGATTGCGTGGTGGCACTCGCCCGGCCGTGCCGCCAGCTCCAGGAGTTCTATGGCGCCGCCGGCATCCGCACGGTCGATGCCCCCGACATCGTGTGCTGGGACCACAGCACCGTCGCCCGCCGGTCGCTGGCCAATCCCCGGCACGTCGTCGAACTATGCCGCGTCGCGGCAAGGTGGCGGTCGAGCATGCGGGCAACGCTGCGACTGGTCGACGCGGTCGGTCCCGATCTGGTGCACCTCAACAGCATGCCCCTGAGCAGTTCGGCCTGTGCCCTTCGGGAAAGCGGCGTGCCGTTCGTCTGGCATGTGCGGGAGCCGCCGCCCGACCAAGGCATGCGGACGGCATTGATCCGCTCGATGATGCGTGCTGCGCCATGCTGCGTGTTCATCACGGCGTACGACAAGCAGCAGTGGGTCGGCGACTCGCCCGGCAGGATCATCTACAACTGCGTGCCTGACACGTGGTTCGAGCGCGGCCGGGAACCACCGCCGAACCGTCCGGCGGCGGGGCCCGTGCGGTTTGCCTACCTCGGCGGCATGGCCATGTCGAAGGGTGGCGACGTGCTGGTGCGGGCCCTCCGCATGCTGCGCGGCGCCGGCAGCCGCTGGGAGTGCGTCATGCCTGGAGCGCTGATCGAGGACCGCTACCGGGGGAGGGAGCGACTGCTCAAGCGGGTGGCGCGGGCGTTCGGCGTCCGGAGCAACGCCGAACTGCTGACGCGGGCCTACAGCCGCCTGTCGCCGGCCGTCCAACTGTTGCCCGTGACGACCGAGATCGCCCGCCTGCTGCAGACCGTCGATTTCGTGGTGTTTCCGGCAGCGGTGCCCCATTTTCCACGGCCCGTGATCGAGGCGGCGGCGCTTGGACTGCCCGCCGTCGGCTCCGATGTCGGTGGCGTCAACGAGTGCATCGTCGATCGCGACACCGGCCTGCTGTGTCGACCCGGGGATGCCGGGTCGCTGGCTGCGGCCATCGACGAAATGATCGACAATCCGGCCCTGCGACGTGACATGGGTTCCCGCGCCTACGACCGGGCCGTCGCCGTCAACACGCTCACCGCCCAGCATCGCGAGGTGGCCCGTGTCTACGGGGAAGTGATCGCCTCCGGAAAGGAGTCGGCATGACGACGCCCATCACCATCGGTTCGGCGCCGAGATCCTCGCTGGAATGGATCGATGCGTACGGTGTGGCCCGCTCCAGACCGCAGTCGGCGGCCGTGTACGACGCGATCAATCCCTACCTGATCGGGATTGCGCTCATCTACGTGGTCTGGTCCTACTTCGCGTTGGCGTCCTCGATCTGGGTGCGTGCGATCTTCGCCTGCTACCTGATCATGAGGATGAGGCCCGACATCATCATTCCGTATTGCCTCTCCTGCCTGCAGTTGCGGCTCAGCCTGGGCGCCGTCGGTCCGGGCAACTTGGAACTGGGAGTGGACGATGTCTACCAGAACCTCACCGGATACGAGTCCTATGCGTTTGCCCTGCCGCCGGTGCTGCTCGTGGTCAGAACATTCCTTGCGATCATTTCCGGGAAGGTGGATTGGCGCCGGTTTCCGCTCGGGCTGTATCTCTTGTGGGGATTTGGTGGGTTGTTCGTCGTCGCCGGCGCCCTGCACGCGCGGGCCGCGGGCCAAGGCTGGACGGCCAGTCTGCGGATTTACTGTACCGTCGCCGCGGTGTTTTACGGTCTGTTGATGCCGCGGCTCACCCCGCAGCAGAGCAATCGGCTGACCGGTGGTCTTGGGGTGATCGCATTCGTTCTGCTGTGTCTGGCGGGAGTGGGCATGTTCCGCTCCCAATTGCTTTTCGTGCTCGAGCCATTGGCGGTGGGGTGGGCGGTCTCCGGAGTGCTGTCACAGAAACGGGTTGCCTATTCGGGGCTGCTGCTTGCCTTGAGCAGTGCCAATGCCCTCATCGACGGAACCCTCATGATGAGGATGAATTGGTTCTGGAGCGTGCTGGCCGGAATCTACGAGTGGTGCAACCCACCGCGACGCGGCGGCAGCGCTTCCCGGATCGCCATCATGGTCGTGGCGACGGTCGTCGCCTGTCAGTCGCTCTTTGTCACCGGCATCGTTTTTCATACGACGGAAAAAATGGCGATGGAGTCCGGACTGCTCGGCAGGCTTCACTACAAACTCTACACCGATCGAGGGCCGATCTGGGCGGGAGCATTGCGGTATCTACTCGAGGAGCCGTCAATCATGGCGATTCCCGGACAACCGTTTTTGATCCACTCCCACGACAAGGAGGTGCTCTGGAGATTCGGGCCCCACAATCTCCTGCTCGAGGCCTTCAGGCAACTGGGGATGATCGCCGGCCCGATCGCGCTGGTGGTGCTGGCATGGGTCGTCGTCCAGTGCACGAAGGTGATCGGCAGGGATGGCACGCCCGGCAGCCGCGTGGTCGCCTCGACTGCAATCTGCTGCATCGTGGTGGGCGGCACGACGCTGCCGTTCGTCCTGGGCGACAGGCAGGGCGAGGTCATCCTGATGGCGGTGGGGTTGGTGATCGCCAGCTGCTTGTCGCAGCCGGGGGCAGCCACGTCGGCAGCGTTGCCAACGAGCGACGGTGCGGGCCAACGGCCGGTGGGTGAACAAGCGTCGTGATGTGGCCGGCTCATTCCCGCAGGCATTCGCCATGACCGCGGTCCAATGGCTGACCACGGCCCTGCGGCGGCGCACGGCATCGACCGCGTTCATTCCCCAGATCGACGGGCTGCGGTTCTATGCGGTGGTGGCGGTGTTGGTGTTCCACGTCGCCGGCTACCTGATGACCCCCGAAAAAAATCCAGCTGCCCAGGCCGTTGCCGGCAGCTGGATCGGGGGGGTTTCAAAGGCCGGCCACTCCGGGGTCGAGCTGTTTTTCGTCATCAGCGGCATCGTCCTGGGCCTGCCTTTCGCCCGGGCCGCGGCGGGGCTGACTCCGCCCGTCCAGATGCGGCGTTACTACCTGCGACGACTCACGCGACTCGAGCCTCCCTACATCATCAATCTGCTGCTGCTTACCGGGCTCCTGATCGCCCTCGGAAAAACGACCTGGACGGCGATCGCTCCGCACCTGGGGGCGAGCCTGGCCTATTGCCACAACATGGTCTACGGCCGGGGGAGCGACGTGAACTTCGTGGCCTGGACGCTCGAGATCGAAGTGCAGTTCTACCTGCTGGCCCCGCTGCTGGCCGGCCTGTTCTGGATCCGTGACGCCCGTGTCCGCCGGCTCGCCCTGGCCGGATCGGTGGTGGGGGCGTCGTTGGTGACCGTCCTCCTGGCGGCCAACCCGGCGACACCGCGGGTGGTCCATCTGAGCCTGCTGTTTTTCCTGCAGTATTTTCTGGCTGGATTCGCCCTGGCTGACTGGTATGCCCGCGGGGGCGACCGCGGGCCGAGGACGGATGCCGCCGACCTGCTGGCCTTGCCCTGCGTGGCCGCCGCGGTGTCGCTCGACGCCGTCCCCACGGTGCGCACCCTCCTCCTGCCGCTGGCGTTCGCCGGACTCTGCTATTCGGCGCTGCAGGGCCGCCGCCATGCGCGGCTCACCGCCACGCCGTTCATGGTCCTGATCGGCGGCATGTGCTACACGATCTACCTGTATCATCCGTTCATCAAGGCGTTCTTCGGTCCGTGGATCGTGCGGGCGACCCCGGCGGCGTTGCCCGGGTGGGTGGCAGTGCCGCTTCAATTGACCGCCTTCGGTGTCGTGATCATCGCGGTCTGCATTCCTCTCTTCCTCTGTTTCGAGAAGCCCTTCATGGCGCTCGGTGTTCGCCGGCAGAAGTCGCCTGCCACGCCATGACTGTGTTGGGAACGCTCACCGGTCTGCTCAGGAGGCGCACGGCCTCCACTATTTTCATTCCCCAGATTGACGGGCTCCGCTTCTATGCGGTGGTCGGGGTCCTCCTGTACCACTGCACGGGCTACCTGATGTGGCCCGGGAAAAATCCGGCCGCGTCCGCCGTCGCAGCCACCTGGATAGGCTCGCTTTCCAAGGCCGGTCACTTGGGCGTCGAACTGTTCTTCGTTCTCAGCGGCTTCGTGCTCGGGCTGCCGTTCGCAAAAGCAGCCGCCGGTCTCGGCACGCCCGTGAGGCTGACCCGTTACTACCTCCGTCGCCTGACGCGACTCGAGCCCCCGTACATCATCCACCTGCTGCTGCTCACGGCCGTGTTGATCGCCACGGGAAAGACCACGCTCTCCGCCGTGGTTCCTCATCTCGCGGCGAGTCTGGGCTACTGCCATAACGCGATCTACGGCCGAGGCAGTGATGTGAACAGCGTCGCATGGACGCTCGAGATCGAGGTGCAGTTTTACGTGTTGGCTCCGCTGCTGGCCGGCCTGTTCTGGATCCGCGACGGGCGGGCTCGTCGGCTGGCCTTCGCCGCCTGCATGCTGGCCGGTTCCGTGGCGGCCTGGCGGCTCCATGCCAACCCGGCCACGCCTTCCGCGCTGCGGCTCAGCCTGGCCTGCTTTTTGCCATATTTTCTCGGGGGCTTCGCGCTGGCCGATTGGTACGTTCGTGACCCCGAACCCGGAGTGCGGACGCGTTCGGCGGATCTGCTGGGGCTGCCCTGCGCCGCGGCGCCGTTCGTGCTCGAGGGATTTCCCTCGCTGCAGGTGTTCCTGCTGCCACTGGCCTTCGGAGGGCTCTGCTATTCGGCGCTTCGCGGCGTCTGGCATTCCCGGCTGACGGCGCATCCGCTGCTCGTCGTGATTGGTGGCATGTGCTACACGATCTACCTCTATCACACGGCGCTCATGGCCTTCTTCGGACGATTCATCGTGAGGGCAACGCCGGTGTGGCTGCCGATCGAAGCCGCACTGCCCCTGCAGTTGGCGGCCTTCGGAGCCGTGATCATCGCGGTCTGCATTCCTCTCTTTCTCTGTTTCGAGAAGCCCTTCATGGCGATTGGGGCGCGGCGGCACGCATGAAGGATTCACCGTCCATTCTGATCGTGACGCAGGTCTATGTTCCCGACCCGGCGGCGGTGGGGCAGCACATCGCCGACGTCGCCGAGGAGTGTGCCCGTCGTGGCTGGCGGGTGGTGGTCTACACCGCGGCCCGCGGTTACGACGATCCCGCCCGGAAGTTTCCTGCCCGTGAACAGCTGCGCGGCGTCGACGTCCGCCGCCTGCCCCTGTCGAGTTTCGGCAAGTCATCGATCGCGATTCGCCTGCTCGCCGGTCTGCTCTTTCTGCTGCAGGCCGTGGTCGCCGGCTGTTTCGTGCGGGGAGTGTCGACGGTGCTCGTCAGCACGAGCCCTCCCTTCGCGGGTGCCGGCGGCGCCTTTTTGGCTCGCGTGCATCGAGCGGCCTTGGTCTGGTGGGTGATGGACCTCAATCCCGATCAGCTGATCGCGACCGGGAAACTGGCGGCCGATTCGCTGCCGGCCCGGTTCTTCCGCTGGCTCAACCGGATGACGGTCACCCGCGCCAACGACGTGATCGTCCTCGATCGGTTCATGCGAGACCGGCTGCTGAAGACGATGCCCGACGAGGGCAAGATCCGGATCGTTCCGCCTTTCTATCACGGTGGCCATGGGCAACAGTCCGACCACGCCGGCAGTGGATTCCGGGCGGCCCATGGCCTGGATGGCCGGTTCGTCGTGATGTATTCGGGCAATCACGCCCTGCAGCATCCGCTCGCCACCCTGCTCGACGCCGCGCGGGAACTGGAAGCCGAACAGGACATGGCATTCGTGTTCATCGGGGGCGGGGCAGGCAAGCGGTCGGTGGAGGAGCGTGTCGCCGCCGGCGCCCGCAACCTGCTCTCGCTGCCATTCCAACCGCTCGAAACGATCGAGGAAAGCCTGTCGGCGGCCGACGTTCACGTGGTGAGCATGGGCGACGAGGTGGTGGGCATCCTGCACCCGAGCAAGATCTACGGCGCCATGGCCGTGGGGCGGCCGATCCTGTTCTTCGGTCCCCGGGCATCGGCGGCGGGTGAACTCGTCGCTGCGCACGGGATCGGGTCCATCGTGGCCCATGGCGATGTCGCCGGTGCCGTGCGGGCCATCCATGAACTCCGGTCGCGGTCCGACGCCGAACGGGCCGACATGGGCCGGCGGGCGGCCGCGGTGGCCCGCGAGGAGTTTTCCCCGGAGGCGGCCCGCGACCGGGTGTGCGACCTGCTGACGGCCACGGCGAACCGTCGGCCCCTCGACGCGGGAGGATCGCGACGCGATGGATGAGTCATGCTCCCCGTCGGGAGAAGGCGACGCCCGGCCGTCTTTCTACGCGTCGGACTACCGAAATCGGCACACCCTCGGCAACAAGCTCGCTCGCGAGGCCTGGGGCTGGATCTGGCTGCTTCTCGGGCGGACGTCGCCCGTTCCCTGCTTCGCCTGGCGTCGGTGGCTGCTGCGGCTGTTCGGCGCCCGGCTGGCGGGGACGGCGAAGGTCTATCCGACGACGAGAGTCTGGGCCCCGTGGAACCTCTCGATGGAACATGGCGCGTGCCTCGGGCCGGAAGTCTATTGCTACAACGTCGCACCGGTCGCGGTCGGCGTCGACGCCACCGCCAGCTTTCGAAGTTTTCTCTGTACCGCGAGCCATGACATCCGCCATCCGGATCGTCCCCTGGTGGTCGGCCCGATCCGGCTCGAACGCGGCGCATTCGTGTTCGCCGATGCGTTCGTCGGGATGAACGTGGTGATCCACGAGGGGGCGGTGGTGGCTGCCAGGGCGGTCGTGGTCCGCAGCGTCGCCGCATACGAGATCGTGGCGGGCAATCCCGCCCGTGTGGTCTCCAGCCGAGACATCGATGCCGGTCCATGAGATGCGCGCTGCAGGTGGTTCCAGAATGACGGTCTTTCAGCTCATCAAGAGCGATTACCTCCGCATCCGCCCCACCTTCACCTGGGGCGGTTTCGCCACGGTCTTATGTTGCGACGAGACCTTCGCGCTGCTGTTCTGGTATCGCATCGCCCGCGGCCTGCGCGGCAAGC
The DNA here is from genome assembly GCA_044369655.1 of Pirellulales bacterium. Classification (GTDB taxonomy): domain Bacteria; phylum Planctomycetota; class Planctomycetia; order Pirellulales; family UBA1268; genus CAMCQY01. The sequence goes on from JBILWX010000010.1 coordinate 46,756, forward strand.
CTGCCTGGCTGCCGCTGTTCCTGATGTCGTACGTGATGCTGCGGCTGCAGAATCGCCAGACCGGCGTCCATCTTTCGCGACACGTCGACATCGGACCGGGGTTCCGCATCGAACATGCCGGGAAGACCTACATCAACAAGGACGCGGTGTTCGGGGCGGATTGCACCATCATGCACAGCGTCACGGTCGGCGTTTCCCATAGCCGGCACGGCAAGCCGGGCGTTCCAGCCATCGGCGACCGCGTCTTCATCGGCCCCAACGCGGTGCTCTACGGCGGCATCACCGTGGGCGATGACGCGATGATCGGCGCCAACAGCGTGGTGAACAAGGATGTGCCGGCCGGCGCACTGGCCGCCGGCGTGCCGGCGATGATCAGGCCGCAGCGGGAGTAACGCGATGCGCTGCTGCATGCTCGTAAATACCATCTCGCCCCACCAGATGCCGTTCGCGACGGAGGTCGCCCGCCGGCTCGGGCCGGAAAACTTCCGGTATGTCGCCATCGGCGAGGAGCATCCCGAACGAGCCGCTCTCGGATGGGGGGTCGCGTCACTGCCGGACTGGGTGCATGGCGGCACCGGGGCAGCGGATGCGTGTGCCGCCAACGCCGATTGGTTGGAACATGCCGACATCCTGCTGACCGGCGACCGGCGGTTCGATCTCTTCGGCCGCCGGAGCAGCCGATCGCTGGCGACCTTCTACATGTCTGAACGCTGGCTCAAGCCACCCGTCGGAATCATGCGACGGCTCAGCCCGTCCTATCGCCGGATGTGCGGCAGATTTCGCGTGGCGATGGCGAGCCCATTCGTCAGGTATCTCGCCATCGGTGGTTGGGCTGCCAACGACATCCGCCGGGCCACCGGCGTCGTCGACGGGATCCACGCCTGGGCATTCTTCGTCGAACAGTCGCCGGAACCCGCGCCGCTCAGGCAGCGGCAGGGCCGCCCGCTCGAGGTCTTATGGGTGGGACGCATGTTGCGACTGAAGCGGGTCGACACGCTCATCAGGGCTGTCACCAGGCTGGCGGCGGGCGGCCGTGACCTGCGGCTCATGCTGGCGGGCCGCGGCCCAGACGAGCCTCGGCTGAGACGCCTGGCCGCGTCGCTGCAGGGATCGGCTGAGCGCGGTCCCGTCACGTTTCGCGGGCCGGTGCCAATCGCCGAGGTTCGCGGGTTGATGCGGGCGGCCGACGTGTATGTGCTGCCGAGCAACGGCTGCGAAGGCTGGGGAGCCGTGGTCAACGAGGCGATGATCGAGGGCTGCGCCGTCGTGGCCAGCCGACAGGCCGGTGCGGGCATGACGCTCGTCGAGGACGGCCTCAACGGACTCGTGTTCGACAGTGGCAGCGTCGCCCAACTCGAGGCCGCGCTCGCGAAGGTGGTCGCCGACGAGCCTCTGCGGCAGCGGCTGGCCGCGGCTGGGCAGCGGACGGTGCGCGAATGCTGGTCGCCGGCGGTCGCCGCCGAACGTTTCGTCGAGGCGGCCGGCTGTGTGCGGCGCGGGCGGCCGGTTCCTGACTATCCAAGCGGTCCTCTGCGGAGGCTCGGGTAAGACCCGGTGCGACGCTTGATCCTGCACGCCATTCCGATCCTCCTCAGGGCGGCGGGCACCTCGGTGTTTTGTGCCGAGTTGTGCGAGCACCTGACGGGCTTGGGGGCGCCTGCCCGGCTGCTCCTGCCGGCGGCGCCCGGTGCGGATGCGCATCCGACGCCGGCGGGGGTCGGGGTCGATGTCTTCACGCCTGCACTCGCGAGGCCCGACGTCATCCACGTGCATGCGGTGTGGCATCCGTTCCTTCATCGCGTGACCGCCTGGGGGCTCGCGCAGGATGTGCCCATCGTGGTTTCTCCCCACGGCATGCTCACCCCCTGGTCACTGCAGCACAGACGCTTGAAGAAATGGCTGGCGCTGGCGGCGTATCAGCGGTCAGATCTCGTGGCGGCGTCGCTGTTGCACGCCACGTCCAGCGCCGAGATCGACGATATTCGGCGGCTGGGGCTGCGGCAGCCTGTCGTGCTGGCGCCTCTGGGGGTCGACGTTCCCGACCTGGCGCTGCGGGCCAGCGAGCCCGGCGGGGAAACGGGGCGGGATCGCATGCTGCTCTTCGTCTCCCGAGTCCATCCCAAGAAAGGACTCGTCAATCTCGTGCATGCGTGGGCTGCGTTGGGGGCTGAGCGGGCCGGGCAGCGGTGGCACCTCGTGATCGCGGGGCCGGACGAAGGCGGGCACCGGGCGGAACTGGAATCGCTCGCCACACGGCTGGGGTTGTCCGTGGCCGCCTGTCCGCCGGCGCAGGTCGCCGAGGCGCAGTGGTCCGCCGACATCACGTTCACCGGCCTCGTCTTCGACCATGACAAGGCCGCGCTCTACCGACGGGCGGATCTCTTCGTGCTCCCCTCCCACAGTGAGAACTTCGGGGTCGTGGTGCCTGAGGCGCTCGCGGCGGGCGTGCCGGTGATCACGACCAAGGGCACGCCCTGGCAGGAACTCGAGCATGTGCCCGCGGCGGAGGGGCCGGCGTCGAAACCCTCCCGAGCCGGTTGGTGGATCGACATCGGCGTAAAACCGTTGCAAAAGGCGTTGCGCGAGGCGCTGTCGCTGACCGACGCCGAGCGGGCGGCCATGGGCGCCAGCGGCGTGGAGTTGGTGCGACGACGCTTCGGCTGGAAGCGGATCGCCGCGGACATGCTCGAGGCCTACCAGTGGCTGATGCACGGCGGCCCGCTTCCCTCCTGTGTCCATCTGGCCCCCCACGGCACGAGCCCGAGCCCCTCGCACGGAAAGAGTCATCGATGACCATCTCACGGCCGACACTCGATACGGTGCACGTCGCGTCCCGGTCCGGCGGTGCGTCGGTCGGGGGAGATGAGCAGCAGACCTGCCGTCTCTGGATGATCGCCTTTCTTGCCGTCGCGATGCCGGTGTTCTTCCTGTTCACCCACAACTCGGGCTACGGGTACGACCAGCTCGAGTATCTGGTGATCGGCAGGCTGCTGGCACGCGGCCACTCGCTGTATGAATACGCGGTTTCGAAATCGCCCGGCATCTACTACCTGACGGCCGGCCTGCAGGCGCTGGGGGTGCCGCTCGAGCACCTGTCCCTGGCGGCCGTGATCACCGGCATCTGGGCGCTGACGACGGCGGTCACCTACGCGATTTTTGCGCGGTGGCACGCACCGCGGCTCGCGCTGGCAGCGGCCTGCCTGACGGGGCTGAGCGGCTTTTTCTGCGAACTCAATTTTCTCCAGCCGACCGCATTCTTCTACCTTACCGGGCTGCTTGCGTATGACCAGTCGCAGCGGTTCGCCGCCACCGAGCGGATTTCGCATGCCTTCTTGGCGGGTGCCTGGATCGCTGCCGGCGTGCTCTTCAAGACATCGAGCCTGTTCTACGGCCCGGGGGCGGCGGTGGCGCTCTTGGTGCTGGGTGTGCAACGCCGCCGCCCGCTGTGGCTGATCGTCGTCTGGGGAGCGGCCATGGCCTGTGGCGCCGTCGTCGTGCTGGCGCTGCAGTACGCCGTCGCCTGGGCCTGCGGCGTCGGCGAGCCTTACCTGCGGTGGACCTACCTGTTCCCGCTGCAGCACTATCCGGCGAACACCCGATACCTCTCCAAGCTCTACGCAAAACTGCTCTGGGTGCACCTCGTCATCGGGGCGGGCATGCTGGCGGCGGTCATGGAGGCGGTGCGGCGGCGGCGACGTCAATCGGCCGTGGGCGTCATCGAACTGGGGTATGGCCTCTCGGCATACATCGCCCTGCTCAAGACGCAGGCGAGCCACTATGCGTTCGCCGGCATACCGTTCCTGCTGATGTTCGCGGTGGCGGCCCTGGAGCCGTACCTGCTGGGCACCACGCGTCGCGGTGCCGGTCGACAAGGGAGGAAGCTCGTGCTGGTGGCCGCCGGACTGGCGGCGACCATGCTGGCGTCGATCCTCTGGTACCGCCCCTCCACGCTGCAGCGGCTCACGACGGTGCGGGATTATGCGGCCGGGGAGAAGCCCATCCGCGATTTCCTGCAGCGCCACGTCGCCCCCTCGGAGTTCGTCCTGCTCACCACCGACACCACGCACGATTACTGGGTGTCGGATCGGTTCCCGCCGCCGCCGTTCATCAACATGGACGTCAAATCGATCTGGTACCTGCGGAACGAACCGGAACGAATCTACTCGCTGCTCGACAACCCACGGCTCACGGTCGTTCAATTCGACGACTACCAGGTGACCGCTCCCCGGCTCGAGGACGATTACCCGATCGTGGCCGGCGACGCCGCGCGGATGCGCGATTTTCGCAGCCAGATCGAGTCGCGATTCGACCGCCTGGACGAGACCCTCAACGGCCGGACCTTCTGGAAACGCAAGCCCTAAGGAGGGGTGTTTGCAATGCGGTCGGCTGCTAGCAATAGTGA
>JBILWX010000190.1:0-5323 GCA_044369655.1 Pirellulales bacterium
GCCCGCGAGGTCGACCGGCTCTTCGACCTGCTCGCGGAGGCGGTCGCAGCCCCATGCGCTACGCGATCCTGACATTCCTCTGGGCGGTGGCGCTCGTTGCCTACGTGCAGCGGTCGGCGATCAGCGTGCCGCTCCAGGAGATCGGCCGCGATCTCGCGGTGCAGGACAGTTGGTTCGGCGACGCCACGCGGGCGCTCGGCTTCCTGCAGTCGGCCTGGCATTTTGGATATGCCCTCTTCCAAATCCCTGCGGGCTGGCTGGCCGACCGGATCGGCGGTCGGCGGGCGCTCGTCTTGTATTGCATCCTCTGGTCGCTGGCCACGGCGGTCACCGGCTTCGCGCGGTCCTACTGGGAGATCGTGGCGGCGTGGACGGTGATGGGCGCGCTCCAGGCTGGCGTGTTTCCGTGTGCGGTGCGGTCGATCGGCCAGGTCTTTGGCGAGAAGGAGCGGGCGCGGGCCTCGGGCTGGCTCGGGGCCGGCATGCTCGCCGGCGGGGCGATCGCGCCGGTGCTCACGGCGTGGCTGCTCGAACGGTTCGGCCCTTGGGCCGCCGCGGAACAGATCGAGCGATGGCGGATCTGCCTCGTGCTCTACTGCCTGCCGGGGCTCGTCTGGGCCGCGGCGTATTGGCTCGGCACGCGTTCGGCGGGCTTAGATGCGGTGGCGTCGGGCGGCATGGAAGACGGTCTGCGCCCCGACGCGGAGTCCCCCGGCTCCCGCCGGGGGCTTTTCTTGAAACGCGACGACGCGTTGGAAGGGAAGCCCGGAGCGGAAGCGATGGGACGCGGCTGGACCGATCCGTCGCTCCTCTTGCTCTGCGGCCAGCAGTTTCTGCGGGCGGCGGCGATGATCTTCTTCGTCACCTGGTTTCCGACCTTTCTCCGCGAGACCCGCGGCGTGTCGCTCATGCAGTCGGGCCTGCTTACCTCCTACGCCGGCGTGGCGGCGATGCTCGGCGTGATCTGCGGCGGCTATGCGTCGGACTGGCTGCTGGCCCGCACCGGCAGCAAGCGGATCGCCCGGCAATGCCTCGCCGCCGTCGCGATGGCGACCTGCGCGGTGCTGATCGTGCTCTCCTCGTTCGTGGCCGATGTCAACGCCGCGATCGCGCTGATCAGCCTGGGGGCGTTCGTCGCCTGCTTCGGCGGCGTGGCCGGCTATACGGTGGCGATCGACTACGGCGGCGAGCGGGTGGGGATGGTGTTCGGCGCGATGAACATGGCCGGCGGCATCGGGGCGATGCTGTTTCCCGTGACGGTCGGCTGGCTCGTGACGGCGACCGGCACGTGGAACGCGGCCCTCGTGCTCTTCGCGGCGTTGATGGCGATCGACGCCGTGCTCTGGGCGCTGCTCAATCCGCAGGAAACGTTCAACCCGGCGCCCCCGCCGCGGATCGCCTGAGGGACAGTCCCAAAGCGGAAAAAAAGGTGCCAGCCACCAAAACTGGAGAAGATGCCAAATTACCCAAATTTGGTGGCTGGCACCTTTTCAGCGAAGCAGGTCGCGGCCGAGGGCGATCGTGGCCTGCTCCACGAGTTCCAGGCTGCCCCGGTCGAACGGCGTCTGCCAGACCTGGTAGACCTCGACATCGTAGAGCGGCGCTGGCGGAAGATAGCCGACCGAGCCGTTGACGAGGTTGAGCCAGACGACCTCACGATCGGCAAACGCGGCCCGCACGTTCTGCTGGATGCAGGAATAGGCCTCGGCCATCGTGCCCAGCACGAGCGCCTCCCCGAGCCGCCAGCCCCAGATCTCGATCGGAAAGGTCGGGCCGTCGCCGAGAGCCTCGCGGATCCGGAGTTTCCGCCGCAGCCGTTCGGCGATCGGCCTGTCGGTGCAGGCTGCGAACTGGGCCGCCAGCTCCGCGGCACTCGGCCAGTCCTTCAGCGGGATGTCGACCGTGCGGCATTCGGCGGCGAGACTCGCGGAGAACCGGCTGGCTCCCTTTGGCTCTCGCCGCCAGGTGGCCAGCGGCGCCCCCGATTCCACCACGCGGTCGTAGACGAGCCGCTCGCCCGGAGGTTCCATCGCGTAGATCGCGGCGAGTGCGGCGTGGCCGAGTTCCCGGCCGTGCGCGTCGGCAACCGCCGTGTCACCCACGTACTGATACCGTGGTGCGAGCTCGCCCGAAGCACCCTGCAGAAAGAGCGCCAGGCCACCGCCCGTGGCCTGCTCGATCGTCTCCCGCATGATGCCGACGAAATCGGGCGATATGAGATCGCAGTCCCAGGCGAGCGTCGTCGGATGGCAGGCGTAGTTGGCGAGCGTGGCGAGCACACGGCCCGAGGCACACGTCACCCGACCGACGACGAGCGTGTCGTCGGCCGGATTGGCGGGGTTGAAGCCACAGACGAGCCGCGGCCCGCTGGGCGGCGTCGGATCGGGAAGGTCGCGGTTGGACGCGAGGCTCGAGCGGCCGTGGGACCATTCGATCGTGGCCGGCTCGACCGCCGCCAGCGCCTTGCGGGCCGTTTCCACGAAGGCCCGCCGCAGCGAGCCCAGGTAGGCAGCGAGCAGTTCCCCGCCCTGCCATTGCGGCTCCGGCTCGCAGAGGGGCGGCGCGGAGTGCGTGTGCGTCACGCAACAGAGCAGTCGCTCGGGAGGCAGTCCGAGTTCGTCGAGCACCTGCCGGCGAAACTTCCGCTCGTAGGTGAGGTTGGCCCACCAGCCGAGGTCGGCGTCGATGAGCACGAGCGGCGGCGACGAGCCGTCTTCCTGAATGGCGATCGCGGTAAGCGAGAGCGGGCGGTGGATCCCCTGGGCCGTGTCGTGGACGGCGGCGCCCCAGTTGCGGCAGAAGATGCCGACGGGAGGCGTGATGTCGGTGCGGGCCGTGCCGACGAGGCCCGTGAACGCGGGGTGCGAGATGGAGAGCAAGCGGGCCTCCTGCGAACGAGGAAAACCGGCAGCATAACCGCCATGGCAGTTTGGCGGCAATGGTCCGATCAGCGGCGTTCGAGGCTGGCTTTGACCAGTTCCCAGTCGATGCCGAGCGGCCGTGGCTGCGTTCGCGGCAGGGCCGCGGTGAGGCGGCGGATCTCCGCGATCCGCCAGGCCGTGTCGGGGTGCGTCGAGAGAAACGCGGGGCCGTCGCCCGGAGCCTCTCGCTCGAGCCGCTCGAAGAAGGTGGCCATGGCCGCCGGAGGCAGGCCCGCCCGCTCGAGCAGGGCAAGCCCGTCGCGATCAGCTTCAGCCTCCTGCTCGCGGCCGTAGGAGAGCTGCACGAGTTCGCCGGCGCGGCCCGCCAGTTGGCCGAGGTCGCCCCCGCCGGTCGCCAGGGCGATCACGGCGGCACCGCCGAGCTGCTGGACGAGCCGCTTGAGGCCATGACGATGCAGCACGTGCTGAATCTCGTGCGCGAGTACGGCGGCTACCTCGTCGGCCGAGCCGGCCGAAGCGATCAGGCCCGTGAACACGACGATCTGTCCGCCAGGCAGGGCCAGCGCGTTGACGCGAGGGTCGTCGACGACGGCGACGGTGAACGTGTAACCGGGGTTCTCCGCGGCCGCGACGAGCCGGTCAACGATCCGCTGTACCGCGTCGCGGGCGGGGCCCTCCCCGAGACGTTCCTCGCCGGCGAGAAACCCGTCGGCAAGCAGGCGGCCGAGCTGCATCTCCGTCTTCACAGGCATCACGTCGGCGGCGACCTCGGGCGCGAGCCAGGTGCACGACCACCAGCCGACCACGATTGCCGCCAACATCCCGACGGCGAAGAGGACGAGCCCACGCCACTGTCGCCGGGCATGTGCTTTCGCCCCGGCGGCAAAACCCTCAAGGACACCGCGACACGGCTCGCCTGTCCGATCCGCCAGGGCCGCGACGAGTTCGCGGTCGCGGATCACCACCGCCGCGACTCCCGGCTCGAGCGGCTGCCGGCAGATGAGCGTGAGCCACGCCCGTTCATCGCCCGCGACCTCGCAGGTGAGCGCCTCATACGGCCACCGCACGTGGGCACCGCCCTCGGGCCGGACCAGCAGCCAGCGGGATTCGAGCGTCACGTCACACGGGCGGGAACCCGGGGCATCGTTGCAGAAACACGCAGCGGGAAAGATTCGGGTCATCGCCGCAGTCACCTCGGCTCAGCTGCCGCGGCTGGGGATATAGCGGCTGAGCCAGCCGGCGAAGGCCGCGGGGCTGCGGGTCTGCACGTAGATCGTGCCGGGCCCGCGGAAGCGACAGACGAATCCCTCGCCCGACGTGAAGCTCGAGATCCAGCCTGCGGCCGCTTTCGTGATCGTGTAGCTGGTCGTCGATTCCCAGGCCACGAGATGGTTGTTGTCGACGATGTATTCCTCGCCCGGCGTGAGGTCGAATCGCATCAGGGCGCCGAACGTGTTGATGAGCAGCTTGCCCGATCCGCCCACCCGCGTCACGAAGAAGCCCTCGCCGCTCAAGAGGCCCTTCGTCAGGTTCTGCGTTTTCGTGGACAACTCGATCTCGTGTTCGCCCGCGAGAAACGAGCCCTTCTGCAGGAAGAACTCGGTGCCCGTGAGTTCGAGGAGCTGGATGCCCCCCATCATCGCCGGGGCGAGCAGCGCCTCGCCGCCCTCGGGGCCCGCGGTGAGCGTGAGGTGGAAGAAGGTCTCGCCGCGGAGGAGCGAACGGGAGAGGGCCCCCATCACGCCGCCCTTGAGCGAGCTTTCGACCGTGATGCCCGGCGTCATCGACATCATGGCGCCGGAGTCGGCGAAGATCGACGTCCCGGCCGGCAGGATGGCCTTGACGATCGGGGCGTCGCCCTCGTCGATGATCTCGAACTGCACGCTGCTCATGGAAGGCTCCGGTCGCGGGAATGGGACTCAGCGGGAGATTCTAGCTGCCCGTGGAAAAGGCCTCGATGCCACTGCTCGGCGGGCCAGCAGGCCAGCAGGATGGCCACCGCCACGGCCGGGGCGCAGCCCGCGATTTCCAGCCCCGTGTCGAACGATCCGGTCTGATCGACGATCCGGCCAAACATCTTCTGGAATGGGGAGGACACGAGCCAGGTCACGCCGGCTCGCACACGCTCCGCTGGCTGCCGAGGCGGTCGATCGCGAGCGTCACCACGTCGCCCGCCTGTAAAAACACCGGCGGCTTCATCCCCATGCCCACGCCCGGCGGCGTGCCCGTGATGATCACGTCTCCCGCCTCGAGCGTGATGAAGTGCGAGAGGTAGTGCACGATGTGCCAGACGTCGAAGATCATCGTCGCCGACGTGCCGTTCTGCCGCCGCACGCCATTGACGTCGAGCGTCAGGCCGAGCTTCTGCGGATCGCCCACCTCGTCGGCCGTGACGAGCCAGGGGCCGAGCGGCAGGAAATTGTCGCAGCTCTTGCCCTTGC
>JBILWX010000296.1:0-5316 GCA_044369655.1 Pirellulales bacterium
CGTTCCTGCAGTTCCGGGTGCCGCTGATTGGGTGCCGGGAAACGCGGCACCAGCCTCTCCAGCCGCTCATCGGCTCGGAAATGACTGTGGACATCGTTGCGGCAGTGCCATTGACCGGACTATCCTTAGGCCGACGTGCCCGCTGACCGGCCCGCGGTGGCGTTTCGCGGGCCGTCCGTCAGCCTCAAGAAGCCCCGCCGCACCAAAATTACCCGGCGAAAGCCGGCGGAGTGAAGGGATCGCGGCTTGTCATCGCGGCGCGTCTTCCCACCGGCTTCCGTCGGGGGCGTTTTGGACGTGCGACCCTGGCGCTTCCGGCGAATTGATATACTACGGCCCGCATGCATCACGCGTTGCCTTCTGACTCCTCGCACGAACGCGGTTCGCCCGGCGTGAGCCGCTTGGCCTGGATCATCGTCGCGCTGCTCGTGCCGGTGGCGCTCTTGAACTACCTCGACCGGCAGATGCTCGCGGCGATGAAGCCGTCGATCATGGCCGACATCCCCGACATCGCCACCCGGGCCAACTGGGGCATCGTGCTCGGGTCATTCAAGTGGGTCTACGCGATCTTGAGCCCGCTGGGCGGCTACGTGGCCGATCGCACGAGCCGCCGGCTCGTCATCGTGGCGAGCCTCTTCGTCTGGTCGGCCGTCACGTGGATCACCGGCTACGTCGAATCGTTCGAGGCGTTCGTCGCCGCCCGCGCGATCATGGGCATCAGCGAGGCCTTCTACATTCCGGCCGCGCTCGCGCTCATCACCGATTTCCACACCGGCTCGACGCGGTCGCGGGCGGTGGGCATCCACCAGACGGGCATCTACGCGGGCGTGATCCTCGGCGGCTTCTCCGGCTACGTGGCCGATGACCCGGCCCTCGGCTGGCGGCTCGCCTTCGCCGCCTGCGGGATCGCGGGCATCGTCTACGCCGTGCCGCTCTTCTTTCTCTTGCGCGATCCGCCGCATGGCCGGGCGACCGGCGACGAGCCGGCGTTTGGCGCGGCCGTGGGCGAACTTTTGCGCAACCGGCAGTTTCTCCTACTCGTGGCCGTGTTCACGCTGCCGGCGATCGCCGGGTGGGTGGTCAGAGACTGGATGCCCGACATCCTCCGCGAGAAGTTTGGCCTGGGGCAGGGGCAGGCGGGCGTGTCGGCCGTGCTCTTCGTGCAGCTGGCGTCGCTCGTGGGCGTGGTGGCGGGAGGCTGGCTCGCCGATCGGCTGATGCAGTCGACCGCCCGGGGCCGGATCTACACCAGCGCCCTCGGCATGTCGTTTTTCCTACCGGCGCTCGTGGGCGTGGGGCTGGCGGGCACGCTCGGCTTCGCGATCGCGTGCCTCGTGCTCTTCGGCCTTGGCTGGGGCTTCTTCGACTGCAACAACATGCCGATCCTCTGCCAGATCACGCGGCCGAGCCTGCGGGCCACGGGCTACGGGATCATGAATCTCGTGAGCATCAGCTTCGGCGGCTTCGCCGACTGGGGCTTCGGCGTGCTGCGCGACGCGGATGTCTCGCTCTTCGCGATCTTCGGTGGGTTTGCGCTGCTCGCGATCCTCTCGGTGGCGCTAGTGCTCGCGATCCGCCCGCAGGGGCAGGGGACGTAGGCCCCCTCGAGTAGACGACGAGCGGCAGGTGATCGCTGGCTTATACCGCTCACACTTGATCCACGCGCGTTGTTCACAAGAAGCCCCCGGCGGAAGCCGGTGGGATGACGCGTGGCGATCACGACCGGCGCGTTGGATCAAATGCCCGCATGGTGATGGCTCGCGTCACCCCGCTCGCTGCCGCGAGGGGCTTTTGGGATAGCGTTTGATATACTACGGTCGCCATCATCCCATCCCCACTCGCGCCGCCAACGCATGCAACACCGTTTCACCGGACTGATCCCCGCCACCTACACGCCGCTCACTCCCGATCTCGCCGTCGATCTGGCCGCGATTCCGCCGCTCGTGGAGCGGCTGCTCGCCGACGGCGTGTGCGGGCTCTATGTCTGCGGCAGCACCGGCGAGGGCGTCTCGCTCTCGACCGCCGAGCGGAGGCAGGTGGCGGAGGCGTTTATAACCGCCACGCAGGGCAGGGTGCCCGTGATCGTGCACGTGGGCCACGATTCGCTCCCCGAGGCGGCCGCACTGGCAGCACACGCCGCCGAGATCGGCGCCGACGCCACCTCCGCGATGCCACCCTGCTACTTTGCGATCCGCGACACGGCGATGGCCGTCGAATGCGCCGCCGCGGTCGCGGCCGCCGCGCCGAAGCTGCCCTTCTACTACTATCACATCCCGACGATGACCGGCGTGGCGATCGACGTGGTCGATTTTCTGAAGCAGGCCGGCGACCGGATCCCGAACCTCACCGGCGTGAAATACACCGCCAACACGCTGCACGAGTTTCTCGAATGCGTAGCCCTCGACGGCGGCCGGTTCGAGATGCTCTCGGGCTACGACGAACTGCTCCTGCCCGGCCTCGCTGTCGGCGCCCGCGCGGCGGTGGGCTCGACCTTCAACGTGGCGGCGCCGCTCTACGGGCGGCTGATCGCCGCCTTCGATGCGGGCGACCTCGACCGCGCCCGCGCGGAGCAACTACGCGCGGTGGCGATGATCCGCGCGCTGATGCGGTTTCCGTTTCATCCGGCCATGAAGGCGGTGCTGGCGATGATCGGCACTCCCTGCGGCCACTGCCGGCCTCCTCTCCCGCAGCTCTCCCGGGCCGACGAGCAGCGGCTCCGCGAATCGCTCGAGTCGATCGGCTTCTTCACCTGGGCCCGTCCGCATGCATCGCCTGCCGCCGTCTGACTCCGCGCGTGGCGAACCCGCGAGGAATCCTGCGGTCGTGATGCTCTCATTGCTCTGCGGAATCTTCGGCTGCGGCCCCAGGCCCGCGGCTGAACCGCCGCCTCGTGAGGCCGCGCGGCTCGCGTGGACGCGGCTTGCCGATCTGCCTGATCCGGTCGGTGTCGCGGGCGCGTTTGCGGGCGTCTGCGGAGGCGAGAGCGACGGCCGGCTCGTCGTCGCGGGGGGCGCGAATTTTCCCGATCGTCCGCCGTGGGAGGGAGGCACGAAGGCCTGGCACGACACCGCGTGGGTGCTCGCCGACCCGGATGGCCAATGGCAATCGGCCACGCCGCTGCCCGAGCCGCTCGGCTACGGCGTCTCGGCGTCGTTTGCAGGGCGGGTGTGGTGCGTCGGCGGCGGCGACGCCCGAAGAAACGTCGCCTCGACGATGGCGCTTGGCTGGGATGCGGCCACGCAGCGGCTCGTGATCGAGCGCGATGCGTTGCCTCCGCTGCCGAAGCCCGTTGCCAACGCGGTGGGCATCCTCGTCGGCAGCCGGCTCTTTATCGCAGGGGGCCAGGAGACGCCCGATGCAACGACGGCGCTCGCGACCTTCTGGTCGATCGATCTCGCCGATGCCGCGGCAGGCTGGCGGGAGCATCCGGCGTGGCCCGGGCCGCCGCGGATTCTCCCGGTGATCGGTGCGGTCGATGGCCGCATCTATCTGGTGAGCGGCGCCGAGCTCATCGTGGCCGAGACCGCCGGAGCCGAGGGCCCGACGGTGACGCGCCGGTTTCTCCGGGATGCCTATCGGTTTGACCCCGCGACGGAATCCTGGACCGTCCTCGCGCCGGCGCCGGTGCCGCTCATCGCCGCGGCGGGGCCCGCGATCGCGGTCGGCGGCAAGCAGCTCCTGTTTTTGCCGGGTGACGATGGCGAGTTTTTCGAGCGGCGGATGGAACTGGCCGGCAGGCATCCGGGCTTTCCGCGACGCAACTATATCTACGACACCGCCGCCGACGCATGGCTTGCTGCAGACGAGATCCCCGCGACCGTCGACGGCCTTGCGACCGCCACGCCCGTGACGACGACGACAGTCGCCTGGCGGGGCCGCACGGTCATTCCGTCGGGCGAGATCAAGCCCGGCGTCCGCACGCCCGCGATCCTGACCGCCCGTTTTTCAGATCGCCAGTAGCCCCCGGCGGAAGCCGGTGGGATGACGCGTTCCCCAAAAGCCCCCTGCGGCAGCAGGTGGGATGACGCGTCGCGATCACGACCGGCGCGTTGGATCAAATACCCGCACGGTCATGGCCCGCGTCACCCCGCTCGCTTCCGCGAGGGGCTTCCGGGGGCCAAAAGAGCTGCGTCCGCTTTTATTCCCAAAGGCGGAGCAGCGCGTTGTCGCAGAACTCGTCGGCGGCGGAGGCAGTCGTTGGCGGCCTCCCAGCCGCCGGCGCCGCACAGGCGATGCCGCCCGGCATGCCACCGATGACGACAAGATCGTACGACTTGCCGTTCACGTCGTCCGGCTTCCCAGCGTTCTTCGGCGCCTTGGGCGGCGGAGCCGGCATGCGCAGGATTTGCCCGTCAGCGACGAGCCGTGCCGCCAGCTTCGCGTAGTCCACGGCCTGCACCGGCACGCTGGTGATACTCGTGCTCGCGAAACAGTTCCTGCCGCCGCTCGGGGCTGGCCTCGCACCAGCCCCAGCTCGCGCCGGGGAGATTCCCGCCGAACGTCGCCGTATTGAAGTGCTTCGAGAACCAGCGGAGGTCCATGTCGTCGCCGTTGGCCAGGCAGGCCTCGATGAACCGCACGACGATCTCGTAGCGGGCCGGGTCGTAGCCGGGGGGCGGCTCGATCGGCAGCCGATCGGCGGCGGTGGTGAGGCAGAGCCGGAAGCAATAGGCCTGCACACCCGGGGCCGCCTCGCCGGGCGTGCCAGGGTCGCCGGGGTTGATCAGCGGCAGGAGGCCGCTCGAGGGGTCGCCCTTGCGCACGAAAGGGTCGAGCGGGAAGTCGCGATCCCAGACGCCTTGGCCGCTCGGCTTGCGGCCGTTTGGCCCCGGCTGCTCGTGCGGCGCTCGCGGACGGCACCAATCGGCATAGCGGATGCCGGCCAGCGACTCGTCATACTTGTCGCGGCCTTCGCGGGTGAGCGTGTGCGAGACGCCCGCCGCGGCCATCAGGTCGCCCTCGTAGGTCGTGTCGATGAACATCTTCGCTGCGATCTCTCGCCGCGTGCCGTCCGGGCCGGCGACGACGATGCGGCTGATCCGCGGCCCCTCCTTGGTCACCTCGACGAGCCGCGCGTCGCGCAGCACGGGCTATCGGCAAATCGCGGTGGAGGTGGATCGCCGCAGAAAGGCAGGGGAGGGGTTCGATCGGCTGGCTCGCGAGATGAAGGTCAGCCGCGGCACAGTCTTGCGGGCCTACGATTTCGCGAACCGCGACGAGGCCGCCGCCGCAGCCCGCGAGGGCCGGAAGCCGACGCGTCCTCCCTACAAGTGGAGCGATGAATCCCGGGCCGCAAAGCGCAAGTCGCGGGGGGCG
>JBILWX010000074.1:0-17228 GCA_044369655.1 Pirellulales bacterium
GCCGACTTGATCGCACCGATCTCGCCGGCCCAGCAGGGATGCACGATCTCCTTGTAGTCCTCGAGCACGCGCTGGCTGCCGCCGGAGACGACGCGGCCGTAGCGCCGGGCCGCCGCGATCATCAGCGGGCCTTCCCGCAGCGTGAGCGTCTCCGGCTTCTGCAGGTAGACGTCCTTTCCCGCGCGGCACGCGGCGATCGTCATGATGGCATGCCAGTGGTCGGGCGTGGCGATATGGACGGCGTCGATGTCGTCGCGGGCGAGCAGTTCCCGGAAGTCGACGTAGGCGGCGCAGTCGCCGTTGCCATACTTCCCGTCGACGCGGCCCTTGCCGTCGTTCCGCCACTTCTTCCGAACGTCGCAGACTGCGACGTACTGCACGTCCGAGCGACCAAGGAAGACGTTTTGATCACCAGAGCCCATGTTGCCGATGCCGATGCCGCCCATCACGATCCGGTCGCTGGCTGGAGGAGTCGTGGCGTTGCCGAGCGCCTTCGAGGTGATGACGTAGGGCGCGGCGATCGTCATGCCGGTGGCGACTCCCGCAGTTTTGAGAAAGCCGCGACGCGTGTCGGCTGGCCCCTCGGGGCGGGAGGCGGACCGGGCGGGTGTGTCGCGCACCATGGGATGTATCCTCCAAAACGGCGGGAATGGAACGAACCCCTCGTCGTGTGATCACGGCCAACGGCTCGCAGTGTAATGATCGCGAAAGCAGCCAACAAACCGGTCGTGTCGGGGCGTGCGGCCGCGGTGACAGGCGCCTCACGGGCGCGACGGCTGGAAAGGTTGGGCATTCACCGCTGAAAAAGGCGGGCAGGGGCTGTTCAAACCGGGCAGGGGCCTCACGGCAGCGCCTCACCGCCGTGACACACGGCACCCCGCGAGGCCTGAAAATGCCGCGAAACAGCGGCGTGTTCGTTTGGCACGCCACGTGCATGTCATCCCTGACAGACGGCCGGTCGTGTGATCGGCAACGCCAGAGTGACCAGCCGCGGGCCGATGACGTCCGCCGATTCCCAGGAGACAAACCATGAAGAAGATTGAAGCCATCATCCGCCATTTCAAGTTGGAGGAAGTGAAAGACGCCCTCAATGCCCAGGGCGTGAAAGGCATGACCGTGACCGAGGTGCGCGGCTTCGGCCGGCAGAAGGGACACACGGAGACCTACCGCGGCGCCGAGTATTCGGTCGACTTCCTGCCGAAGGTGAAGATCGAGGTCGTCGTGAGCGACGACGAGGCACCGGCCGTGATCAGCAAGATCATGACGACGGCGCGAACCGGCCAGGTGGGCGACGGCAAGATCTTCGTGACGAATCTGGCCGAGGTGGTGCGGATTCGGACCGGCGAGACCGCCGCAGGCGCGATCTGACGTGCAGCGCTGCGTGCAGGGGCCGGCTTCGGCCCCTGCACGCCATCACGGCGTGTCGAGGCGTTTGATCCACACGTTGCGAAACCGCGTGGGGCTGCCGTGATCCTGCAGGAAGAGCGGACCTTCGCCAGTGGCGAGCAGGCGTTTCTCGACACCCTTGAGGAAGTCGGTCACGCCATGCTTGTAGGGCGTGTAAGGTGACCGTGGCTCGGTGAAGGTGAGTTCGTTCTGCACGAGCTTGCCGTTGAGCCAGGCCGTCACCTCGCCCGGCGCGACGATCGTGCCGGCGGCATCGCGGCGGGGGGCGATGAAGCGGATGTCGTAGACCTGCCACTCGCCCGTGGGCCGGCTGGCGTTCACGCTCGGCTTGCCAAAGCGATAGAGGCTCCCCTCGTCCTGCTCCGTCGGCGGCTGGACCCCGAACGAGTCATAGATCTGCATCTCGTACTGCCCATGGAGGTAGAGGCCGCTGTTGCCTTTCGCCTCCGGCGATGTCATGAACTCGGCATGAATGTCGGCGTCGCGGAAGAGCATCGTGGAGACGATGTGGTTGGCGTGTGCGTCGGTCCGATGCACCACCAGCGCGCCATCGTCGATCTTCCAGTCGATGGGGCCACCCGCCATGCCGACGAACGCTTTCAGGTGCGAGCCCTCTTCCACACGTTCCGGCACGAGCACGACCGCCCCGGCCGGCGGCTTGACCGGCAGCGGGGATTGCAGCGGATGAAAGGCGGGATAGCCGTCCGCAGGAGGCGGCGTCTGTTTGCGGAGCGTGCGGTCCGCGACGTCGGCGAACCGCTGCCAGTCGTAGCCGATCAGATCGTGCCGACCGGTGCGCACGTGGTAGCCGATCGACTGGCCGATGGGTGTGTCGACCGCGGGATAGTCCTTGGTGCCGAGGCCCGTGAGGCCGAAGAGTTTCCAGGCCGGCTCGGCGGCGACGCAGGAAAGAAACTCTCCGCGGGGGTCGGCCCACCGATCCTCCACGGCGCTGGCGACGGAGAGCGGCCGGGGGGCCGTCATCGCCAGGAGCGCGTGCTGATCGCAGGGGAGTTCGGTTTCCCGGTTGGCATAGGTGGCGAATGCGGGGCAGAACCAGTGGGGAAAACGCGACGTGATCACATCCAGCGTCTCGCCAAAATTCCGCCTCGAGAGGGCCGCGCCCCCGCAGCCCGATTCATTCGAGACGACCATGGCGAACCGCTGGTCGCAGGCACCGGCCCAGAGGGCCGTCTTTCCCAGTCGCGAGTGGCCGACGACGATCACCTTGCCGGGATCGACCTCCGGCAGCGTGACGAGCCAGTCGAGAATGCGGGAGAGTTGCCAGGCCCAGGTGGCGATGGCGCCGGGCTCGTCCGGCGGCAGGCTGCCCTCGACGGGCCGGCCGAGTGATTTGAGCGCGCTGGCGGGGCGGCCGTCCGCCCGGTCGGGGAAGACGTCGCCATAGTAGGCGGTGGCCATGCAAAAGCCCCGTGTCAGCATCGACTCGACAGGCCACCGCTGCGCCGAAGTGCCCCGCGATGCCTCGGTCGCGCGGTGATTTTCGATGGCGGCGGCTTTGTCGTCGGGCATCCAGGCGGTCGAAAGCCGGATGGCCGGATCGGGGTGCTCGGCATGGTTGCCGCGGAAGTTGAGATTGAGAAAGACCGGCACGGGGTGCTCGGTCTTGGGCAGATAGAGCAGGACCTCGGTGGTCGGTGCGTCGGCCGCAGCGCCGAGCTTCAGCGTGGCCTGCATCCGCACCGCGGCGACGTCGCCTGGGAGCATGACGTCGGCCCGCTCCACGTGGCCCACCACCGTCACCGGCACCGCCGGCAGCCGTCTGCCGTAGACGAACCGTTCCAAAAGCTCCAGCTGATGAGGCCGTGCGGTCTTCGTCCATTCCTCGGCCGACGACACCGCAACGCCATCAGGCCCGGCCAGCATGTCGGGCAGCGTGTACTGCCGGACGGCGGCCTCGTCGTAGTTGGGTTCGGCGGCGGGGGTGTCGCGTGCCGACGGTACGAACTGGAGTGCCAGCGAGACCAACGCCACGGCGGCTCCTGCGAGACGTGGGGAAGCACGGAGGGCAGGCATGGCGGAGACAATCCTGTGGGGAGGAAACGAGGACGGCAGGGCACCGCCGTCAGCCGACGCGTTCGAGCTTCGTGACGCGGCCCGTGGCCACCCATTCCGCGACGAAGATGTCGCCCGCGGGGGTGAAGCAGGCGTCGTGCGGGTGCACGAACTCGCCGTCCCGCCACTGGTCGGGCTGGCCACGGAGATTCTTGACTTGGTCGAGCCGCTCGACGGCCCGCCCGAGCTGCGCCACCACCTTGTTCTTGTCGTCGAGCAGCGTCACGCACGACTTCAACTCGGGCACCACCATGAGGTGCTTCCAGGTGTCGAGATTGGCCGGCAGGCCGAAGCCGGTGATCGTTTCCTTGTAGGTGCCGTCCATGCCCAAGACCTGCAGCGTGTGGTGGGCCCGGTCGCAGACCACGATCGTTGGTTCCTTCGCCATGCCATCGGCAGCCGCGCGACGGTCGATCCAGATGCCGTGGGGCGTGTTGAACGTTCCCTTGCCGTCGCCCGCCCCGCCGAAGGAGCTCACCCACTTCGCGTCTTTGTCGTAGCGGTGGATGCGGAACGAGCCGTAGCCGTCGGCGAGCAGGAAGCCGCCGTCGTCGAGAAAGGCGAAGTTCGTCGGCAGGAAGCCCTGGCGGTTCCAGCTGGGCGTGGTCGACGTGTCTTCGCCGGCCGCGTAGGCACCCGACTCCATCGGGGCCTTGCGATACCAGACGATTTCACCGGTAGGCGTCATCTTCGCGAACGACTTCACCTGCTGATAGCCGCAGACGTAGAGGAACTCCTCGTTTCCCTCCTTGCGGACCTCGATGCCGTGGCCGCCCCCCTGGAACTCGCTGCCGAACGCCCGGATGAATGTTCCTTGTGGGTCGAAGACGAAGATCGCCGGATGGTCTTTCTGCTCCTTCTTTCCTTCGTGAATCACGTAGAGATTGCCCGCGGCGTCGACGGCGACGTTGTGGGTGGTCTGCCAGGTGTATGTGTCGGGCAGTTGTGGAAAGTTGTGGCGGACGCGGAAGCGATGCTCTCCCTCGCCGACGATCGTCTCGCCGCCGACTCGACGGACCCGTGCCAGGGCGGGTGTGGCAGCGGCCGCGGCGGCGACCGCCGTGATGCCGGCGAAGGCACGGCGGGAGATCGGGCAGGACATGCGGACGGGACGACGGTCGTGGGGCATGGTGGGGCCTGGGGAAAGAGTCCCTCGCTTGCGCTTCGGGCTTGGATGGAGTCGGATTGCGCTGCGTGCTTGGATGGAATTGATTGGCGGGCTCGCTCGATGGAAGCGTCACGCAGAAGCGAGCGGCCGCGTCATCTCCACCGGCACGACCCACTGGTCATACTGCTCGGGCGTCACGTAGCCCAGTGTCACGGCGGCCTCCTTCAGGCTCGTGCCCTCGACGTGGGCCTTCTTGGCGATCTTCGCCGCCTTCTCGTAGCCGATGTGGGTGTTGAGCGCCGTCACCAGCATCAGCGATTCGTCGAGGTGCTGCTTGATTCGCGCGAGGTTCGGCTCGATGCCCGTGGCGCAGTGCACCCGCATCGAGTCGCAGGCGTCGGCGATCAGGTCGGCCGATTCGAGCACGTTGTGCACCATCACCGGCTTGAAGACGTTGAGCTGGAAATGTCCCTGCGAGCCGGCGAAGGCCACCGCGGCGTCGTTGCCGAAGACCTGGGCGCAGACCATCGTCATCGCCTCGCACTGCGTGGGGTTCACTTTGCCCGGCATGATCGAGCTGCCCGGCTCGTTTTCCGGGATCGAGATCTCGCCGATCCCGCACCGCGGCCCCGAGGCCAGCAGGCGAATGTCGTTGGCGATCTTGAAGAGCGCCATCGCGAGGCCGCGTTCGGCCGCGCTCACCTCGACCAGGGCGTCGTGGGCGGCGAGGGCCGCGAACTTGTTGGGGGCCGACACGAACGGATGGCCCGTCTCCTTCGCGATGTGCTTCGCAGCCACGTCGCCGAACCGGGCGTGGGCGTTGAGGCCCGTGCCCACGGCCGTGCCGCCGATCGCCAGTTCGTAGAGCCCGGGCAACGCCCGCTCGACCCCTTTGATCCGGTCGTCGAGCTGGGCCCGCCAGCTCGAGATTTCCTGGCCGAGTGTGATCGGGGTGGCGTCCTGGAGGTGCGTGCGGCCGATCTTCACGAGATCGGCATGCTTCTTCTCGAGCGCGAGGAACACGTCGCGGAGCTGCCGCACGGCCGGCAGGAGCCGGTCGTGGATCACCTGCACGGCGGCGATGTGCATGGCGGTGGGAAAGGTGTCGTTCGACGATTGCCCGCGATTGACGTCGTCGTTGGGATGCACCGGCTTCTTCGAGCCCATCACGCCGCCGGCGATCTCGATCGCCCGATTCGAGATCACCTCGTTGGCGTTCATGTTCGACTGCGTGCCGCTGCCGGTCTGGAACACGACCAGCGGAAAGTGGTCGTCGAGCGCGCCGGCGATCACCTCGTCGGCTGCCTGCACGATCAGCTTGACGGTCGCATCGGGCAGTTGACCGAGTTCACCGTTGGCGAGCGCCGCACACTTCTTGAGGACGCCGAGCGACTTCTTGATCGCCCGGCTCCATTGGAAGCGATCCGTGCCGATCTTGAAGTTGTCGCGGGAGCGCTCCGTCTGGGCGCCCCAGTAGCGGTCGGCGGGCACCTTCACCTCGCCCATGCTGTCGGATTCGATGCGGAACGAGTGCGGATCGGCGTGCATGACGGCCTGCGGTGTGGAGTGGGCGAACAGGGCGTGAACCTGGGCGTGAACAGCCTCGGATTGTCCGGCCAGGTGCGCAGGATTTCAATGGGGCCGGGGCGTGAGAGGACGTCAGGCCGGCGTGTCAGCGCCAGACGGTTTTGCGCCGGGCTTCCGCGGGCCGGGTGTCTTTTTTCTGCGGCGGGGCCGCGATCGCCGGCGGCGGCGTGCGCTGCTCGAGCGTGATCGCCAGCCAGCCGTCGCTGCTGGCGGCCTGAACCGCCTGCACGTCGGAGAGCCGCGGATTCTTGGCAATCCGCTCTGGGAGCACCTCGATCGGCCGTTCCTTCGGAAAGATCTTGCCGAAGACCGTCCGCAGCGCGAGTTCCATCCGTCCCTCGTGGCCCGGGCCGCCCAACTGGACGGGGCCCTCGCGCTCGAGAAACACCTGCTGCCCGGAGCAGACCGGCTTGTAGGCGACGCGGGCGATGATGTCATACCAATCGCGGCGGCCGCTCTCGATCGCGTCGAGCGCGACCTGCACGTGCACGAGCCCGTCGCGGCACTCCACGCGGATCGGCTGTGTCTTCGCGAAGGTCACCGCGACGCCTTCCGGCAGTTCCTCGGGAATCTTGGTCTCGGCCCCGAGCCGCGTGCTGACGAGTTGGATCAGTTCTTCGAGCGTCAGCCGGCGGTCCGCGATGCCCAGACGGTCCAGCGTGTTGTTCACCGAGGATTCGTGCACCTGCAGGCTCAGCATCGCGTCGGCCGGCGCGCGGGGCCGCGGGGTATGGGCCGCCAGTTGCGTGGTACCGGCCACCCGCAGCCGCATGGTCGCCGCCGACGAGGTCGTTTGCATCGCCACCGCCGTCGGTTCGAGCCCCAGATTCACCAGCGGCATCCAGACGCGGTCACGGATGCGGTCCGCCATCCGGGCGAACTGCGGCTCCGCCTGCGAATCGACCTCGCGGCAGGCGCGGGAAATGATCTTGTCGATGACTTCCCGGTTGGCTTCGGGCATCGCGTCGGCCTGCTGGTTCCTGGCCATGTTGCGAACGAGCGAGCCCATCACCGGCACGGCGTCGAAACTCGTCTGGATGGTGTCGACCTGGGAGCGGTTCGAGGCGACGCCGGCAGCGTTGCCGAACAGGAGTCCCTGCGACGAGATCGTGATCGGCTTGCGGACGGTGAACGCCGACGCGCTGCGGGCCGTGACGGAAACCGGCCCGGCGTCGGTCACCGCCCGCGATGCGATGTCGCCATGAACCTCGAGGTTGAAGCAGACCTCGTCCTCGTCGGGCACGAGCCGGAGCGTGGTGGTGCGTTCCACGGTGCGGGTGCCGCGCACCTCGCGGCCCATCACGGTGTCTTGGAAGGGAGAGGTGTCGACGGTGGCGCCCGGCAGGAGCTTTTCCAGAAACTGCTGGTGCACGGCGATCCGTACGTTGGGAGCGAGATAGTGGTCCTCGACCGCCCGTGCCACGGGCCGCCCGGCCGTCGGATAAAAGCTGCAGATCGAACCGAGAGACGCCTTCACGGCCGTGGCCTCGATGGCGGTCGAGGCGACCTCGAACCGCTCGATGCCATCGAGCAACCGGGCGATCTCTTCCACCGTGCGTCCGGCAGCCTGCCTCGTCATGGCGGCGGCGGCGTCGTTCGTACTGAGTTCCACGGGGCTGCGGTTGATCGTGGTGAAGAAGGCGGCTGTGGAACGCCAGACGGCCACGCGACGGGCCACGGCGAGGGCGGTCCGCCGGGTGTGCGTCGCCAGGCCGGCATCGATGGTCGTGTCGGCCAGCGTCATCCCGGTGATCACCGTCTCCCCCAGGGCGATCAGGCTGGAATCGGCGGCGGCATCACGCGGCCCGCGGGTGTCTTGAACGGCCCGCAGCGCGTCTCGTGTCTGGTTGATCCAGCCGCCGAGCGGATCGCCGCCCGTGTCGCCTGAGAGCGTGGAGAGGTGGTCGAGTTGTTGTTCCAGCTTGATCGGCCGCGGCCAGAGGCTGATGTCGGGCGGAAGCGGAGCGGCTGAAGCCCCGGTGCCGGCCTCGGAGCCGGGCAGGTGGGCGACTCGGCGATCACCACCCCGCAGCCGGTCGAGAAGTCGGCCGCTCGGGGCGTGGGCGGCACCACGAGGTTCGGCGGCTCGGGCGGCTGCGCCGCGCGGCTCACCCCGCCGGTCGCCCAGCCAGGTACGGCGTCGATCTGCTTCGGGCGCCGATGGAGATGCGATGACGTCCGACCAGTTCACCCCGTCGGGATCGTTCCACGGTTCACCCGGGAGCGGCGCCGCTCCCGGCGCGGCGGCCATGGCGGGGATGGCGTTTGGCTGCGGTTGAGCCGGCACCGTCACCGGAGCCTGCGCCAAGGCCTGCGACCAGGATTGCGGCGGGCGGGGCGGCGACACGGGTGGGGCGAGCGGTGGCGTCGGGATCGTCTGCGGTGTCGGCGTTTGAACGGCCCGCAGCTCCTGGCCGTCCGACGGCGCGACCGGCTGGGCCGCCTGCATCCGCGTCATCAACGCCTTCAGCGACTCCGGGGGCTCGGCCGACTGGTCAGGCTGTGCGCCTGCCACGGGTGGCGTCGGGACTGGAGCAGGGACTGGTGCGAAGACTGCAGCAACGGGGGGCGTCGCTGGCACCGCGACGGGGGCCGGCGTGGGCGGCAGTGTGCCCGCGATCGCCGCCGTCGCCGCCGGACCGGCGGTGGCAGCGATGGCGACACGTTCGGGCGGCGGGGCCACAGGCTCGGGAGACCGAACGACCGCCGCCGGTTGCTCGATCGACGGTTGTGTCGTCACAGACGACGGGGCGGTAACCGCTGCAAAGGCTCCCACTGCCAGCGGCGGCAGCGGTGCGGCTGGCAGCGCGGGCACCGGCTGAGCCGGCGGCACCGCGGAGGGAGGGACGGTCGCGACTCGTGGCACGTCGGCTCGTGGCACGTCGGCCAGGCGAGGTTCTGCCGCCGCGGGCAGGGCAGTTCGTTGCGTTGTCGCAGCGGTCGCCTGATGCGTCTGAACGCGGGCCGAGAGTTCGGCGTGCGCCGCCTCCATGCCATCGACAGCAATCGTCGGAGAGTGGTCATCGAGTCCGAAGTACGGCCCCGGCACCGGATCCCAGGCCCGTGGCGCGTACAGTGCCGCGGCCAGCAACAGGCCGGCGATGAATGAAGACGCGAAGATTCCGCCCGCCCGTTTCTGGGACATGCCCGCCCCCCCTGGCCTTCGACACGCGTTCGCCGGCGTTCCTTCCGCCACCTGCGCGATGGCTCACCGCAGGCTTAGCCGCCGACGTTCCAAGAGGATCGACAGGTGCGATCCGAAAAATCGATTCCGCAGGCATGACGGCCAAAGAGGACGCAGACACCCCAGAATCGCGCTCGTCCGACGGGGGCCAGGCAGCTTGGGCAAACCTTCGTTCAGCCGGCCCGGGCCAGTGCCGGTTGCTCGAGCACGGCCGTCCAGGCATCGATGAGGATCGTCAGGTTGGCGTTGCGGTCGATCGATTGCAGCATGTCGAGGGTGCTTTGAATCGCCTGCGCAGCCTCCTGCGAGTCGGCGGCCCAGGCTTCCACATGCCGGGCCAGGACCGGGTCGGCGGGCTGCTCCCCCGTGACCGCCCGCCGCAAGCAGGCCCGGAAAAATTCCACCGCGGCTTCGAGCACCACCCTCAGCCGGGCCCGCCGCGGTGGCGCTTCCTTGCCGGCGGCCTCCACGAGGGCGACCGTTTCCCGCGCGAGTTCCACGCCGTGCAGCGGACGCTGCGACAGCAGCGCGAGCAGGCGGCCGCGGAATGCGGTCAACTCAGGGTCGAGCAGGAGCCGGGCGCGGGCCAGACTGCCGCCGGCGGCGGCGGCACTGCTGCGGAGCAGGGAGGCATCGGCCTGCAGATCGCCAGCCGCGGCCTCCGCCGAGAGGATGCGAAACACCGTCTCCTCGTCCAGCGGTCCGAACCGCACGATCTGGCACCGCGAGCGGATGGTCGGCAGCTGCCGCTCGAGCGAGGTTCCCACCAGGATGATGATGGCTCGGTCGGGCGGCTCCTCCAGTGTCTTGAGCAGGCAGTTGGCTGCCTCGTCGGCGAGATGATCGGCATCGAGGATGATCGCCACCTTGCGGCCGCCGAGCGCCGGCTGCAGAAGGAGCCGCCAACACAGCCCCTCGCGCATGCGGTGCTCGGCGTCGCCGATGAAGGCCTCCAGCGGAATCGTCGCCCGGTCGGCCGGCTTTGCCACGACGTCGATGTCGGGATGGCTGCCGCCGTCCGCCTGCACGCACGACGCGCACGCGCCGCAGGCCACCAATCCGGGCCGGGGCCGTTCGCAGAGCAGCGACTTCGCAAGCGCCAGGGCCACCGTGCTCTTGCCCACGCCGGCAGGTCCGATGAAGAGATACGAGCCCGCGATCCGTCCGTGCGCGGCGGCCCGCACGAACTGCTCGACCACCGCGTCCTGTCCGGCGATCTCGCTGCGCCCTCTCGTTGCCTGCCAGGCCATGGTTTCGCCTTTCACGTCGGCCGTGCCGACCGTAGTTCTGGAAAGCGACGTTCGACCGCCGATCGCAGGTTGGCCTGCACGTCGGCGGGGGATCCGGTCGCATCGATGACGGCAATGCGGTCGGGCTGTCGGGCGGCCTCGGCAAGATACCCCGCTCGCAGCCGCCCGCGGAATGCATCGCCGCGGTTTTCCAATTTGTCGAGCGGCCGCGCGAGCCGGCGGGCAGCCGTCTCCAGATCGACATCGAGAAGCAGCACGAGATCGGGCTCGAGACCGCCGGTGGCGATGGCCCCCACCTGCCGGATGGTTTCTGGATCGAGGCCGCCGGCATGGCCCTGGTAGACGATGTTGGCCAGCAGGTAGCGGTCGGACACGACCCACTCGCCGCGGGCCAGGCTCGGCCGAATGACCTCCGCGACGAGTTGGGCACGGGCTGCCATATACAGCAGCATCTCGGCGGTCGGTGCCAGATGGAGATCGTGCCGGTCGAGCAGGATCGCGCGGATCGCGTCTCCCGTGGGCGTCGCGCCGGGATCGCGGCAGGTGGTCACGGCGCAGCCGCGGCCATGGAGCCAGGCGACGAGCGGCTCCACCTGCGAGGATTTCCCGGCGCCGTCGATGCCTTCCAGCACGATAAAGCGGGGCACGGGAGGCGGCGTGGTCGTCGTCATGCACGATGCTCCACGAGCCGTTGGATGGCCAGCGGGTCGGATGGATCGAGAGGGGCGATCCGGCGACAGACGTCCTCCGCGACCTTCCGGCGGCCCATGTCGAGCAGGCAATGGACGAGTCCTTTCGCCGCCTCGTAGAAGGGCTTGTTGCCGTCGAGCGCATAGGGAAGCGGCTGCGGCGTGCCGGCGGCTTCGAGTGCCCGCAGGCAGAGTTCATAGGCCCGCCCGAAATGGCCCCGCGCCAGCTTCGGATCGTCTTCCTCCAGCGCGATGAGCCCCAGATGCACATGGGCGTCGAGGAAGTCGGGGCACTCCGAGAGCAGCCAGACGAGTTCGTCGCGCGCGATCTCCGCTTCACCCGCTTCGACCATCGCCTCGACCTCCTCCATGTCGGCGCGACGCCGGCGGGCACACCGTGGATGCACGAACTCCCAGGCCGGGCCGGCCGGTGATTCATGACGCTTGAGGGTGAGCTTTTCGGCCATGGGGGGATGGTTAGGATGTCCTTGAGACACAGCCGGGTTTGGCAACTCGCCGGCTTCGGGGACGGCAAAAGTCTCGTCGCGTGGGCCGCGGCGGCCCAATGCTCCTCGAGCGTTCGCCGATCCCCTCGCCTCCGTCTACGCTTGCTCCGAGTCGCTGCTCCGCTGATCCGATACTCGCTTTAGACTCCGTGTTTGGAACGCAAGAAACACCGGTTTGCAAGGGGCTCGTGTGAAGAAGGCAGGGAAGACCGCGGTGGTCCCGGCATTGCTGGCCTGGTATGGCCGGGTGGGGCGGGATCTGCCCTGGCGAAGATCCCGCGACCCGTACCGCGTATGGGTCAGCGAGATCATGCTCCAGCAGACGCAGGTGGAGCGGGTGAAGGGCTTTTATGTCCGCTTTTTGGATCGATTTCCCACCGTCGCGGACTTGGCCGCGGCGGCCGAGCACGACGTGCTGCGGCTCTGGGAGGGGCTCGGGTACTACCGTCGCGCGCGGCAATTGCACGCCGCGGCGAAAACCATCGTCGCAGAGCATGGCGGGGAGTTTCCGCGGACGGCGGCGGGGCTACGGAGCCTGCCCGGCATCGGCCGCTATACCGCCGGCGCGATCGCCTCGATCGCGTTCGATCTCCCCGAGCCGATCGTGGAGGCCAACTCGCGGCGCGTGATCGCCCGGCTCGCGGGGCATGCGGGGCCGCTCGACGGCCCACGGGGCGACGAGCCGATCTGGGAGATCGCCACCGCGCTCGTGCCGCGGAAGCATCCGGGGCGTTTCAACCAGGCGCTCATGGATCTGGGGTCGCTTGTCTGCACGCCCGAGCGGCCCCTCTGCGGGACTTGCCCCCTGGCGGCTGGCTGCGCGGCGAGGCAGACCGGCCGCGTGGAAGTGATCCCCATGAAGGCCGCACGGCCGGCGGCCAAGCAGGTGCACGAGACGGCGGTCGTGGTGCGGCGGGCAGGACGCGTGCTGGTCGTCCGCCGTGGACCGGGCGAATGGTGGGAGGGGCTCTGGGATTTTCCGCGGGTGTCGGGAGCGGCCCGCGCGGCGCGGCGTGGTATCGAACGGTCGGAGGTGTTGCGCGGCCTGGGGTGCGGTGCCACCAGCCGGCTGGGCACGATCACGCACACGGTCACGCACCATCGCATCACGCTCGACGTGGTGGCATGCACGGCGTCCCACGCGGGGAGCGCCGCGGCAGGGCGGCGCTGGGTGACAGCCGCCTCGCTTGGTTCGCTGGCGATGACGGCGCCCGGCCGGCGGATCGCGCGGATGCTGTGACACCGCCGGCCGACCCTCGGGCGGAATCCCAGGTACCCCGGCGGCCGGTTTGCCTTCGGCCGGCCGCGATGCCACCCTTTCCAGCAGGGATGCGGGGTTCCCGTAACGATTCGGCCGATGGCCCGTTGTTCTTGCGTCTTGCCTCGTTCCTCCATGACTTGTCGGGAGATGATCCATGCATCGCACCATCTGTTTCATCATGGCCGCCTCGCTCACGGCCTCTGGCTTGTCCCTCGTGGCCGCAGACGGCCCGACGCTGCCGCTCGAGAAGGTGGTGCTGTTCACGTCGGGAGTCGGCTACTTCCAGCACGCCGGCGAGGTGACCGACGACGCCCGCGTGGAGATGACGTTCAAGGCCGACGAGGTGAACGACCTGCTCAAGAGCATGGTGGTCGAGGATTTCGGCGGTTCGGCATCGACGGTGAGCTACGCGTCTCGCGATCCCGTCACGAAGACGCTCGAGACCTTCGCGGTGAAGCTCACAGACAACCCCTCGATCGGTGATCTGCTCGGCCGGCTGCGGGGCGAGAGGATCGAGGTGGATGCGGCGGCGCCCGCCACGGGCACCATCGTGGGCGTGGAATCGCGGCCCGCGCCGGCCGGAGACGACAAGACGGTCACGCGGCAGTTCGTCACCATCCTCACCGCGGACGGCCTGCGGACGCTGCCGCTCGACACGATCACCCGGATCAAGCTGCTGGATCCCCGCCTGCAGGGCGAACTGGAAAAGGCGCTCGCGGTACTGGCCCTCGGGCACGACAACGAGAAGAAGTCGGTGACGCTCGACTTCGCGGGGAAGGGCGCCAGGCAGGTCCGCGTGGGCTATGTGCGGGAGTCGCCGCTGTGGAAGACGAGCTACCGGCTCGTGCTCGCCGACGAGGCTCCCGGGAAAGATACGCAGGCAACCTTGCAGGGCTGGGCGATCGTGGAGAACACGACCGACCACGACTGGAAAGACGTGCGGATGTCGTTGGTGAGCGGCAGGCCGATCTCGTTCAGGATGGACCTCTATCAGCCGCTCCACGTGCCCCGGCCGGAGGTGCGGCCCGAGCTCTATGCCTCGCTCTTGCCGCAGGTCTACGGGCAGAACATGGCGGATGAGCAGCTGCAGATGGCTCGTGCCGCGGGTGCGGCGGGTGGGTTTGGCCGCGAACTGGCCCGGCGTGAAATAGCCGCTGAACGCAAGGCGGCGGCCGCGCCCGGCCTGCCGGGGCCGCCGGGTGAACCGCAGGACGCGGATGCCTTGAAGCGGGCCCGCGACCGGCAGGCTTTTGGTGCCGGCGTGAGCATGCAGAGCCTGGCTCAGGCGATCTCGCTCGGCGAACTGTTTCGCTACGAGATCGCCAAGCCCGTGACGCTCGCCCGGCAACGCTCGGCCATGCTGCCGATCGTGGCGGAGGACGTCATGGCCGAACGCGTGGCGATCTACGACGAGCGTGTGCTCGCGAAGCACCCTCTTTCGGGAGTACGGCTGAAGAATTCCACGGCGGTCAACCTCATGCAGGGCCCGATCACCGTCTACGATGCGGGCGGCTACTGTGGCGACGCGCGGATCGAGGACATGGCCCCTGGCAGCGAGCGGCTGCTGAGCTACGCCGTCGACCTCGACGTCGAGGTCGTGCCACGGGCTGATCCCAGTGCGGAGGAGATCGTCAGCGTGCGGCTCGCGAAGGGTACGCTCGTCGCCTCGCGTCGGCTCGTCCGGGCGCGAAAGCTCGAGGTGAAGAACTCCGGCGCCGAGCCGGCGAAGCTCCTCGTCGAGCATCCGATCGAATCAGGCTGGCGGCTCGTCAAGCCGGAGAAGGCGGACGAGACCGTCCGCGACCGGTATCGCTTCGCCCTCGTGGCGGAGCCCGGCGTTCCGGCGGCGTTCGAGATCGGCGAGGAGATGCTGGTCGACCAGTCGCTGGCAATCACCAATCTCGACGACAACGCGATCCTTCTCTACACGCGGGCACGGGTGACGAGCCCGGCCGTGAGGGAATCGCTCGCGGAAGTGATCCGCCGCAAGCAGGAGATCGAGCGAATCGTGCGGGAAAAGGCGGAACGCGAGCAGGAGATCAACGCCATCGGCCAGGAGCAGGCCCGGATCCGCGAGAACATGACCCGACTGGAGCGGACGAGCGATCTCTTCACGCGTTACGTGCAGAAGTTTTCACAGCAGGAAAGCCGGATCGAGACCCTGCGGGAGGAGATTGCCCAGCGGCAGGGTCAGGAGCAACAGGCCCGGAAGGGGCTCGACGAGTTTCTGCTCCAGCTGGACGTGAAATAGTTCCGCTGGGGTGGCGGTCACGGTGCCGGGGCTGCGTCCGCCGGGAGCAGGTCTCCAAGCAACAGGATCGCCGACGCATACCAGACATTGTCGGCGTACTTGGCGGGGTTCTTCTCGAGGTCCGGCCGATTCTGTTCGAAGAGGATCTTCGCCTTGTCGGGGGCCGACTTCTCGAGCCTGAACGTCGCCCGGTGCATGCCGTCCGGCCGGCTGCCGGTCGAGAGCGTGGCGATCCGCCAATAGGTGCAATAGCCGTCGATCCGCGGCACGTCTTTGGCAGCCGCGTCGTCGACGCGGACCGACACCATGCCCCCGCCCGGACCGAGCAGGTCGTAGACCCCCAGCCGCGTTCCCGAGTAGGCGACCACCAGTTCCGCGCCCGGCTGCTCCGCCTTCCAGAGCACAGGCATGCGATGGGCGAAGGCCTTGGCCTGGCCGTCGTCGGCCGGGGTGACACGCTTCCAGTCGCCGCGGAGCATCGACTGCTCGATCGGAATCAGCTTGGCTTTCTCCCAGTTGTCGGCGCGGAGCGGCTCGGGCAGCCGATGCGGTGCGACGGGCGTCGCCGCGGCCTGCATGGCAGCGAGGGCCCGCGCCAGCACCTCGGCGTAGAGCCGCTGCCCGGTCTCCACGTGAGGATGGACGCCGTCGCTCGAAAACAGCATCGGGCTGGCGGCGGCATCCAGCTTTTCCGGTTTGTCACCCTTGAAGACGAGCGTGCCGTCGGCGATCCGCCGAGTGACCTCCACGCCGAAGTGCACCGAAGGGATCGCGTAGTGGTCGGCGACCGCCTCCATGGCCGAAGCGGCGACGGGGAAGACGCCCTTGGCGAGATCGGGCAGCAGGGGCTCGGAAAGCGTGTAGACGAAGCAGATGTCGGTGGCCGGGTCGGCCCGCCGAATCTGCCGCACGATGCCCTCCATGGTGGCCATCACCTGTTCCGGCGGCGTGCCGGCGTCGTTGACGGCGAATTCGACGAAGACGAAGTCTGGCTTGTGGGCGATCACGTCCTGTCCGACGCGAAAGGCCCCCAGGTCGGAGCCGGTGCCGCCGATGGCTGCGTTGATTTCGCTGAACCGCGCCGTTGCAAATTCCTTCTTCAGCCGGTCGAGCGAGAAGACCCTCCAGCCCGGCGCCGCCGTGATGCTGCCTCCCAGGTAGGCGACACGGACGTCACCGCCGGCCTTCGCCTTGGCGAAGAAATGTGGCAGCCCACCCCGCGGTCGGCATTCGACGGCCGCCACCGAGGCATCGGGGGCGGCCGATTGTGCCGCGGCTTCCGTGGCTGCAAGGCAAGGCAAGAAGGCAAGGATCATCCTCGAGGCCGGTCGGTGGAGGAACCACGTAGCAAAGCTGCTGACGATACGACGTCCGAAGAGCATGTTCATGTGGATGTGCCGCGAGCCACGGGATGAAGGACCGCCATGGAGAGCCAGGAGACTGACGGCAATGTAGCCTCCGTGGTCGCAGGTGTGCTGGCAAGAGCGGAAAGGTCGGAATGCAAACGGCTTGACAGTCGCCTCCTCCCGCCATGAGCATGAATGCCTCGCGTCACCGGTTTTTCTGCCCGATCAGGAGTCCGCTTCATGCCCCTGCTCCGCCTGTTCGTCGGTCTTCTCTGCGCCGTGCCCTGTCTAGCGGTGTCCGCGGCCGAAAACGCAAAGCCGCTCGAGGTGCTCTACATCACCGGCGGCTGCTGCCACGACTATGACGGCCAGAAGAAGGTGATCTCCCAGGGGCTGGCCTCGCGGGCGCGGATCAACTGCACCGTCGTGCACGAGGGTGGCGATCGCAAGGATCACAGGGTTTCCATTTATTCAAAGCCCGACTGGTCGAAGGGCTACGACGTGGTCTTCCACAACGAGTGCTTCGGCGACGTCAAGGACCCAGAGTTTCTGAAGCTGATCGT
>JBILWX010000192.1:0-5250 GCA_044369655.1 Pirellulales bacterium
CGCCCTCGGGCGGGCTGACGGTCGACGAGGCTCGCGAGCGGAAGGTCCACGTGGCTCCCGGCGCCGCCCGGCCGGGTGAGAAAACGATCGATAACCCCACGTTTATGACCGATCATCGGAGCGGCCGCACGTTCTTGCTTTTCCAGCTGGGATATCGGCGGGCCTACATCTGGGATGTGGCAACGGAAGGCCCCCCGCGAGAGATCACGGCAACCTTCGACCGCTACCGGCCGGAGTATCCCTGGAAGGTGTTGGCAATGGGGCCCGGTCACGGGATTCAGCTCGCAAGCGGCCGGCTGCTGGTTTCGGTCTGGCTTTCCGACTCCAGTGCCGGAGATCACCGGCATTCATGCGTATCGACAATCTACAGCGACGATGGCGGCGAGACCTGGGAACGGGGCGCTATCGCCTGTGCGCATCCGAAGCCGATCAACCCCAGCGAGTCGGTGCTGATCGAGTTGTCGGATGGCCGCATCATGCTGAACGTCCGCGATGAGTCCGGCTTGTCTCGGCGGCGCTGTCTCGTCAGTGCCGATGGCATCTCAGGCTGGCGGGATCTGGGACCGCGCGGAGATCTCTTCTGTCCGGTGTGCCATGCGAGTCTGATTCGGCTGCCTGGCGGCAAGCGGCCCCTGCTATTCGTCAACCCCGACGCCGGCGCTGATGCGAAGTCGCTGTGGGGCACGGCCATGCTGACGCGGCGGAACGTCACGGCGAAACTGAGCTACGACGATGGGGTGACCTGGCCCATCAGCCGGGTGCTCGATGACGGGCCGTGGAGCGCCTACAGCGACTTGGCCGTCATGCCGGATGGCGAGATCTTGTGCCTGTATGAGCGCGGCCAGGTGAACGGCGTGACGCAGGCCGTGCGGCTGCTCCGCTTCAGCGAGGAATGGCTCCATGAATAAGCTTCTCGCCGTGGGTCTTGCGGGATGTCTTCTATCCGCGGACTTTTCGCAGGCCGCGCCGCGTCTGCATGCGCTCTTTGCGGATCATGCGGTTCTCCAACGCGACACGCTGGTGCCGGTGTGGGGCTGGGCGGAGCCGGGTGAAGCCATCACGGTCACCTGTGCGGGCCAGACTCACCACACAGCGGCGGATGCTCGAGGGGAGTGGACGGTGACGCTGACCGCCATGCCCGCCGGTGGCCCTTTCGACCTGACCGTCGAAGGCAAAGGCCGCCAGGCGGTGAAAGATCTGCTTTTCGGCGATGTCTGGCTCTGCGGCGGTCAGTCGAATATGGAATACCCGCTGGGGCATGTGCGTGATGCCAAAGAGGAGCTGGCGAAGGCCGACTTCCCGCAGATTCGGATGTTCGTGCCTTCACCCTACGGACGCGACAACATGCCGCAGGTGAATCTCACCGGAAATTGCCGGAGTGATCTTCTACCACGGAGAGAATCACGCCAACCCCGAGAAAGCCCCTCTGTATTGCCGTCTTTTCCCCGCCCTCGTCGCGGATTGGCGGCGGGCATGGGGCCGGCCCGATCTTCCCTTCCTCTGCTTCCTGGACGGTAAATCGTCGGGATTTGAAGTGGCCGGCGCGGATGGTGTTTACCACGTGGCCACCAGCGAGATTCACGACGATACACTCGTCGTCAGTTCGCCGGAGGTCGCAACCCCGGTCGCCATCCGCTATGCCTGGCGGGACACCCCTGAAGTCAGCCTCTATAACGCAGCCACACTGCCGGCGTCACCGTTTCGTGCAGCACATTGGGCGATGTGAGTGAAACGACGACGTGCCATCACTGATGGATCCAGTTTTTATCACCAGGGTTGCCCTGCCAATGGGTCGCTCTAGTCCGCTTGCGCGTGCACAACCGAAGCAAGCCTACTGGGGTGGTACGACTCCAGGGCCGGGGCCGAATGCCGGCAATTTACTTGACGCAGAGGCCGGTTATGCCGATAGTTATAACAAGCATAAGAAGTGCTCGCTTCTCAGGATTTCATACCAATGACGCTTGAACTCAAAGTCCGTCGCGTTGGCAACTCACTCGGGGTGATTATCCCGACCGAGGCGCTTGCGCTCCTGAATGTCCGGGAGGGCGATGCGCTGTTTCTCACGGAGGCTGCCGAAGGATCGGTGCGGCTGTCGGGCCAGCGGCCGGGGTTTGCCGAGAAGGCGGCAATCGCCGACGACCTGATTCAGCGGTATCGCAACGCGCTCAACGAACTCGCCAAATGACGGGCCGGATCGATGAGTGAGCCGGTCTGGATTACGCCAGAAGACTGTCTGTCTTTTCACGACAAAATCTTGGCACGGTTCGGTGGATCCGGCGGCGTGCGTGATCGCGGCCTTCTCGAGTCTGCTCTCGCACGCCCACAGCATCGTTTTTCCTGCGAGCAACCGAGCATCTTCGAACTTGCCGCTACGTATGCCCATGGGATCGTGAAGAACCATCCGTTTGTCGATGGCAACAAACGAACGGGCCTGCTGGCAGCTGCGGTCTTCCTCGAGGCGAATGGCAAGCGGTTTACCGCCTCGGAAGAGGATGCTGTGGTGCAGACGCTGGCCCTCGCGGCAGGAGCGATCAACGCAGATGAGTTCGCGGTCTGGCTCGAGAAAGCGTGTGCGAACGGATAGCCCGGTCAATGTCCTCATCGACAATTGTCATGCTCCGCTGCCGCCGTGTGCAGGCCGTGGAGCCCTGAGGCGCGTCACTCACCCAGCCGCCCCACGAGCGTCTGGAAGGCCTTCAGCGTGACGACTCCGTCCCGGATCGGAACCTTCTCGCCCGTGATCGGATCGACCAGTTGCACGCCCCGGAGCGTCTGGCCCGGCAGGTCGAGCGAGAGTCGGGCCGTTGATTCGGCGGCGGCGAGCGACGAGACGAGCAGGCCCACGTTCTTCCCGTCGCGACGCAGGGCCGTGAACACCCACGGTTCGTCGCAGCCGATCTCCCGCAGCAAGAGCTCGCCCCGCGCGAACTCGGGCCGCTCCCCCCGCACCGCGATCAGCTTCCGGTAGTGCTCCACGGCATGCGGATCGTCCTCGAGCGCCGGCGGATGGTTGCGGTCGCCCGCGAAGACGACCGGCACCCCGGTGAGGATGTGAACACCGTCGAGGGCGAGAAACCGCGGCGTATAGCCGCGCCAGTGCTTCGGAAAAAACCAGCAAGTGTCGTGGTTGCGGCAGAACCGGATCCGGTTCGCCCCCGGCTGCAGCGATTCCTGCAACTGCAGCATGCCCGCCTTGTAGGTGGCCGCATTCGCCTCCCCAGTGTCGAATCGGGCGAACAGATCGGTGACGACGGCCCAGTTGGCATCCTGCGCGAGGTTGCTCACCGAATGCCACGCGGGGCCGAACATCTCGCTGTAGAAGACGACGTCCTTCTTCTCCCGCTGGAGGGCTTCATACATCGCCCGGTAGAGCGGCAGCGTGCTCGACGCCTGCCACGGCCGCCGGGGGCAGGCCGGGTCCCAGTTGGGCGACTTGAAGCTGTTGGCGTCGACCCGGTAGCCGTCGATGTCGTAGGTCCGCAGGTCGTGGAGGACCAGTTCCTCCATGAACTTCACATACTCGGGATTGCCCGGGTCGGTGTTGAGGCTGCCCCAGTTGAAGTGCGTTTCGACGCGGCCCTGCTCGTTGCGGGTGAAGAATTCTGGATGCTCGCGGGCCACCGCGCCGCCGGCGGCGAACCCGTGGATCACCATGTCGAAGAGCACGCGCATCCCCAAGGCATGGGCCCGTTTCACGAGCGCCTTGAGGTCGTCGGGAGTGCCGAAGGCGGGGTCGACCTGCCGCGGATCGGCGTTGCCGTAGCCGCCCACCCAGTGGGGCATCAGGTAGAGCGTGTTGAAGCCGATCTCACGGTAGAACGGGAGCTTGTCGGCGAGCCCGCGAAACCCGCCGTGAAAGCCCGGCATCATCTCCAGGATCACCATCTCGCGGACCCAGTCGGGCGTGGTGGTGCTCAAGGGAAGCGTGCGGGCGATCTCTGCCCGGTGCTCGGCCTGCGCGGCGCGGAAGTCGGGGGTGAACACGATCCGCTGGGTGTCGGATTCGATCCGGCCCGCATCGCCGAGCAGGTCGCTGCGGAGCGTATGGAAGAGCACACTCAACCGGTCGCCGTCACCGCTCAAGTAGGTCTGGTAGGCCACCTCGGCCCGGGTGTCCATCCAGGCGGCCAGCGTCAGCTTCGCCGAACGATTCTCGATGCCGACGATCCCGGGCAGGCGGTCGGGGGTGGTCTTCGAGTCGATGTAGGTGCCGGCGAGCTTTTCGTAGGGAGTGCCCGCCTCGACGAAGGTGTAGGTGTAGAGCGGTCCGGGCACGTTGACGGTGCAGTCCCGTGGCTGGCCCACGACGACGTTTGGCACCACGAAGAGAAAGCCGTCGAGCCGGCGGAAGCTGCTGCGGAAGAAGTTCTTGCCGAGGTTGCGGACGAGCGTCGCCCGGCGATCGAGCCGAGGGGAGCCCGGGAGAAGCGTGGAGCGAACTGTCAGCTCGAATTCGTACGGTGGCGGCGGCGCGTAGACGGGAGCTGGATCGGGGGCGCGGTCTTTCCAGCGTTCCGGGATGAAGGCAAACGGCTTGCGCTCGCCCACGCCGTAGGTCAGCGCGAGCGTGGCCGCGCCGGAGGCGGGGTCGCGTTCGACCGCGTGTCGCAACAGCACCGAGCCGAGCGTCTCCACCATCCAGGTCTCGTCGATTCGGAAGTCGACCCCTGGCCCGAGCCGTTCGCGGGCGACGAGGCTGCCGTCGATCGAGCGGTGTGTGAGCGCGGTCCAGGCCCCGTCCTTCCGGTCGAACTCGATGGCCACCAGGCCATTGTCGAGCCGCAGGGTCGAACCGGTCTCCGTGAACGCCACTTCGGCCGCCGAGGCGGCGGTTGCGGCGAACGCGAGTACGATCGCGAAGATTCCCTGCCACCACATGTACGGTGTCTCGATGAACCGTGGACGAAAGGACGTGGATCGTCTGGTCATGGAGTCGCCGCCTGAGGAGAGAACCTCCACGGACACTACGACTGCTCGTCGTTGCCGTCAAGCTGGGGAAGAAGACCAAGCCACTGCCAACGGGCAGGTGGCCGGTCGTCTCAAGATCGACGCCGTCGGCAACACCTTCGACCCGACCACGGTAAGGGCCTTCTGCCGCCGCACGCCGCAGGCTCATGGCCACACTGTTTCGGCTACTGGCGGATCCGCCAGTTGTGCCCACCGAATCAATGCTATTCGATGGGGATTCGTGCGACCGCACAACGGCGGCACAGAACGACCGAACGCTTCACCACGGAGCTCGCATCGACA
>JBILWX010000191.1:0-5250 GCA_044369655.1 Pirellulales bacterium
GTCGACCTCCCGCTTCATGTCGGTGTTCCAGAGGCACTGGTAGCCCTCGCGGCCGCCCCAGAAGACGTAGCCCGCGCCGCCGAGCATGTGCGTGACCTCCATCGCCTTCTTCACCTGCGCGGCGGCATAGGCGAAGACCTCGGCGTTGCAACTGGTGGCGGCACCGTGGACGAACCGCGGATTTGAGAACAGGTTCGCCGTGCCCCAGAGCAGCTTGATGCCGGTCTTGTCCTGGTGTGCTTTGAGCGCGGCGGCGACGGCGTCGAGGTTCTTGTGCGAATCGGCGAGCGTTTTGCCTTCCGGGGCCACGTCGCGGTCGTGGAAGCAGTAGAAGCCGACCCCCAGCTTCTCCATGAACTCGAAGGCCACCGCCACCCGGGCCAGCGCCGCGTCGAGGGTGTCGCCCCCCTTTTCCCACGGGCGGATCATCGTCGGGGCCCCGAAGGGATCGCTGCCCGTGCCGCGGAACGTGTGCCAGTAGGAAACCGCGAACCGCAGGTGGTCACGCATCGTCTTTCCTTCGACGACGGCGTCGGGATCGTAGTGGCGGAAGGCCAGCATGTTCTTCGTGGCCGGCCCCTCGTAGCGAATCTTCGCGATCCCCGGAAACGCCTCGGATCCAGTGCTGCTTGCGGCTGCCATCGAACGGATACTCCTGATTGAAAAACGACGTCGGGATCACACTACGAAAACTGCCGGCTTCTGCCGGCCGCCAGTTATAGCGGCAACCAGGCGGGTTGTCGCCTGCGGTGCGGCGGTGCCGGCCGCATCAGCCGCCGTCGGGCGGCAGCGGTGTCCAGCGGTCGAAGGTCGCGGCCTGACCACGGCGGTGCCCGTCGCCATCGACGAGATTCCAGACGATGGCCTGCTCGATCCGGAACCGTTTTCCCGACCGCGAGATGCGGATGCCCGCATAGTCATCGACGTAGCCATCGCGGCTGGTCCGTTCGAGCAAGCGGGTCCGTTCGTCGCGATGCACCGGCTCGGCCGTGAGCCGCGAGGGCGTCTGCACGAACGCGGCCCAGTCCATCTCCCAGAGTCGCAGGGCGGCGGCGTTGCCGTAGCTGAGCACCGGATCGGCTTCCGTGCCGTGTGACACCACGACCAGCGGCGCCTCGAAGAGCCGGCGGGCCTGCTCGGCAGCCGTGCCGTCGCGGTGGATCAGGTCGCGGCCGAGCAGATGGGCGAACGACTCGAGGAGCAGCTGCGCGTGCTCGATCCGGTCGGGCCGTTGCCAGACTGGTGAGTCGATCGTCATCGGCGGATCGCCCGGGCCAGGATGCGACGGCCCCACTCCGGGCACCATTCGATGAGGCCCGCCAGCAAGCCGGCCTTCCGCGGCACGACCAGTTCACTCCGCCGCTGCATGCAGGCGGCGAGCACCTGCTCGGCCAGCCGGTCGGGGTCGAGTTGCCGGAGCGCGCCGGTGCCGCCGGGGCGAAGCGCCTCCGCCGGCAGGCCGGCCCGCGACACGTCGGCGGCATAGCGGTCGGCCGAGTCGGTGGCCCGCGGGTCGGTGTCGTCGCGGCGGATCGGACCGGGTGAGACGAGCAGCACGTGGGCTCCGCGTGGCGTCATCTCCAGCCGCACCGCATCGACATAGGCCGCCAGCGCCGACTTTGCCACGCAGTAGGGCCCCATGAATGGCGTGACGAGCTTGCCGGCGAGGCTGCCGATGTAAACCAGGTGGCCGCGGGCGGCCGCCACGTCGTCGGCCACGGCCTGCGTGAGCTCGACGGCGGACGAGACGTTGGCGTCAAAATATTCCCGGAGCTCGTTGGCGTCTGTCTTGAGAATCTCCCCCCTGCCCGACCGGCCCACGCAGAAGAAGAGATCGTCGACGCCGCCGAGAATCCGCAACGCCTCCCCGACCACGCGGCCCCCTTCGCCGGGCCGCGACAGATCGGCCGTGATGCCCCGCACCCGGCTACCGGCCAGAGCAACACCCTCGCAGGCGGCCAATGCTTCTCGCACGCCCTCGCTCGAGCGGCCCACGACCAGCACGCGGGCTCCCGCGTGATCGAGATGCCTGGTCAGAGCGAGGCCAAAACCGGCCGTTCCGCCGGCCACGATCACCCGCCGATCCTGCCATGTGCGTGTCGTCATCGTACGGAGTCTAACGCACGGCGGCCCGGTTGCAGTATTCTGCAGGCCCCGCCCCGTCCGCTCTCCTCCCCCGCCAAGGACGCAAGCCATGCCGCACGCATCCCCTGCTCCCGCCTCGGCTGCCCCCGCCCCGATCGTCCGCACGAAGATCGTCGCCACCATCGGCCCCGCCTGTCGCGAGGAGGCCGGTCTCCGCAGTCTGGTGGACGCCGGCGTCGACGTGTTCCGGCTCAACATGGCCCACGGCTCGATGCAGGAGCATCAGGAAACGCTCGACCGCGTTCGCAGGGTGGCGGAGGCTGCCGGACGGCCGATCGGCGTGCTTGTCGATCTGGCCGGCCCCAAGATCAGACTGGGGGAGATTCCCGGCGGAGCCGTCGAGTGCGTCGAGGGGGCGGTGTTCAGGTTCATCCGCGGCTCTGAAAGCCATCAGTCCGACACCTTCACGACCACCTACGAGCGGCTCATCGACGAACTGTCCGTGGGCGATGCCGTGATGCTCGCCGACGGCACCATCAGCCTCGTCGTGGAGGAACGCTCCGCGACCGAGGCCCGTTGCCGCGTCGTGCAGGGCGGGCTGATCCGCAGCCGCCAGGGGGTGAACCTGCCGGGCGTGAAGCTCTCCGTGGCCGCGATGAGCGCCGCCGACTGGCAGCATGCCGAATGGGCTGCCGGGGCCGGGGCTGATTTCGTGAGCCTGTCGTTCGTGCGGAGCGCCGTGGAGGTGAAGCTGCTCAAGGAACTGCTGCGGACCCGTGGCTCGAAGGCCCGCGTCGTCGCCAAGATCGAGAAGCGGGAGGCGATCGACAATCTCGACTCGATCGTCGAGGCGGCCGACGCGGTGATGGTGGCCCGCGGCGACTTGGGCGTTGAAATCGACGTGGCGAGCATGCCGATGGTGCAGAAGCAGATCATTCGCGCCTGCCAGCGGTATCAAAAGCCGGTGATCGTGGCCACGCAGATGCTCGACAGCATGCAGCACTCGCGGCGGCCCACGCGGGCCGAGACGACCGACGTGGCCAACGCGATCCTCGATGGCGCCGACGCCTGCATGCTCTCGGGCGAGACGGCGATCGGCGAGCATCCCCGGCTCGTCGTGGAGATGATGCGACGGATCGCCAGCGCCACGGAGAAACAGTATCTGCAGGACCGGCGGCAGTTTCTCGAGGACACGCTCGGCCGGGCGCGGGCGCCGACGCCGGCGGCAGAGTTCCTGCCGCCGCCCGAGTTTCTCGTCGACGGTCTGCACCCGATCACGCAGGCCGTGGTCGACGGAGCCAGTCGCATCGCCGCGGAACTCGACGCCAAGCTCGTGGTGGTCGCGAGCAAGAGCGGCGTGACGGCGATCGCCCGGTCGAAACGCCGCGGTGCGGTGCCCACCGTCGGCGTCAGCGACGACCCCGCCACGCTGCGGCAGATGTCGCTCTACTGGGGCGTCACGCCGCTGGCCGCGGTCGAGGGGGGGGATATCAACCGGCTCCTCGAGCACGTCAGCTCCTGGGGCCTCCGTGAGGGGCGGCTCCAGCGTGGCGACCGGATTTTGCTGGTGGCGGGTATCGGATTTGGGACCGGCGGGCACAATATGGCCCTCGTCCACGAAGTGTAGTTGTCTCTCGGTGCAAACAGCCCTCCATGGCCTGTTTGCACGAGGTCGGCCGGTGGGAATGCCGAGGATTCCCACGGCCGACGGGCATCGCATCCGGCGATGCCGGCGATATATAACGTCGGGCCATTCCATGGGAGTCATCAGGAGAGTCATCAGGAGAAGGCGATGAAGAAGAAGTGCGTGCTGGCGTATTCGGGCGGCCTCGACACCTCGGTGATCCTCGGCTGGCTCATCGAGCAGGGCTACGAGGTGATCGCGGTCTACGTCGATCTGGGCCAGCCCTGCGAGGATCGCGAGGCGACGCTCGCCAAGGCCCGGACCTGCGGCGCATCCAAGGCGATGATCGTGGACGTCCGTGAGGAACTCTGCCGCGACTTCGCCTTCCCCGTCATGCAGTGGCAGGCCCGCTACGAGGGCACGTATCTGCTCGGCACCTCGATCGCCCGGCCGCTGATCAGCAAGGTGTGCGTCGAGATCGCCCACGCGGAGGGCGCCACCGTCTACGCCCATGGCGCCACCGGCAAGGGCAACGACCAGTGTCGCTTCCAGCTCGCCGCCGAGGCGCTCGATCCGACCATCAAGGTGCTCGCGCCGTGGCGGATCGCGGAGTTCCGAGCGCGGTTTCCCGGCCGCAAGGAACTGATCGAGTTCTGCGAGGAGAAGAACATCCCCGTGAAAGCGTCGAAGGGAAAACCCTACAGCTCCGACGAGAACTGCCTGCATACGAGCTACGAGGCCGGCCTGCTCGAAGAACTCACGACCGACGGCTTCGGACTCGTCGACTTCGGCATGACCGTGTCGCCGCAGGCCGCCCCCGACAAGGCCGAGACCGTGCGGCTCGACTTCGAGTCGGGCGTGCCCGTGCGGGTGAACGGCCGGGCACTGAAGGCCCACGAGATGGTGCTGGCGCTCAACGAGATCGGCGGCCGCAACGGGATCGGTCGGACCGACATCGTGGAAAACCGGCTCGTCGGCATGAAGAGCCGCGGCGTCTACGAGGCGCCGGGCATGACGCTGCTCTACGAGGCCCACCGGCTCGTCGAGCAGATGACGCTCGACCGCGACCTCGTGCACCTGCGCGACCGGCTCTCGCCCGAGGTGGCCGAGATGGTCTACTACGGCTTCTGGTACGTGGCGAAGATGGATGCGCTCATGGCGTTTCTCCGCGAGGCGCAGAAGCCCGTCACCGGCACGGTGGAGTTGAACCTCTACAAGGGCAACATCCTGGTGAAGAGCCGCGAGAGCAGTCAGAGCCTCTACGACGCGGCGATCGCGTCGATGGAGGGAGGCGGATCCTCCTACGACCAGACCGACGCCGAAGGCTTCCTGCGGATCCTCGGCTTGCCTTCCCGGGTGCAGGGGCACGTGCGACCGCGGGGGTGACGTCATGAGGCACTACCGGGAGTATCCGATAGTCGACACGTGCGATTCACGAGTTGGCCGCGGTTCGGGTCTGACCGGACCCCGTCGCCGGACGTTCGCTTCGGCCATCCTGGCCTTCGCTCACTCGATGCTGACTGCGCTCCGGCATCCTGCCT
>JBILWX010000001.1:0-124278 GCA_044369655.1 Pirellulales bacterium
ACGGAGGTCACACATGACACGCTGTTCAAAGAGCCTTGGAAACAAGGTCTGTTCGATTCGACGATTACCAACCAACGGAGAGGGCGGGATTCGAACCCGCGGTCCAGCTTTTGACCGGACACGTCTTTAGCAAAGACGCGCATTCGACCGCTCTGCCACCTCTCCAATCCCCCGGCAAAAACCAGCATGGACTGGGATCTCTCCGGGAGGTCTATTCTGGACCCCATCTGCCGGTCACGCAAGGAGGCTTTGCCCGCCATGAGGATCACGACGTTTCCGGGTTTCGCACGGCACGCCGCACTCGCCATCGTCGTCCTTGCGGCAGGGGGCAGGCCTGCGGCTTTCGCCGCCGAAATGATGGCTGCCGCCCGCGCGAGCATCCAGGCCACCGAAGCCAAACGTCACGTCGTCGCCCTCGCCGACGACGCGCTCGAAGGCCGCGAAGGCGGCAGTCGTGGCGGCCGGGCTGCCGGCAGCTACATCGTCAGCCATCTTGAAAAACTCGGCCTGGAACCCGCCGGTGACAACGGCAGCTGGTACCAGCAGTTCGGCGGGATGCGAAACATCCTCGCGCTCGCCCGCGGCAGCGATCCGGCCGTCGCCAGCGAACTGGTCGTCGTCGGCGCCCACTACGACCACGTCGGCTACGGCAACTCCGGCAACAGCTACGGCCCCTTCGGCTTCGTCCACAACGGCGCCGACGACAATGCCTCCGGTGTGGCCGGCCTGATCGAGGTGGCCGAGGCGATGCAACACCTGCCCAGCCGCCCGCGGCGGCCCATTCTCTTCGCGTTCTGGGACGGCGAGGAAAAAGGGCTGCTCGGCTCCTATCACTTCGTGCGGGTGCGACCGCCTCTCCTGACGCCGATGTCGATCGTCTTCTCGGTGAACCTCGACATGATCGGGCGGCTCCGGGGCGAGCGGCTCGAAGTCTACGGAGCACGCACGTCGGAGTCGCTGCGGGCCGCCGTCGTGCGGTCCAACAACCGGCCGGGATCCAAGCCGCTCGAACTGGCCTTCGACTGGGCGATCGAGGAAGACTCCGACCACTACCCATTCATTGCGGCCAAGATACCGACCGTCATGTTCCACACCGGATTGCATGATCAATACCATCGGCCAAGCGACGACGTGCAGCTCGTCAACTTCGACGGCATCGAGCCCGTGGCCCGGCTCACGCTCGACTTCGTCACGGCACTCGCCAACGATCCAGCGCCACCCCGACGGTTTCGGCCGCAGGCGCGACAGGAATCGGACGCCACGAAGCGGGCCCTCGAGGCACCGGCAGCAAGCCTGGCACAGCCGACGGATGGCCTCGCGAATTCCGACGTCAGGCAGCGGCCTCGCTGGGGCATCGGCACCCGCGAGGATCCCGGCGAGCCGACGTCGCCGGTGATCGTGCGGATCACGGCCGACTCGCCCGCCGCACGGGCCGGCATCGCCCTGGGGGATCGCGTGACCGCCATCGACGGCCAAGCGATCAACAATCAGGCAGACATGGTCGCGCGGCTCGCAGCCGCTGGAAACCGCGTGGCTCTCGATGTCGATCGCAAGGGAAGGTTCGTGCGGATCGACATGGCCACCGAAGAGCCCTGACGCGTGAGATCGAACGGCTGAGACTCGACGCGCGAGCGGAAGCCCGACGCGAACTCAGTCGTCGTCGTCCTCATCCTCATCCTCGTCTTCGTCGTCG
Organism: Pirellulales bacterium; assembly: GCA_044369655.1. Classification (GTDB taxonomy): domain Bacteria; phylum Planctomycetota; class Planctomycetia; order Pirellulales; family UBA1268; genus CAMCQY01. Next base: position 1,694 of record JBILWX010000001.1, read on the forward strand.
TCTTCCCACTCCTCGTCGTCATCTTCCCATTCCTCGTCGTCATCCTCGTCGCCGTCTTCGTCTTCGTCCTCTTCCTCTTCGTCGTCATCTTCGTCGTCGACTTCTTCCCACTCGTCGTCTTCTTCGAGTTCCTCGTCGCCGTCGTCCTCGTCTTCCTCCTCATCGTCCTCGTCGTCGTCTTCATAGTCTTCGTCGTCGTCTTCATCCTCGTCTTCATCCCGGGCAGCGACGGCGATGCGATCGAGGTTTGCTCCGGCTGCCGTGTCGAACAGATCCTCCGCAGCGAGCAACTCAGGAAGCTCGCTCCACGAGAACACGTCTGCGTTCAGGACGTCTTGATGACCTCGGCTACTCGTCGCAATCGTCACGGCAACACCTCCAAAAGTCTGTTCAGCATCACCGCGGCCGCACTTCCAGCCGGGCGACATGTGAACAAAAGGACGGAACGGAAGACACTCGGCACAACCAGAACGAAAACACCAGAAAACGACACCAGAGACGAAAACCAGCAACTCGACGGGCGGGAACCGAACCGGTCGGGACCATTTCTGTACCCGATCGTCCGAAATGATCCAACAGTCTGAACAAAAAAACAGCCGCGGGCCAATAATTCCGGCGTGCCGTCGTCCGTGGTGGCACACCATTCGCATCCCGGAGGCGAAAGTCTGTCGCCGATGCGATCTTCATGCAAGGGTCGGGGGCGGTAAAACCGCTGGCCAGCCTTTACCCGCCGGCAGGTGCGCTCCATCAGTCGGGCGAATTCCCGGGCGGATCGGCCGGCGGGGCTCCAGCCGGTGGGAGCGGGGCCGCGGGCTCGATCCGCGGCAGGTCCTCGATTTTGGCCAGCCCGAAGGCTTGCAGAAACCGGCGTGAGGTCACGTAGACGTTGGGGCGGCCGAGCTCTTCCGTACGGCCCCCGATCGCGACAAAGTCCCGTTCCATCAGCTGCCGCAGCATGTCTTCGCAGCCAACCCCGCGAATGGCCTCGATTTCGCTGCGGGTGACCGGCTGCCGGTAGGCCACGATCGCCAGCGTCTCGAGCGCCGCCGCCGACAGGCGGGTTTCGGCCGGGGTTCCGAGGAGGCGGCGCACCCAGGGCCCAAGGGCCGCCCGTGTCAGCAGGCGGAATCCACCCGCGATCTGTTCGATCCGAAAAGCCGCCCCCGATTCATCCTGCAGCCGCTTGAGTTCCCGGATGAGCACGCGAGCCCGGGTGCCGTCGGCCAGCCTCGCGAGCTTTGCCAGCCGCCGAGTCGAGAGCGGTTCCCGGGCCAGAAACAGGGCGGCCTCCAGGCGGGCCAACTCGTCTGAGCGGTGGTAGGGGCCGGGGCCGGTCGGCTCCTCTGGGGGCCTGGCAGCGGTCCGCCGGCTGCGGTGCCAACGGGATCGGCCCCGAATCCGGCGGGTTTCAAGCCCGGCAGGCGGAGACCAGTTGCGCGCGAGACCGCCCCCGCGGCAGCCACATTGTTGGCCTGGCCGGCTTCGGGAAGGCGTTGTGCGTCGCATGGGGAGATCCAGCCAAAAGCGGCCCTGCAGGCGGGAAATCCATCAGCGAAAGCGATCGCCGGGGGGAGACCGCCCTCCGTCCAGCCCACCGGCCGCCGCGTCGGCGACCGGCTGCACCGCCACCCTTTGCCGCCAGGCACGCACCTGCTCGAGCAATGCAGCCGAAGCGGAGCCGGGATCGTGACCAGTGGCCTGAAAAACCCGTTGCAGTTGGCCGGTCGCATCCACGGGCACCCGGCATGAGCTGCTGTGGAGGCCTTCTGGCCCCGGCAGCGGCTGGCAGTCAAAAGAAACCGCTCCCAGATCCTTGAGCTGCATCTCGATCGCCTGCTGATCACGGGCCTGCTGATCGCGAACCTGCCGCGTGCGGTCGGCCAACTGGGCCACCAGCGGCGGTGGCGCTGGTTCTCGAGAGGCTGGAACCACCTGCCCACCGGTGACTCCCGGCGAACCAACTGGCGGCCCAGCGGCTGCGACAGGGGGCGTCGGCGGGGCGGAACCGGCTCCGGACGCCATGGGCATGAGCCCGGCCGTTACCGTTGTTGCCGGGATGACCGAAGTCTGGCTCGGAGGCCCGGCAGATGCCGTCGCTCCCCGTGCCGGTTCAGGGGACGCGGTCACAGCCGTGGCAGCTTGGTCCAGCCACCCACTCGTGGCCGTGGCGAAACGGTGTCGCACCTCCGCGCGAACCTGTGGCGGGATCAGGTGCGAAAACATCGCCAACGCGGGCACGAGCAGCATGCAGCCCAACAGCACCAGGGAACGTAGCTTCATGATCTCTCGTCTGGCGATTTCGGCTGGCCGGGCCTATCCCGACCGGACGGGGGACAATAGCGGCCGTCCGGCCGACCTTCAATCCGAAATCAGTGCGGAAACGGGGCCTGAAATGGGGCTGGAAAGCCCTCTCGCACCCGGGAAGCCCGCCCGGAACCGAAGAAAAGCCCCAGGGCTGTACGCTGGCCGACCTGCGCAGGTCCGTTCACAATATCCGCGATGGTCCCGCTGCCATTCGTCCGCTGTATATCCGGCAAGGAAGCTCGATGTCGAAGATCGCGATCAGCCTGTGCGGTGAAGGACGCGGGCATGCCACCCGCATCGGCACGCTGGTCGAGCATCTCGAACGGGAGCACGACATCCTGCTCTTCACGTCGGCCGACGCCTGGGAACTGCTCTCCAATCGCTTCGGGGAAGGGCATCCCCGCGTCCGTGTCGTCGAAATCCCCGGCATTCTCTTTCAATACACCGACGGCCGTCTCGACGTGATGCGGTCGATCGCGGCGGGGCTCGATTACCAGGCCCGACAGTTGGGGCCGCTCGTCGATCGGCTGATGAGGGATCTGGAGGAGTTTCGTGCCGATCTCGCCGTCACCGATTTCGAGCCCGCGTTGCCGCGTGCGGCCAGCCGGCAGGGCATACCGTTGGTGAGCGTCGACCACCAGCACTTCCTGCTGGCCTACGACCTCGACGCCCTGCCGTGGTCGCTCCAGTGGAACGCCTGGTTCATGAGCCATGCGGTGTGGATGTACGTGGTGGAGGCGGTGGATACCGTGGTGTCGGCTTTTTTCCGGCCGCCGCTCCGTCGCGGTTGGGAGCATGTCGTGCAGGTGGGACCGCTGCTGCGCAGCGAGGTCACGGCGGCGGTTCCGCACGACGGCGGGTATGTGCTGAGTTATTTGCGGCGGCACACGCCGTTTTCGGCGGTCGAATCGCTCGCCGACTGCGGTCTGCCGGTGAAGGTATATGGGCTCGGGGATCGTGACAGCGTGGGAAACGTGTCGTTCCATGCGATCGACGAACGGCGGTTCGTCGACGATCTGGCGGGATGTCGGGCGCTGGTGAGCGCAGCCGGCAACCAGCTCATCGGCGAGAGCTTGCATCTGGGCAAGCCGCTGCTCGTGCTACCCGAGCGGGCCCACTCGGAGCAGCTCATGAACAGTTCGTTCCTGGCCTCCATGGGCTGTGGCGATTTCGCGCTGCTCGAGGAGGTGACGGCGGCGCGGGTGCGGGAGTTTCTCGACGGCCTCGGCAGCTATGCACCCGCGCTCGCCAGCGTGGCGGGCCGGATGGACGGCACCCCGGACACCCTGCGGGTCATCAGCCATCGGCTGGCCGCCGCTGCGGATGCAGCCAGCGCACGATCGCCGGGATGATCGCCCGCATCGCCCGCGCGCGGTGGCTGATGACCGCCTTCACGGCTGGCGACAGTTCGCCGAAGGTCCGATGGTATTCGGGCACGATGAAGAGCGGATCGTAGCCAAAGCCGCCGGCCCCCTGCGGGCGGTCGGCGATCACGCCGCCACAGATTCCGCTCGAGACGGCCACGATGCCGCCGGCGGGATCGGAGAGCGCGGCGTGGCAGGCGTAGTGGGCACCTCGCGCCGACGCCGGTTGGGACGCGAGCCGCTCGAGCAGCAGGGCGTTGTTGCGGACGTCGGTGGCGTCGGCCCCGGAGAACCGTGCCGAATAGATGCCCGGGGCGCCGCCGAGGGCGTTCACCACGAGGCCGCTGTCCTCGGCCAGCACCCACCGGCCCAGCGCCTGGGCCTGCTGCGAGGCTTTGAGCGCCGCGTTCTCCGCGAACGAGCTGCCGGTTTCCTCGACATCGACCGCGTTCAGGCCGGCGAGCGAGCAGCAGCCTATGCCCAGCGGCGCGAGCAGTTCGACAAGCTCCCGGAGTTTGCCGGCATTGGTCGTTCCGAGCACGAGCGTGTCGGCATGTCCCATGGACGTGTTTCCTGTCGGGTTGCGACGGTGGCTCGGGTCAGCGCCGGCCAGTCGGCACCCGGGGCACGTCGATCGGCCGGGGCTGCACGTCGAGCAGCACGCCGTCGATGCTGCGAGGCATGATCTGGCCCACCGCGAGCTTCGCGGGATCTGGGCCGAGCTCCTTCACGATGCGAACGATCTCCGGGTGGGTGGTCATCGTGCCGTCGGCCTGGGGAACGGCCAGCCGGTCGATGTTTCCGACGCAGACGATGCTCGAATCACGGTCATGAAACTCCCAGGCCTGCCAGCCCTTGCGGCGCAGCGTTTCGGTGAGCCGGTGCGCCTTTTCGGCCGCCTCCACGAGCCGCCCCTGAAACTCCACCTCGTCCCCCCCCGCCGCGATGGCCTTCTGGTCGAAGGTGCCGGCACCGGTGAAGGTTGCCACCCGCACGCTGTAGCGGCCCGGGCAGTCGAGCAGGCTGTTGGTGACGTCGGCGTTCATGTCGAGCACGAACTTGTCGACCTGCTGCCGCGTGAAGAAGTCTTCGGGCAGGAGCGGGTTGGGGATCACGAACGCCAGATGCATCGGTCCCTTGGCGGCATTCTTGTCGAGTCCCATCATCCGCCGGAAATCGGCGAACGATTGGCTCTTCCCGCCGCCGCCGCTGAGCGACTCAGGCTGCAGGTTCTTGATCTTCGCGAGCATCTTCTGGCCGCGCGGGTCGTCGAATGAGGCGAAGTCTCCCACGAGCACGGCGACTTCCGTCACCTGCTCCGCCTTGGCGAACCGCATCTTCTTCGGTGTGCCGTCGGGATTCAGCCCGAGGCCCCGCTGGTTGCCCGTGAAGTCGAAGGATTTCTCGTGCGTGTAGGCCTTGAGTTTGTGCGTGCCGCGGAGTTCTTGCACGAGCCGACGGGCGTCGTCGCGGGCTCCCTCGCCACGGAAGGTCGTCGCCAACACCAGCCACGGTCCGTCGCTCTCGGCCAGCGGGAACATCGCCTTGGGATCGATGGAGTCCTGGGAAAACCAGGAGGTGGGGAGCCAGCCTGTCTGGGCTTCTGCCTCGATACCGCACGCCGCCAGTCCGACGGCCACAAGGGTTGGCAGCATCCAGCGGGACGAAGCACGAACAGTCACGCGACGGGCTCCTGGCGGGACTCTGAGGGTGGCCTGGGGACGTGGAACCGAGAGGCCGGACGATAGCGGCGGTCACCACCCGGCACCAGAGCGATTGTGTGCCGGGAAAGACGGGTAAGATGGGGCGATGATAGATTCGAGCCGGCGACGGAGTCCGGTCCGCCGCCGGTGATCGGATCGTCTTCGGCGACTGTCGGAAGGATGGATGCGATGGTGCGGCGTCGGGAGTGGCTGCGGGAATTCGCGACGGTCGCCGTGGTGGGAGCCTGGCTGGCGGCCCTCGTCCTGCCGCCGGTGATGCTGATGCAAGCGCGGACGGGCTGGCTCGAGCACCTGGATCAGCCCGCTGTGCAAGCCGAGTGGGATGAGTTTCGTCGCGACATGCGGCGGCAGTCAGGACGCGATGGTCCAGTCCAGCGAAAAGTGCCGAAGAGCGTCGAACCCCCCGCCCGTGTCTGGCTGAGGGATTATTTCCGGCTGGCCGTGGTGGCCTGGGTGCTGTTCGTGGGCGTGCTGGGAGGCTTCTTCTGCCTGCTCGTGGCCGGCGTGCTGCGCAGGGATCGGTGACGGGAACTGCGACCGATCAGTGCCGGACCCGCAGATGCCCCGTCACTTGCCCAGGATCAGACCCGCCGTCAGAGCGACGACGACGAACAGGATGAGCGTGATGCCAAGAACACCGAGGAGGGAAAACACGATTGGCGACCAGAAGTGGGAAGGGCAGGAGAGGGAAATGAATGTCCGGACAACAGGACGCGACGCCTGCCGGAGTTCCCGCGATCGTAAACAGCACCGCCTGTGCGAACAAGGCGGGCTTGTTCGCACAGGCGGCACGCACAACGGGCGGCCCGCGCCCCTGACATGTCGGGCCGCCGCTCATTCCCCAGCGTAGCGGGCTGATTTCCTGATCAATCCCGCAGCGGACGGCGGAATACTTCCTCGGAGACCATCTGCCGCGCCGTGCGGCCGAGGTCGTCGAGTGTCCGCCTCTGACCAATGGTGTGCCACGGGGTGACGTCGGCGAGTTCGGGCATCAGTTCCAGGATCTGATCGATCAACATCGACACCATGCGGACCGTCGTCGCGTCGTGCGCGTGTTCGCGGAGGGCCGCGGCCGTCTTCATGAGCTTGACCATGCGGGATCGTTGCAGCACGGGTCCGGAGAGTTGGCCCTCTCCTTCGACGAGCAGTTCCGCCACCGGTACTTCCAGCACCTCCTGCCACTGCAGCAGGTCGGAGAGTCGCAGGTCGTAGTCGGGTTGCTCCTGCCGCCGGACCAACGAGAGCGGCGCTCCCAACCGTCGCGACACGTTTCGCAGCGTCACGCCTTGGAGCCGTCGCACCTCGGCGATGCGGTGGAGTTGCCGCTGCCTGCTGGTGGCGGAATGCGGCGTGTCTGCTCCGCTTTCCAGCGCGGCCCGCACGGCATCGGAGTGTTCGGTATCGGCGACGGCCAGTGGATCGTCGAGCATGTCTTCGCCGTCGTCGCCGTCGTAGTCGTCGTGGCACCCGTTTCGGCAATCAACAGTGGCCATGGTTGTGTCCTTCTGCACGAAAGCGTTCAGCGGCGGGCGTGCCCCCGAATCCGACTGTCGACCGCCGCGGTCGTGTTTTCGTGGCGGTGCATACCCATACGCAGGGTTCCGCCGGAACGTTCGCGCGGCGGCAAATTTTTCGGGGGGCGGCTCTCTTCCTGACGGAATTGGTAGTCTGCTCGGGAGCACGTCGCCGCCCGCCCGCGAGCCTCCAGTAGTGAACCAAGAGCCATGAACCAGCAGCCCGACCAGCACCAGGACGCACCACGGGGGAGCGGGCCGCTCGATGCCGCCTGTGCAGCCCCGTCCGGGTACGCCGACCTGCGGCGGACGCTTGCCTGGGGGCATCTCGAGGGTCGCTCGGTGGTGATGGCCCGCGGCCCCGATGCCGTCCGCTTCATCGACAACTTCACCACCGCGGCCATTGCGGCCCTGGAGGTGGGCGCGGGCACGGAGAGCTTCTTCACCGATGCCCGGGGGTGGGTGCTTTCGCTGGTCACCGTGCTGCGGATCGAAGACGGTGTCTGGATCGACGCCCCCGCGGGGGTGGCGCCGAGTCTGCGAGAGCATCTCGAGCACTACCACATCCGTGAGCGGGTTGAACTGACGGACGACTCCGGTCGCTACCGGCATCTGGTCATCGCGGGACCACAGGCGGCAGCATGGCTGGCGGTGCAGTGCGGGATGCAGCCGCCAGAGGGATTGCTCCAGCACGCGCAGACCCTGCTCGGTGAGTTGCCCGTGGCGATCGTCCGCGTGGATTGGTTCGGCCCTTCGGGTTTTCTCGTGCGGACCGAAACCGCCCATCAGGAGCGGTTGGCAGCCTGGTTGCAGGCCCAAGGCCTGGCCCGGATGTCCGCCGAGGCGGTCGACACGGCCCGTATCGAGGCGGGCGTACCCGACCAGGTCGATATCCCGGAGAAGACGCTGCCGCAGGAGTTGGGCCGTGATCAACGGGCCATTTCGTTTACCAAGGGCTGCTATCTCGGCCAGGAGACCGTGGCGAGGATCGACGCGTTGGGGCATGTCAATCGACGCTTCGTCGCGGTGGCCATCGAAGGGCGGGGGAACCATGCGCCGGGACTTGCCGTGCGGTCGGGCGATGACATCGTCGGTCGGCTCACGTCGGTCCGTTTTTCACCAGCGCTCGGCTGCAACGTCGGGCTCGGTCTCGTGCAGTCGAAGGCGCTCGCCGCAGACAAGCCGCTCGAGGTGGAGCACGACGTCGCGCGCGTGGTGGCCGTGCCGCTGGAGCTGACGGCGGCAGCTGCCTCGGCGCCGCCGCAGGCACCCGTCGCCAGCGAGGCGGCTGGCGACGGTCAGCAGGAAACCGGTGAGTTGCTGCTTGAAGCGAGACGGTTTCGCGTCGTGCGGGTGGCGGAGGCCGGCGCAGAGGGCAGTCTCCGTCACCGCGAGGTCATCCGGCATCCAGGCAGTGTGGTGATCGTGCCGATGGTGTCGCCGCGGGAGGTGTGCCTGGTGGAGGTGGTGCGTGTGGCCGTCGGCAGGACGCTTCTGGAACTCCCCGCCGGCACGCTCGATCGCGTCGAATCTTTGGAGGAGGCTGCCCGGCGGGAACTGGCCGAGGAGACCGGCTTTCGTGCCGGCCGAATCGTGCCGGCCGGGGCGATGTGGATGTCGCCCGGAATCCTTCGGGAACGCATGCACCTCTTCGTCGCCGAGGATCTGATCCCCGGGCCGCAGTCGCTCGAGCCCGGCGAACAGATCCGCATCTGCGTGGTCGGGTGGGACGAGGCCATCGCGATGTGTCTCGACGGGCGGATCGACGACGCCAAGACGATCGCCGGACTGCTGCTCACCGCCGCCCGCCGGCATCAACTGGGGGGCGAGAGCTGAGTGGAAGCGGGTTGCGTGGCCGGCGGCTTGCGGTCGAGCAGGAACAGCACGCCACCGATCAAGCCGATGAGGATCGTGCTGGCCAGCCAGAGGAGGCCGATGGCCACCGCCCGTTCAGGCGCCACGCCGTGGGGTTCGAGTAGCAATTCGAGCCCCTGCTCGCGAATCCCCAAGCCGAGCATGCTGATCGGCAGCACCATCGCCAGCGTCACGAGCGGCACCACGGCGAACCACGTGGCAAGCGGCAACGACACGCCCAGTGCCCGCGCGATGAACGCCACGGCCACGGAGCCACCCATTTGGATGAGCAGGCTCCAGCCGACGGCTCGGGTCATGAGGCCCGGCTGTTGCTGGTAGGGGAGCAATTGAGCGATGAATTGCCGCGCCGCATGATGTTCAGGGATGGCGGACAGGAGCCGATCGATCGAACTGACAACGACCCAGAAAGCCAGCAGGGCCGCCGCCAGGAGGGCCGCTCCCAGGGCGAGCGTGGAGGGAAGGTCCATCTTCCATTTCCCGGCCAGCAAGGCCGTGCCTGCCAGCACCCCCAGTGCCGCCAGTCCGGTGAGTCGGTCGGCGAGCACGGTGCACCCCGCGAGCAGCCGGCTCGAGGTCGAGTCGGCCAGCCGATAAGCCTTGACGAGATCACCGCCGATAGACGACGGCAGGCAGAGGTTGAAGAACAACCCCTCGAAGAACCGCCACAGGAAGGTGCCGATCGAGAAAGGAAAGCCGATCGGTCGGGCGAGGGCCGCCCAGCGAATGGCGGCGATTGCCTGCACGAGAACGCCGACTCCCAATCCCGCGAGCCACCAGCGCCAGTCGCAGTTCTGCATGTACGTGCGGAAGGTGTCCCACTTGATTCCCGACAGGACCATCGCCATCAGCGCCACCGTCACCAGCACCCGTAGCGCCGGCGTGAGCCAGCCCGGCAGCCGGCCCCGTGTACCTGAATCCGTTGAGTCGCTGGCAGCATGCATGGAGGGAACGGGTGGAGTGTGGGGGCGGGAGACCGGCGGTCGGCACATGGCCAGCCGTTTGGCCGCCGGATCATCGCAGTATGAGCCAGCGGTGTCACCGGCAAAACCGCCGCCCGTGTCGGTCCTGCTCGGCTGGGGAGTGGCCCACGCCGGCGGGAGGCAGGCCAGCCTGTCGTCGGCCTGCCGAACTCCCGTGGTGAAACCATCGTTCTTGCGGAGTAAACTCTTCTCCGTCGGAAAGAACCCATCCTGAACCCACTCTCAGGTCCGAGCAACGCCCAAATCCTGATGAAGAAACCGGTGCCGGTCCAGCCCCTGGTTGACCCCCCCTGTTCGGCCCAGCTGCCGCCTGCGGTAGCGGCCGCGCCAGCTGTCGTTCGGACGTTCTCAGACGACGGCTCCCTCTGGGAGTCGGTGCGGCTGCGGTGCCACGCCCTCATGGAGGATTTTCGGCAGCCGGAGCAGCGAGGGCCGTTGGTGTTGGTGGCGGCGCTGACAATGTTGCTCATCTTCAGCTACTGGCCGGGGCTGCTCAACGCGCAGGCGTCGTGGAACAATCCGCAGTATTCCCATGGCGGGCTCGTGCCGCTCTTCTCAGTGGCGATTCTTTTCTGGTGGCGGCAGCCGGTCACGCCGGTAACCGGTTCGGCGCGACTCGTCGGTCTGGGTTTGCTGCTGGCGAGCCTCGCGCTGAGGCTTCTCGTGGCCCGCTACCGCATCGTCACCATCGACATGTACACGTTCGTGCCGGCGCTGGCGGGCGCGGTGCTGCTCGGCGGTGGCTGGAGCATGTTTCGTTGGGCATGGGCACCAGTCGCGTTTCTCATCTTCATGTATCCGTTGCCTGACGAAGCGACCCGCTATCTGCTCGGGCCGCTCCAGACGTGGGCCACGATTGTGAGCACCTACGCCATCCAGACGTTGGGGGTGGACGCCATACGGGAGGGCAATCAGATCATCGTCGGGGAGAGGCACCTTGGTGTCGTCGATGCATGCAGCGGCCTGCGGATGCTCACCATCTTCATCGCCCTCTCGGTCGCCATCGTCATGCTCGGGGAACTGGATGTGTATGAGAGTCTGGTGATTTTGGGCAGCGCCATTCCCATCGCCCTGACAGTCAATGCGATCCGTATCACACTCACCGGTGTGATGTATACGGTCGATGCTGAGATCGCGGAAAAAATCTTTCATGACTGGGCGGGATACTTCATGATGCCGATGGCCCTGGCATTTCTGTACGGCGTGCGAACGCTCCTGTCCTGGCTGATCGTGCCGGAGGAAACGGCCCTCGCCACCGTCGTGCCCCTGGATGCGATGACGGGACTGCCGACGGCCTCGCGTGGGGGCCGCCATCGAACAGGCGGTCTTTCCCGTGCATCGTCACCCCTTCCCGGCCGGATTCCCGGCATGTTGGAAACCCGATTTGACGACGACAACGGGCGAAGCAATTCAAGGTAGACTCCAGGAGAGGATCTCGAGGTGATCACTGTCGCCAACGAAACAGGGCGACGGGGCCGCCACATGGCGCGGCACGGAGTCGGAGACAGACGAACCCTGGCGAGATGAGCGACCCTCAAGCAGTTATGGATGAACAACAGGCAACCGCTGTGACCGGTGAACCGGCGGGCACGCTCGTCGTCCGCGAGGCGGGGCTGTCGCCACGCCATCCGCCGCTGGACCATCGGCTGGCGCCACCGACGCCCGCTGGGGGATCAGACCCGTTGGCGGCAGGCGTCGATTACGTGCGGTTGCTCCATGCGCTGCGCCGCCGGTGGCTGTCGACGACAGTGTTGGGAATAATGCTTGCGGGGATGGTGATGGTGCCGGTCTGGATGCTTCTCCCACGGGGGTACGAGGCAGTGGCCTGGCTGCGGGTGCGGGACAAAGGCGGCATGCTCAGTCGTGGCCGGGACACCGCCGAGTATGAGTCTTACAAAAAGACCCAATTGCAACTGATGAAAAGCCCGTTTGTGCTGCAGGCGGCGTTGCGGAAGCCCGGCGTCGAGAATTTGGAGACCCTTCGCGAAGCGGGTGCGGATCCGGTGGGCTGGCTGTCACGCGGGCTCTTGGTGACGGCCTCGCCGGAATCCGAGGTCGTGCAGGTGCGGCTCCGCGGCAAGAAGGCGGAGGATGCCGCCAAAATCCTCAACGCAGTCATCAATTCTTTTCTTGACGACATCGTCAACAAGGAGCGCACGGAAAGGCTTGGTCGTCGCGATGCGCTCGAGAAGAAATTCAAGGAAAACATGGCGGAGTTGCGGTCCCGTCGTGAGACGCTCAACAATTTGGCCCGCACGCTGGGCACTCGCGACAGCGCCGAGGTGGCCAACCAGCGAGGGCTGCTCTTGGACCACGTGGGCACGCTCAGGGGGCTGCTCGTCCAGACGCAGCGGGAAATCGCCGCCATCGACGCGGAGCTGTGGATCGCCGACGCCCGCGAGAGCGGCGAGATCTCGCCCGACGAGTCGCTCCCTGAGGAAATGGTGGCCGCCGCGCTCGCGAGGGATCCGCAGATCGTCGAATTGAATGGCCGTCTCTCCGGCCTTGAAGAGGCTATTTCATTCCAGGAGCAGCGGAGCGCCAGGGGCGGCGGCGAGCCGGCCGTGCGGAGGTTGCGGGCTCAGGCGGAGGAGTTGTCGCAGCGGGTCGAGGATCGGCGGCGAGAACTTCGGCCGGCTATCGTCGCCCAGCTCATGGGCGATGCCGTCGGGCGTCGTGGAGAAACGCCGACCGTGCTGAGGAAACGGCGCGAGATGCTGGCGAAGACCCTCGAGGAGACGTCGCAGGAATTCGACAAGGTTTCCAAGGAGGTGACGGAACTCGGGAAGGCCAATGCCGACATGGACGCGAGAAAGGTGGAGTTGGAGCATCTCCAGCGGGTGACCGATCAGATTGGCATCGAGTTGGAGAGTCAGGCCATCGACCTCAACATGCCCAATCGCGTGACGCTGATCGAGCCCGCCGGTGTGCCGAAGGGGAACGACCGATTGTTTCGCATTCTGCTCACCTCGCTTGCCGGGATTGCTGGATTCATGCTGGGAGGCGGGGCTATCGTCCTGCCCGAGTATCTGCGCGATCATGTCAGTCAGGTCGACGACATTCCGCGGCGGGTTGGCGTGAGAGTGCTCGGCACGTATCCGCGGGTTTCGAGGCTCCGCAAGCGGCAGGATTACAACGCATTGATGGCGGAGTGCGGCGACACCATCCGGACGCTGATTGCCCAGGCTGGTCGCGAGGCCCCTAAAGTGATCCTCGTGACCAGTGCCGTCGCCGGCGAAGGGAAGACGACCGTTGCCGCCCAACTTGCGGCCAGCCTCGCCCGTGCGGACAAGCGCACGCTCCTGCTCGACGGCGATTTGCGGCATCCCAGCGCCCACGTTGCCCTGGATGTGGAACTCCGGTCGGGCTTTCCCGAACTGCTGCGGGGCGAACTGGGCAACGACGAGGTTGTGCAGCCTACCAGCATCGACGGCTTGTTCGCGGTGACGGGCGGTGCGTGCGATTACGCCGCGATCTCGGCCCTGTCACGGCCGGAGCTGGCGAGGATCATCCGGGGTTTTCGCGACTCGTTCGACCACGTGGTAATCGATGCCGGCCCGGTGCTCGAGGCATCTGATTCGCTTCTGCTGGCGCAGCAGAGCGACGCGGTCATCCTGTCGACCATGCTGGACGTGAGTCGTGTGCCGCAGGTCACCGCCGCCGTCGATCGGCTGAGGTCGGTGGGGGCGCGGTTGTTCGGGGGCATCGTGAACGGCGGCAATGCGGCCGTGCCGCGGCGTCGATCCGTGCTGCCGGTGGCCGCGTGAGCACTGAGGCGACCAACGCGACGCCGAACACGACCGCGTGCGGTCGCTCTGCAGAATCGAGGAGTGAGCGATGAAAGTATCCGGCAGCACGGTGTCGGCGGTGGCTGCGGTGGTGGTGGTCGTCGGGGTTACCGTTCTGCATGGCCGAATGACGGAGCGCTGGACGGGCCGAAACGTGACGGCTGAATTACAGCGGTCCGCGGAGCGACTGGAAAGCTTCTTTCCCGACCACTGTGCCGCGTGGGAGGCCGTGGAGGAATTGGAGTCGACTCCCGGGGAGTTGGAGCGGGCGGGTGCCGTTGGTCACGTTTCGCGGGCCTACGTCAATTCCAAATCAAAAGCCCGTGTGTCGGTGTTCGTGGTCTGCGCCACGCCGCGTGATGCGTCAGGCCACACTCCCGACCGGTGTTACCCGGGGGCCGGCTTCGAGATCGCCGAGACGGAGCACCGCCAGACGGTGCCGCTCGCCGATGGCCGGAAGGCCGAGACTTTTACCGGAACGTTTCGTAAGTCCGGGCAGACGCTGCGGGTGTTCTGGACGTACGGCGTGGATGGTCGCTGGGTGGCTCCCCAGATCGCCAGGATCGAACTGGCCGACTCCAAGGCCGTGTACAAGTTGTACCTGGTCATCGACGAAACGGCATTGCCGCCGGGCGTCGGAACGCAGGTCTGTGCCGAGTTCATGGGAGTATTGCTGGCGGCATTCGACGCCGCTCTTCAGCAGTCCGAACAGCCGGTCCGAGGTAGCTTGTAAAAGTAGTCCATTGAAGTATCGTCACGTTCTGCCGGTGCGGCTCTCCAGCGAACAGAAAGGATTGGCGTCCTGTGTCTTCAAGTGTTTCTCGCGCGCTCGTTACCGGCATCACCGGTCAGGACGGTTCCTATTTGGCGGAGTTGCTTCTCGACAAGGGCTACGAGGTGCACGGGATCGTTCGCCGATCGAGCACGTTCGGTACGCAGCGAATCGAGCATCTGTACCGTGACATTCACGAGAAAAACAGGCCGCTGGTGCTGCACCACGGCGACATGGCTGACGGCAACGGGTTGGCCCGACTGATCCGAGAGATTCGGCCCACGGAGGTCTACAACCTCGCGGCCCAGAGCCATGTCCGTGTGAGTTTCGATCAGCCCACCTACACGGCCGACGTCACCGCCGTGGGCACGTTGAGACTGCTGGAGGCGATTCGTGATTTCCAGGACGCCGTCGGGTGTCGGATCCGTTTCTACCAGGCGTCCAGTTCGGAAATGTATGGCAGGGTTGTGGAGACGCCGCAGCGGGAAACGACCCCGTTCTATCCACGGTCGCCGTATGGTGTCGCGAAGCTCTACGCCCACTGGATCACCGTCAATTACCGGGAAAGCTACGGCCTGCACGCGTCGTGCGGCATCCTCTTCAACCATGAGAGTCCGCGGCGTGGCGAGACATTCGTGACCCGAAAGATCACCAGAGCGGCCACGAGGATCAAGCTGGGGCTACAGAAGAAACTCTACCTCGGCAATCTGGACGCACAGCGGGATTGGGGCTTTGCCGGCGACTACGTCGCAGCGATGTGGCTCATGCTCCAGCAGGATGAACCGGACGACTACGTCGTGGCCACCGATGAGACGCACTCGGTTCGTGAATTCTGCGAGAAGGCGTTTGGTCGCTTGGGCATGGACTACCGCGACTTCGTGGAGATTGATCCGCGATATTTCCGTCCGGCGGAGGTCGATCTTTTGCTGGGTTCGTCGGAGAAAGCCCGGGCCAGATTGGGATGGAGTCCCAAGGTGTCCTTCGACGAGTTGGTGGCGGTGATGGTCGATGCCGATTTGGAGGTGGCCCGTAAGGAAAAGGTGCTGCTGGCTGCCGGTCACGATTCCACCGTCCCGGATCGATGATGGTGAAGAGCAGGGTGCCAGGGTGACGAGGGCCGCACGATGACCGACATTGCCGGCAAGCGGATTGTCGTGACGGGTGGCGCAGGCTTTTTGGGCCGAGCCGTCCTGCAGGTGCTCCGTCAAAGGGGCGTGTCCGATGACTGTGTCATCGTTCCGAGGCGATGTGATTGTGATCTCACGATCGAGTCGCACGTGGAGCGACTCTACGAGAGCGTCCGTCCGGACATCGTCATCCACCTCGCCGCCGAGGTCGGCGGCATCGGTGCGAACATGGAGCACCCCGGTCGATTCTTCTACGCCAATATGGCGATGGGGCTGCATCTCGTCGAGCACGCCCGGCGCCATGGCATCGAAAAATTCGTGCACACGGGCACAGTATGCGCCTACCCGAAGCACTGTCCGATCCCGTTTCGGGAAGATGATCTCTGGAACGGCTATCCGGAGGAGACAAACGCCCCCTACGGGGTCGCCAAGAAGGCGATCTTCGTGATGCTCGACGGTTACCGCCGCGAGTATGGGCTAAAAAGTTCCGTGGTCGTTCCTGTGAACCTGTATGGCCCTGGCGACAACTTCGATCCACGGTCAAGCCACGTCATTCCCGCGCTCATCCGCAAATGCGAGGAAGCCAGGCTGGCTGGGAAGCCCGAGATTGTCTGCTGGGGAACGGGTGCTGCGACCCGTGAGTTTCTCTACGTCGACGATGCCGCCGAGGCCATCGTGCGGGCGGCTGAGGTCATGGAGGAGCCTGTACCGATCAATCTTGGTGGTGGCGTGGAGATTCCGATTCGTGATCTTGTCGGGAGGATCGCGAACGCCTGCAACTTCCAGGGGCGGATCGCCTGGGATGCCTCGAAGCCGGACGGGCAGCCCCGCCGCGGACTCGACATCACGCGGGCACGGCGACTACTGGGCTGGGAGCCGAAGCAGGATTTCGATGCCGGCCTCCACGCCACGGTCGCCTGGTGGCGGGAGCACGGCGCACGGTAGTGAACCGTCGGCTGCCAGTTGTGCCGTCTGCCCGACACGCTCCGCTGCCTTCGGTGTTCGGTCAACGGGCCTTCAGCCACGAGGGCATCGCAGGATGCCACGCCCGTGCCGGCGACCTGCGGTCGCGGGACGCCGGCCCTACTGGAGGGCGCCGTGGCCGAGGATGAATTTTCGGGTGCCGGCGGCGCCGTCAAAGATCACGGTGCCGACCGCGCGGGGGCCGGTGCCGCTGATCCCGGCGATGATTCCCTCGCCGTATTCAGCGTGCCGTACGCGCTGCCCGATCTCGTAGGTCCGTTTCACCGGTTGCAGGCCGGCCAGCCGGCTTTCCAGTTCCGTGGCCGGTGCGATCGCCGACTCGAGCCCACGTCGGCTTCCCGCCGCAGGCTTTCGACGCGGGGGTGCGCGACCGACCCCTTCCTCAGTCGCGTCGGAGTCGTCGAGTTCCAATACCAGTCCATCGGAACGCAGCGTCGTTGGTCGGCCGGGCGCCGGCGCAGCATCATCGTCGTCGGATGCATCGGGAGCGACCTGAGCGTATTCATCATCCGCGTCGTTGCCCCAGCGCGCCCATGACGGGCCCGATACCGGCGCTTCGGCACCCGTGACAACCGTCTCGGCACCGGTCATCTCGGTGAGGAACAGGCTCGGGGCGGAGATGCGACGCGTGCCCCGGTAATCACGGATGCGGGCGGCGCTGGCGTGCACCTCCTCCCGGCCTCGTGTAATTCCCACGAACACCAGCCGCCGCTCCTCTTCCATCTGATCAGGATGGTCAAGGCTCCGCTCGTGCGGAAGAATGCCGTCCTCCATGGCCACCAGATAGACCACCGGGAACTCCAACCCCTTGGCGGCGTGGAGTGTCATCAGCGAGACACGATTGTCCTGGGGGTTCCAGACGTCGGTGTCTGCCACCAGGGCCGTTGTTTCCAGGAAGGCTCCGAGGGCGTCGTCTTCCGAGGTGGCCGGCTGAAAGGAGTCGTCGCATTGCCGGGCGGCCGTCACCAGTTCCTCGACGTTGGCGAGCCGGTCCTCGCCCCCCTCGTCATCCCCTTCCTCGGCCAGCATCTGCCGGTACCCAGTTTTGTCGAGGACCGCTTCGAGCAGCGCCGCCACGCCTCCAGTCGCCGAACCGGCCTGGTCGGCCAACTCGCCATGGAGCTGTGCAAATCGCACCAGCGCCGCGGCTGATCGCTTCGAAATGCCGGGAATGCGTTGGGCTGCTGCGGCCGCTTCCAACAGGCCGGTGCGGTGATCTCCCGCCCACGACAGCAACCGGTCGAGCGACTGCTTTCCGATGCCGCGTGGGGGGACGTTCACCACGCGCAGCAGGGCCTCATCGTCACGGGGATTCTTGAGCAGCCGCAGCCATGCCACCACGTCACGGATTTCGCGACGCTTGAAGAACTCGAGGCCACGCACCAATTGATAGGGCACACCGCGGCTGCGCAGTGCCACCTCCAAAGAGCGTGAGAGGGCGTTCGTGCGAAAGAGAATGGCAAAATCCCGTGGCACGCGAGATCCGTCGGCCACGGCCCGGGCGATTTCATCCGCGATGCGATCGGCCTCGTCGTGGCTCGAGGGATCGAGCACGATCCGTACCGGCGGTCCCGGGGGGGCGTCGGTCATCAGCCGCTTTGGCTTGCGCCGGCTGTTGTGCGCAATGAGCCGGTCGGCGGTGCCCAGAATGTTCGACGTGCTGCGATAGTTGTGTTCGAGCGTGATGACGCGAGCAGTGGGATAGTCACGCTCGAATTCGAGGATATTCCGAATGCTCGCGCCTCGCCAGCCGTAGATTGCCTGGTCGGGGTCGCCGGTCACTGCAAGGTTGGGATGGTCGATCGACAGTCCGCGCACGATGCAATATTGCACCGCGTTGGTGTCCTGATACTCATCGACAAGTATCCACCGGTGCCTGGCGTCGAGCATCCGTCGCAGGTCCGGGTTGTCCATGAGCATGCGGGCAACGTGAACGAGCAGGTCGTCGAAGTCGACAGAGTTCGCCTCGAGCATCATCTGCTGGTAGACGGGCCACACCCGTACGGCCACCTCGTCCACCGGGCGGCCCCAACGGGGCTCGAACGATTCCGGTGTTGCGAGATCGTTCTTGGCGCGGCTGATGACGCCGGCCACGCGATCGATCGGCGTGTGGGTCAGCGAGACGCCGAGTTTCCTGGCGGCCCGCTTGAGCATGGCACCGGCATCGTCAGGGTCGAGGATCGAGTAGTCGCTGGTCAGTCCGGCGAGACGGGCGTTGCGGCGGAGCAGCCGGGCGGCAAACCGGTGAAACGTGCCCATCTCGACCGGTTGCGGTCCGACGAGTTCCGCGACCCGGCGTCGCATCTCGTCGGCCGCTTTGTTCGTGAACGACAGGGCCACGATCTGCTCGGCCGGCACGCCGGCTGAGATGATGTGAGCGATGCGGTGGGTCACGACACGGGTTTTGCCGCTTCCTGGGCCTGCTAGCACCAAGAGCGGGCCCTCGACATGTGTGGCCGCCAGCTTTTGCGACGGGTTGAGCGTGTTCCAGGTGAGGGCTTGAGAATGGGCAGGCACGGCAATTTTGCGGAGTGTGCAGGCCGTGGGGGCCGGCAAGGTCACCGGGACCGAGATGGTTCACCGGTAGCAAGTTTTCCAATTCATGGAGTATATTGTGCCGCACGACCGACTCGGGCATGTGAGTCCGACGGATCGCTCAATTCACGACGCACGGGAGGGACCCCATGCCCCGCATTCCATTTAAAAATCTCGCGCAATCCGACGAGATGGCCGAGAAACTCGAAATGAGCACGGCCGAGATCGGATTATCCGTCCGCACCACCAACTGCCTCGAAGAAAAAGGCATCTTTACGGTGCACGATCTGCTCAATTGCACACGGGCAGACCTTCTCTCGATCTCGAACTTTGGCGAAAAAACGCTGGAAGAGGTCTATCGGGCGCTCGAAAAGATCGGTTTTTACCGCACCAGCCCTGCCGTGCCGGCAGCCGCCTCTGGGCCGCGGTCGTTCCGGGGCATGGCGGGTAGCACCGGTGACGAACGGCTCCGCGATGCCGAAACACACGAAGAGACTTGCAGCCAGGCCTGATGAGGTGTTGAAGGAGGCGGGCAGCGTCGGGGATGCGGACAGCATCGTGCTTGACGTAGGTGGACATTGAGTTGTCGGCCCGCAGGAGAATGACCGTGAGGCTGCCGCAGTTTTATGCCAAAAAGCGGGGCCACAGGCGGACAGGCTCCCGTGAGTGGGGAGTCTTCGGTGACGGTCTGTTCCACGGTACGCTCTTGGCCGCAGGCTTATTTTTCGGTGCGCTGCTTGTGTCGGGTGTGGCCGCTCCAGAATGGCGGATCAACCACGAATTCCGTGAAGCCACAGGCACGATCCTTGCGAAGGGGCTGGCCAGAACGACCGTTGCCGATCCGCCTGGAACAGTCATCACAAACTGGCGGCCGTGCCTATTGGTGCGTTATTCGGTCAATGGAGTCGACCGAGAGTCGTGGAGCCAGGGGGCCGTCGCCGAGAACACGCCGGACCGCGATACGGCGTTGCGGAGATTGGCTGCATGGAAACTGGGAAGCGAGACGGTTTGCTGGTATGACCCGGCCTCACCGCAGACGGTCGTGCTGCGACGCGGCTACAACTGGTGGCTCTGGCTGCTGTCACTCCTGCTGCCCGGAGCACTGGTGCTGATCGGTGGATCAGGCCTGGTACGGGGCCTGAGAACCTGGGGGAAATCGGAGGAGCATCGCGCCGCGTCTGCCGGGCTGTCCGAACTGCTCGATCCGTTGGCACAGCCCGCACTGGCGGCGCCGGGCTATCCGGCCGTGCCCGTGTGGGACGACCTCGTCAATTCGCCGGGCACGATCCTGCGGTATCGGTTACCGATCGAGAGCCCTGAGAACTGGACGTTGGTGGGCTTCGGACTGTTTGCCCTGCTTTGGAACGCGGTGGTGGTCGTGCTGGCCGTGGGGGCCGGTTTTGACCTGCTGAGCGGCACGATCGATTGGTGGCTGTTTGCCCTGCTGGTACCGTTCGTCGGGGTGGGCATTGGTGGTGTGATCCTGTTTGTCAGAAATCTCGTGCTGGCGACCGCGATCGGGCCGACGCAACTCGAGATTTCTGACCATCCGCTGATTCCCGGATCGAGCTACGACGTGCTTCTCGCGCAGGGTGGCACTGGCACATTCCGTTCGCTTGCGCTTTCGCTCGAACTTGAGGAGCAGGCGACGTTTCGCCAGGGTACCGACACCCGTACGGAGCAGTTGGTGGTCTGGAAGCAACCACTCGCGGATTTTCGTGACGTGACGGCTGCACCGCATGTTCGGTTTGAAACCCGGACTCAGGTCGAGATCCCCCAAGGCGCCATGCATTCCTTCTCGTCGGCGCACAACGTGGTCCGCTGGAGGCTGGTCGTCCGTGGCACTCACGATCGCTGGCCCGCGTTCACCAGGGTCTTTCCGGTCGTGGTGTTTCCGCCTGAATCCGAGCGGGGTGAGTCACCGCAACGACGCGCTGCCATCCTGGATGCGCAGCGGTCGACGGAGATGTCGCGATGAACAGACCGACGGATCGGCCCCCTGTCACGCCGCGAGTCGAGGTGCAGTTCACCAGCACCGAGCGGCAGCACGGTCCCGGCGAGCAACTCGCCGTTCATTATCGCATCGATGGTTGCGACGGCGAGCGCATCCGGGCGATCGAGCACTCAGTCCTCTGGTACACCGAGGGAAAGGGAGAAGAAGATCTGGGAGTGCACTTCTTCCAGCGGATCACCGACTCTTCCATGATGCCACCGGCCGCGACGAGCGGCGCCTTTTCCACGCCGCTGCCGCAGAGTCCGCTTTCCTACGAGGGGGTGATCGTCAAGGTCCGTTGGTGTGTCCGCGTGCGGCTCTTCTTCGACGGTTCGCGAGACTTCGTATCGGAGCATGTCTTCGCGGTGGGCAGGATCCCCCCCGCCCGCATCCCGCTGGCGAGAGGCTGACGGATGATGCGACCGGCATCGAATCCATTTTCGACGCGATTCACCCGGCCAGGCTGCATCGTGTCGCTCGATATCTCGGGGAGCGCCGTCGACGTCGGCATCCTGTGCGATCGCCTGGAATGCCTCGGTGGCGTGGCGGCGATCGTGGGGCCGCACGGGAGTGGCAAGTCGACGCTGCTGACGCAGCTCGCCGACGAGATTGTCCGGCGAGGAGGCCATGCACCACGCATACGTCTCCGTTCGTGGCGGGATGCGACGGTCGTATGGTTGGCCATCCGTCGTGCCCCGCCAGGCACGACGGTCTGTGTCGACAGCTGGGAGTGTCTTGGCCTTCCCGTCCGCGTTCTGCTGCGGCTGCTGGCTAACGCGTCGGGCTGCGGGTTGCTCGTGACGACGCATCACGCTGCCGGCCTGCCGGTTCTCAGACAATGCGCCACGAGCTCCACGCTGCTGCATGCGATCGTCGGCCGCCTCCCGGATCATGATCGCTGGCTCGGAACGCTGATCGAGTCGAGCGATATCGAGGAGGCGTTTGTGACACACCGCGGCAATCTCCGTGAGTCTTTGTGTGACCTCTACGATCGCTTCGAGGCTCGCGCCCGGGGGGAGCAGGCGGTCGGTGGTGGTGACGGTCCTGCGGGTGGTGACGGTCGTGCCGCCCGCGGGCATGAAATTCATGAATGGACCGACGGATTTTCTTACGCAGGCGCACCAGAGCGCAACCTAGGCTAGGGATGATGGTGATCGGCCCGGAGAAACCGGCCGGTCGGCCCAACCGAGCTTCAGGAGAGTGCGATGAGAATCCGGCGTCCCTTTCTCGTCATGCTGACGGCAGGTGTTGCCGCCTGCACGATGCCGACTCCATGCATGGCACAGTGCTGCCTGTCTGAACTCTTCGCAGGCTGCCGCAAGGCACCGGCGGCCTACGCCGTCGCGCCCGTCGCGGCGCCGATGATCGCGCCCGTGGCGGCACCGATTCCTGCGCCACCTCCGCCGGTCGTCGTGCCGGTGCAGCAGGTGAGTTACGTTCCCGAGACGACGTACCGCACGCAGTATCAGTGTGTTCCCGTGACGAGCTACAAGCCGTCGAGCGAAATCGATCCCTGCACGGGGTGTCCCCGGGACTGCATGGAGCAGGTGACGCAATACGTCCAGCAGGCGGTCAACGTTCCGGTGACACAGTATCGGGCGGTGTACTCGACGAAATATGTACAGATGCAGCCCGGCTATTCAGCGACCGGGACCTACGGAGTGCCGGGAGCGGCCACGGCGCCGATGATGACTCCCACCTCCGCCGGTACCGCCGCAAGTCCGTTCGCCTCGACGGTTCAGACGACGCCGCAGGCCTGGGGGGCGGCCGGGGTCGACGTGCCCCAACAACTGATTCAGCCAGGTCAGCCGCAGAACATCGCGGCGCCCGCGATGGCGCCCGCGATGGTTCCGCAGCAGGGGCTGCAGCAACCGGTGTACCAGCAGCCGGCCTTCCAGCAGCCGATCGTGCCTCAGAGTGGCACCTATGCGGCCCCCGCGCCCTCGGCGGTACAGCCGCAGCCGACCGCACCGCCGACGCTCTCGCCGACCCCTTCGTTGCGGCCGATTCCGGATCTCCAGAGGGCTCCGGCGGCGAATGGTGGCGGTTCCGCAGCGACGACACAGCCTGCGACACCTGGCGGTCAGGGCTTCTCCGCACCGGCGACGCAGCAGTTTCGGATGCCGGCCACCACCACTCCGGCACCCGCCCTGGCACCGTTGGGTGGAAGCAACAATGCGACGAGCAGCGGTACGAACGGCGGTACGAGCACGAGCGGCAGCAACGGCATGCCGGTGCTGCCTGGTGGCGGCCCTGGCGCCGCGACCGGTGCATTTCCAAAGCTGCTCGAGCCGACGGGCCATACCACGTCGTGGCAGCCTGCCGCGGAATGGTATCCGAACCGGTCGGAGAGGCCCTCGGCCTATCCGACGGCGGCTCTGCCGGGTCGCGTCCAGTAGCGCACGGTCGAAAGCGGCGGGCCTGATACGATACCGGCAGCCGCGCCGCACGACGTCGTCCTGACTCCCGGGCCCTCGTCGGCAGGTGCTCTTCCTGAGACTCGCCGTGACAAATGCCGACATTGCAGCGACGTTCGAGCAGGTCGCAGACCTGCTCGTATACCAGGGAGACAACGTGTTCCGCGTGCGGGCCTATCGCAATGCCGCCCGGACGATCGGCGGGATGGTCGAATCGCTGGCCTCGGTACGCGGCGATCCTGGCCGCACGTTGACGGATCTCGAGGGCATCGGAGCCGATCTGGCCGAGAAGATCGGCAGGCTGCTCGACACGGGTGAGTTGCCACTGCTGGCCGACCTGCGGAAGGCCGTGCCGGCGGTGGTGTTCGAACTCATGCGGGTGCCCGGACTGGGACCCAAAAAAGTCAAGCTGTTGGTCGATCACCTGGGGATCGACTCGCTCGACGCGTTGGAAAAGGCGTGCCATGCGGGGCAAGTCGAGGAAGTGAAGGGATTCGGCGCCAAGACGCAGGCGGCGATCCTCGAGAACATCGCCTTTGCGAAGGACCCTGATCGGTCGCGGCTGCTGTGGCAGGATGCCGACCAGATCGTGCAGGAAGTGCTGGCCTGGATGCGCGGCTGCCCGCAGGTGCGACGGATCGAGGGTGCCGGCAGCTGGCGGCGGGGGCGGGAGACGGTGGGAGATCTCGATTTCGTCGCGGACAGCGACGATTCCACGGCCGTGATGGACCGTCTGCACGCCTGGAAGGAGACATCGGCGGTCCTGCTGCGCGGCGATACCAAGACGAGCGTCCGGGGGCCGAAGGGCGTCCAGATCGATCTACGGGTCGTCGAACGCGGGTCGTTCGGCGCGGCCCTGCAGTACTTCACCGGCTCGAAGGAACACAACGTGCGATTGCGTTCCCTGGCCCGGGACCGGGGGCTGACCATCAACGAGTATGGCGTGTACGAAATCGTGCCGGGCGGCAAGGATGACGCAAGGCCCTCCCGGGGAGCGGTCGTCGCGGGAGCCGCGGAGGAAGATGTCTACGCGGCCGTCGGGCTGTCTTGGGTGCCCCCGGAACTCCGCGAGGGGCGGGATGAAATCGGGCAAGCCGAGCGGGGCGAGCTTCCCGAGTTGGTGGATGTGACCGACATTCGCGGTGATCTCCACATGCATACCACGGCCACCGACGGCGAGGACACGCTTGCGGAAATGGTCCGCGCGGCGGTATCCCGTGGCCTGCGATACATCGCGATCACCGACCATGGCCAGCGAGTGACCATGGCCCGAGGGCTCGACAAGCGCCGGCTCCTGAAGCAGTGGGACGAGATCGACAGGCTCAACGAGACGTTGGCCGAGGATGGCCGGCCGCCAATCGTGGTTCTCAAGGGGATCGAAGTCGACATGCTCGAGAAGGGCGGTCTGGATCTTCCCGATGATGTGCTGGAAAAAGCAGACTGGGTGGTGGCCAGCCTCCATTATGGCCAGCATCAGCCGCGGGAGCGGATCACGGAAAGGATCGTGGAGGCGATCGAGAATCCCCACGTGAGCGTGATCGGCCATCCCACCGGGCGGCTTCTCAACCGCCGTCCCCCATACGACGTCGACATGGAGGCAGTGATCGAGGCGGCGGCACGGACGGGCACGTTCCTGGAGATCAACGCCAATCCATGGCGGCTCGATCTCAATGACAGCCACGCGGCTGCCGCGAAGAAGGCGGGTGTGAAAATCGTGATCTCCACGGATGCCCATTCGACGCGGGGGCTCGACGTGATGCGGTGCGGTGTCCTGCAGGCCCGCCGCGCCGGACTCGAGGCCGGTGACATTACGAACACGAGGACGCTCGCGGGTCTGCAGAAGCTGATGAAGCGGTAAATGGCGTCTCTTGTCGCATCACCGTCGCCGACGGTGTGGGCCACGAAACCTCTCTCCGATGCGTTCTACCGTGGTTTCACACATCGGAAGCCGATGTGGCTGCAGCCGCTGGAGGGCTCGCCCTTGCCTCGCGTGCCAACGATATAACGGGCGCAGTATTGATCGGAGCAGAGAAACGAACCTCCACGCAGGACACGTTTCTTCTCATGGGGTTCCTGCGGGTCAAAGCTGTCGTGCGGACCACCCGGGTTCTTGACCGGCTCGGACGAGTCGTGGTACGTCGCATAGGTGTCGTGCCGATACCAGTCGGAGCACCATTCCCAGACGTTTCCGGACATGTCGTGCAGCCCGTAGGCATTTGGTGGAAACTGACCCACTGGAGCGGCGGCGGCATAACCATCTCGGGAGGTATTGTCCGCCGGAAACCGGCCCTGCCAGGTATTGGCCATGAAGCGGCCCCCCGGCTGAAAGGTGTTGCCCCAGGGATACAGAGCGCCGGCGAGTCCACCACGCGCCGCGAATTCCCATTCCGCTTCCGTCGGAAGCCGGATGCCGGCCCAGTCGGCGAAGGCGGCCGCATCCTCGTGGGCGACCTGCACGACAGGATCATGGTCGTGGCCCTCGATGGAACTGTCGGGGCCGGTTGGATGTCGCCAGTTGGCACCCGGCACGTAAGACCACCAGACGTAATGGTTGTCCAGCGGAACCGGGCCGGACGGCGGAGCGAAGACCAGTGCGCCCGGAACGAGGTTCTCCGGCGGGGCTCCCGGGAAATCTTCAGGACTGGGCGGCCGTTCAGCCACCGTGATGTAGCCTGTCGCCGCGACGAATGCGGCGAAGCGCGCGTTCGTCACTTCGGTGCGATCCATCCAAAATCCGTCGATTCGAACGCGATGGATCGGTCGGGCATCACGCATGGGGTCGGGGCCGCCGAACGGCTGGCTCCGCGGATCGGCACAGCCCATCGAGAACTCGCCGCCGGGAATCCAGACCATGCCCACCGGCGCTTCGGATGGGGCGGGGCTGGTGCCGGCGATGGTTGGCTGAAACCCACCTTGGACGGGGGGCATCTGCACGCGATCACGGTCGAGAGCCATGACGCCGATGACCCACACGATCGCCGCGGCGGCGAGGCCGACACCGATCTGCACGAACCACGTCACAGGGGACCGGCTGAGCGTGCCGCGGGATGTGGTCATCTTGGATGGCGTAGGGTGCGTCATGCGGAGCGCCGCAG
Source organism: Pirellulales bacterium (assembly GCA_044369655.1). Classification (GTDB taxonomy): domain Bacteria; phylum Planctomycetota; class Planctomycetia; order Pirellulales; family UBA1268; genus CAMCQY01. The sequence goes on from JBILWX010000001.1 coordinate 28,166, forward strand.
TGTCCGTCGGAAGCGACGCCGGAGCGAGCGGCGACGAGCGGTATTCCACCATTGTGAAAAAGCTTTTCGGGCCCGATCGGCTTGCTCGTTCTCGTCCTTTTGCAAGGCAACGAGCATGTCCCGGTTGGAGCCCGCATCGGAGCTGCGCGCCCATCGCTCAAACCGGTCCGCCGCGGAGGCGTGGTCGGTGAAGGTGCCGAGCGTCTTCTGGAGTCGCTCGAGTGATTCCTCGCAGCGGATCCGAATCCCTTCAGGAAACACCGGTGCAAAAATCTCCAGCGCATAACGAAGTTTCTTTCCCTCGATACGGAGGGCATGCATTTCCGCGTTGCTGCGCAACGTGTGATCCGCTTTTTCAAAGAACGCCTTTACGAGCGGCTTGAAACGGCGCCGCGCAAAGCCGTGAAATCCCGACCGACGGCGCCGACCGCGGATATCGACGAGCAAGCGATCCACGCGGGACGACCAATCGGCGTCGCTGAGGATCTCGAGCCGGGCACGGATGGGCGCACGGGAGTTGTGCCGCTGTTTTGCCAGCATCGCCACCAACCGGCCTCGCGCCACCGCGGCTCCATGTTCCGCAAGGCGGGCGGTAAGCACGTCCAGATCACGTGCCTCACCTGCCGCACGGCGGAGGCGGCGGAGGTGTTTTTCGAACCAGGCCCGCCGTTTCTGGGGAATCATCGGGCGGAAGGCATCGATCGCGGCCAGCGCACGGCGGGTGGCCACACGCAACTGATGCACATGCTCCGCGTCGTCGGGCAGTGCGCATGCGGCCCGGAGTTCCTCCCAGACGGCATCCAGGCGTTTGCGAAGGATACGGGCCGCCACGTGCCCGACGGGCAGGCAGCGGTCGTCGCCCATGAGCCATGCGTCCGAGGCCGCCATCAGACTCTTCCACGCCAACCGGCACATCCGTCCCGGCGCCGTCGCCCGGGCGCCGTGCCGAGGCAGCGCCCGCAATCACTGTACCGGCTCCACGAGGGCCGATTCCAGCGGACGAAAATTCACCCCGCCCGGGCGCTCTTGCTTCCAGGCCTACTCCGCGGCCCCCACCTCGTTTGGAGACGGCTGTGCCGGCTTGCTGACGATGATGCGGGATGTGAAGACGGTGCCCGCCCCCATGGCACCGTCGCCGCTCCAGCGACGACCGGTGACCTCCACCTCGTCGCCGGGAGCGATGAGATCAAGCTGGGCGGCATCGACGATCATCACCTGCGGGTCATCCGCGAGGGGAAGGGCAAGACGGCGGATTTTCCCCGCCTCGACTTTGAGGAGAAGCATCTTGTTGCGGGCCTGAACGACCGTGCCCACAACCGTGTCGAGCTTGTTCGCGCGAACCGGATCGGGTGTGAAGTCGGCCGAAGGGGTGACGATGTCGATCATGACGACTGGCTCGTCCGCCCGGCCCTTGTCATCGACCTGCGTGCGGAGTCGGACGGACATGCCGGGCTTGATCGCCGCGATGGTCGTTCGTCCGCCCACCTGGACGTGGCTCACTCCGGCCGGGTGAAGCTGCGCGACGAGAACCGGCATCAGAGGGTCGACGTGGTCGCCCTCCGTGAAGGCCACCATCCCGCCGGCAAGCGTTCCCGCAGCCCCGCGGACGCGGCCCCGGAAGGATTCCTCGGGAAGGTTGTCGACGACCAACTTGTTGCGTTCGACCGGTATGGTGATCGCCTTGTTCGTGCCCCGGCAAGCGCCCATGTTCCAGAGTCGCTCGTAGCTCTTCTGGATGGCCGCTGACTTGTAGAAATGACCCCAGCGGAGCGTCCCGTCGGCCGCGACCGGGGGCAACGGTTCATGCGCGTCGGCATATGGATTGTAGGGCGCCGGCTGCGCCGAAGCCGGAGCGCCGCAGGCCATCAGGATCGCACATGCCGCGAAGCCAATCGCCATCGTCGGAGCGGACACAATCGCACATTTGCATCGGTGCATCGGGGGAGGCTCCCGTGTGGAGAATGAACATGGCACGCCGGCCGCGCGTCATGCAGACCGCCGGCGCGGCTCTCCGCCCAACGATACTTCGGCCTCGTCGCCCGTTCAAAACAGCAGGCTGCCGGAAAAGCAGGGACTGCAGGTTCTGCCGAATCAAACGGCTGCCGCCGTGCGGCGGCATGCCGCGATGTGCCCAACCGACCCCTCCAGCCCCTACAGGTCGCTCGAGGCATCCTCCCCGAGGATGGCGACCGGCCCGTCGCCCTCGCCGGAGGGCAGTTCGCCGCCCGCGGGGGCGGCCTCCAGCAACGGAAACTGCCGGGTCAACACATTGTCACGATCGATCCGCAGCGCATCCAGGGCTTCAGGACGCACCCGAACCTCCGCCGACTGGAACGTGTTGAAGCCGGTGCCGGCCGGGATCAGATGGCCGAGGATCACGTTTTCCTTGAGGCCCACGAGATTGTCGACCTTGCCGGCCAAAGCCGCCTCGGTAAGCACTTTCGTGGTCTCCTGGAAACTTGCCGCCGAGATGAAACTGGAGCTCTGCACGCTGGCCTTGGTGATGCCGAGCAGCTGGGTGCTCGCAGTGGCGGGTTTCGGCTTCGTACCCTTCGCAGGCGCACCGCCGAGGACCTCGATCTGGCTGTTGGCCTGAGCCAGAACGTCCTTTGGCACCACGCTGCCGACTGCAAACTCGCTGTCACCCTTGTCGGTGATCCGCAGTCCACCGGCGATCTTGTCGTTCGCCTGCTTGAACTCGAACTTGTCGAGCACACTCCCCGGCAGCAGGTCGGTATCACCGACCGTTTCGATCTTCACCTTCCGCAGCATCTGCGACACGATGATCTCGATGTGCTTGTCGTCGATATCGACGCGCTGGCTCCGGTAGACGTTTTGGATTTCCCGCACCAGGTACCGCTGCACCTCTTCCTCGCCAGAAATGCGAAGAATGTCGTGGGGCACGAGCGGACCGTCGACAAGCGCCTCGCCGGCCTTGACGATGTCGCCGGCGTGGACGCGGAGGTGCTTGCCGTGCATGACAAGATGCTCGCGCTCGACGCCGCTCTCGTTGCGGACCACGATGGTCCGCTTTCCGCGGCGCTTCTCACCGAGCAATTCGACCTTGCCGTCGATCTCGGCCATGATCGCCGGATCCTTCGGCTTGCGGGCCTCGAAGATCTCCGTGACTCGGGGCAGACCGCCGGTGATGTCCTGCGTGCCGGAAGCTTCCCGCGGCGTCTTGGCAAGCACGTGCCCGGCCGCGACCTTCTCGCCCGGCGAGACTTCGATGTAGGCCTTCTCCGGCAGATAGTAGAAGTCGAGAATCTTGCCAGCATCGTCTTCGAGCACGACTTGAGGGTGATAAACGCCCTTGTGCTCCATCACCATCCGTCGCAAGTGTCCGCTCGGATCCTTTTCGACGCGGAGGGTCTCGCCCTCGACGACATCCTCGTAACGCACCTTGCCGGCGACCTCGGAAAGGATCGGAATCGAGTGCGGGTCCCACTGCACGAGCACCGTGCCGGGCTTCACCTCGTCATTGTCGGCGACCTTCAGAATGGCACCCGCCGGGATTTCGAACTTTTCCAGTTCGCGGCCCTTCGGGTCGACGACGGCAATTTCGCCGTTCCGGGCGAGCACGATCTGCTCCCCTTGTTCGTTCTGAACGGTCCGGAGCCGCGTGAATTTCACCGTGCCGGCACGCTTGGAGCGGCTTTCGTTTTCTTCGATTGCACGCTGACCCACGCCGCCGATGTGGAACGTCCGCATCGTCAACTGCGTGCCCGGTTCGCCGATGCTCTGGGCGGCGATGATGCCCACGGCCATTCCTTCCTCGACCATCGATCCGGTCGACAGGTCCATGCCGTAGCAAAGACGGCATACGCCCAGCGGGGCTTCGCAGGTGAGCGGGCTGCGAACCTGAATCTTTTCGAGGCCAAGTTCCTCGATCTGGCGGGCCATCTTCGGGGTGATCAGTTCGTCCTCGTGCACGACCACCTCGTCGGTGATCGGGTTCACGATGTTGGCACGGCTGATGCGGCCACGGATGCTGTCGGCGAGGCTGACCTCCACCTTCTCACCGCGGTAAATGACCGTCTTATCGATCCCCTGCGTCGTCCCGCAGTCGTGCATCGTCACGACGACGTTTTGGGCGACGTCGGCGAGCTTGCGGGTGAGATAGCCGGAGTCGGCCGTCTTCAAGGCCGTATCGGCCAGGCCCTTGCGGGCACCGTGTGTTGAGCTGAAATACTCGAGTACCGTGAGGCCTTCGCGGAAGTTCGCCTTGATCGGCGTCTCGATGATCTTGCCCGACGGCTTGGCCATCAGGCCACGCATGCCGGCGAGCTGCCGGATCTGCTCGACGCCGCCTCGAGCTCCCGAGTGCGCCATCAGGAAGATCGGGTTCACGTAGCCGGCCCGACGCGTATCCTTGGCGTCGGTGTCCTGCTCGAGTTCGGCCATCATCTCCTTGGTGATCTGTTCGCGGGCGTGCGTCCAGGCGTCGAGCACCTGGTTGTAACGCTCGCCGTCCGTGATCACGCCGCGCTGGTAGAGCTTCATGATCTTCATGACGTCCTTCTCGGCGGTCCCGATGATCCGTCCCTTGTTGGCCGGCGTAATCAGGTCGTCGGTGGCGAAGGACAGGCCGCTGCGGGTGCTCCAACTGAAGCCGACGCGATTCATGTTGTCGAGAAGGTCGATCGTCTTGCGGCGACCGAGACCCTGATAGCAGTCGGAGATCACGCGGGCCAGTTCGCTCGACCGCATGGGGATGTTGTAGAAGAGCATCCCTTCCGGCAGGATCGAGTTGAACAGGACGCGACCCACAGTCGTTTCGATGACGGCACCGGGCTTCCCAAGAGCCTCGATGTCGGTCTTGAGCCGGCGGCCGGCGGGCAGTTTCACGCGGATCTTCGCGTGCGTGTCGACCTTTCCCAGGGAATGGGCCAGCTCGACCTCCTCGACGTTTTTGAAGACCATGCCCTCGCCCTTGCGGCCCGGGAGCAGCATGGTCAGGTAATAGCAGCCCATCACGACGTCCTGCGACGGACTGATGATCGGGGCGCCGTTGGCGGGGCTGAAGATGTTGTTCGTGGACAACATCAGGGTGTGGGCCTCCACCTGTGCCTCGATTGAAAGCGGCAGGTGCACGGCCATCTGGTCGCCGTCGAAGTCGGCATTGAAGCCCTTGCACACCAGTGGATGGAGCTTGATCGCGTTGCCTTCGACCAGCATCGGCTCGAAGGCCTGGATGCCCATGCGGTGCAGCGTCGGGGCGCGATTGAGGAGCACCGGATGATTGCGGATAACCTCCTCGAGGATGTCCCAGACCTCGGCATCCTTCCGCTCCAGCATCTTCTTCGCGCTCTTGATGGTGTCGGCGTGACCGAGTTCCTTGAGGCGGCGAATGATGAAGGGCTGATAGAGTTCGAGCGCGATCTTTTTCGGCAGGCCGCACTGGTGCAGACGGAGGTTGGGGCCGACCACGATCACGCTGCGGGCCGAGTAGTCGACGCGCTTGCCGAGCAGGTTTTCGCGAAACCTTCCCTGCTTGCCCTTAATCATGTCGGTGAGGCTCTTGAGGGGTCGGTTGCTGGACGCCAGCACCGGCCGCTTGCAGCGGTTGTTGTCGAAGAGCGCATCGACCGACTGCTGCAGCATCCGCTTCTCGTTGCGGATGATCACCTCGGGCGCGTTGAGATCGACCAGTTTCTTGAGCCGGTTGTTCCGGTTGATAATGCGACGGTAGAGGTCGTTCAGGTCGCTGGTGGCAAAGTTGCCCGAGTCGAGCATCACCAGCGGACGGAGATCGGGCGGGATCACGGGGATCACGTCGAGCACGATCCATTCGGGCTTGTTCTCGCTGTCGCGGATCGCTTCCACGATCTTCAGGCGGTTGACGAGGTCCTTTTTCTTCTGCTTGCTGTTGGTCGTCGCCAGCTCGACGCGGAGGTCCTTCGAGAGCGTGACGAGGTCGAGGGAAAGGAGCAGTTTGCGGACTGCCTCTGCGCCCATCTCGGCCTCGAAGCCGTTGTCGCCGTAGGCGGCCCGCGCCTCGCGGAATTCCTCCTCGGTCAGCAGTTGCTGCTTCTTGAGGGGAGTGTCCTTGGGATCCAGCACCACGTAGTCCTGGAAATAGATCACCTTCTCGAGGCTGGAGGTCTTCATGTCGAGCAGGGCGCCCAACCGGCTCGGCATTGCCTTGAAGAACCAGATGTGAACGACCGGGGCGGCCAGTTCGATGTGCCCCATGCGCTTGCGGCGGACGCGGCTGTGCGTCACTTTCACTCCGCAGCGATCGCAGATCATGCCCTTGTACTTCATCCCGCGGTACTTGCCGCAGGAGCACTCCCAGTCCTTTTCCGGTCCGAAGATCTTCTCGCACATCAAGCCGTCCTTTTCGGGACGGTAAGTGCGGTAGTTGATCGTCTCCGGCTTCTTGACCTCGCCAAACGACCAGCTGCGAATGTCGTGCGGACGCGCCAGGCTGATCTTCACGGCCGAGTAGTCGTTGACGCGATCGTAGGTGGATTCGCCGATGCTCACGTGGATGCTCCTGTGGTTCAGTGCCGTTTGCGATCAATCGTCCGCTGTTGACTCAGGGGAACCGGGGCGGGCTTGAGCTCGAGGAGCTCGTCTCCGCCGCAGCCATCGCGAGGCGAGTTCCGTCGCCCGGGCGATGTCCCGCCAATCGATGTCTAGCCTTCCAACTACACCCGCCGTTTTTCCAATTGCATATTGAGGGCCAGGCCTCGGATTTCATTGGTGAGCACGTCGAAGCTGGCCGGGGTGCCGGCCTCGAGCGTGTTCTCGCCCTTGACCATGCTCTCGTAGATCTTGGTGCGGCCCTCCACGTCGTCGCTCTTGACGGTGAGGAGTTCCTGGAGAATGTAGGCGGCGCCATAGGCTTCGAGCGCCCACACCTCCATCTCGCCGAATCGCTGGCCGCCAAACCGCGCCTTGCCACCCAGCGGCTGCTGGGTGATGAGCGAGTAGGGGCCCGTGGACCGGGCATGCACCTTGTCGTCCACGAGATGATGCAGCTTGAGCATGTAGATGTAGCCGACAGTCGTTTCCTGCTCGAGCTTCTCGCCGGTACGCCCGTCGTACAGCTGGGCCTTGCCATGTCGCGGCAGACCGGCGACGTCGAGCACCGCGTTGATGTCGTCCTCGCTGGCCCCGTCAAAGACAGGTGTGATCGCCTGGAATCCGAGCTTCATGCCGGCCCAGCCCAGGTGGGTTTCCAGAATCTGGCCGACGTTCATGCGGCTGGGCACGCCGAGTGGATTGAGCAGGATCTGCACCGGGGTCCCGTCAGCCAGGAACGGCATGTCCTCCTTGGGAAGGATCTTGGCGATGACACCCTTGTTGCCGTGGCGTCCGGCCATCTTGTCGCCGACCGAGATCACGCGACGGGCAGCGACGTACACCTTCACCATCTGCAGCACGCCGGGCCGAAGCTCATCGCCGCGTTTCATGCTGTTGAGCCGGCGATCGCGGGCGTCGATCGCCGCGTCGACGGCGGGCCACATCGTCTTGTGGAGCTTGTCGATGTCGGCCTTGCGCTGCGGCGAGCGGATGTCCAGATCGTCGAGCTTGAAGGCCACGGCGCGTTCGGCCACGGACTTGTGGTCCTGATTCCGCACGAGCGGGCTGCCGTCGGCGGCGGTGAGCGGCTTCTGCAGCACCTTCTCCACTTCGGCGACCAGTGCGGCGAACGCCTCGGCGACCTGGGCGTTGCCGATGTTTTCGGCTTCCTTGAGTTGCTTGTCGAACTCGCGACGCTCCTCCTCGGAGAGACTCATCCGTCGGGAGAACTTCTCCGCGGCGATCACGATCCCCTCGACGCCCGAGGGCACTTCCAAGGAGTCGTTCTTCACGTCTTCGCCGGCACGGCCGAAGATGGCATGCAGGAGCTTTTCCTCGGGAGTGAGCTCTGTCTTGCTCTTGGGCGAGACCTTGCCGACGAGGATGTCGCCCGGTCGGACATACGTGCCGATCCGCACGATCCCGCTTTCATCGAGATTGTGCAGTGCCCGCTCGCCGACGTTCGGAATGTCGCGGGTGAATTCCTCGCGACCGAGCTTGGTGTCGCGGATTTCAATGTCGTATTCCTCGATGTGGATCGAGGTGTAGACGTCATCCTCGACGAGTTCCTCGCTGATGATGATGGCGTCCTCGAAATTGAAGCCATCCCATGCCATGAAACCGACCAGCACGTTGCGGCCGAGGGCCAGCTCGCCCTTGTACGTGGCGGCTCCGTCGGCCAGCACCTCGCCCTTTTCAACTTTCTGGCCGAGCTGCACGATCGGCTTCTGGTTTTGGCAGGTTCGCTCGTTGAGGCCGACGTATTTCCGAAGCTTGTAGGCGTCGACGGCACCGGAGCCCTGGGTCACCTCGATCGATTCGGCATCGACATAGGAGACGGTGCCCTTCCTGGCGGCCCGCACGATCAGGCCGGAGTTGACCGCGACGTCGCGCTCCATGCCGGTGGCCACGATCGGCGGTTCCGTAACGAGCAGCGGCACGGCCTGGCGTTGCATGTTGGAACCCATCAACGCCCGGTTGGCGTCGTCGTGTTCGAGGAACGGGATCAAACCGGCGGACACACCCACCATCTGGCTCGGCGCCACGTCGATGTATTCGGTCTTCTCAGCCGGCACCAGCACGAAGTCGCCGCGATACCGGGCGATGATCGTCTCGCCTTGCAGTTTTCCATCGACCACGGTGGCGTCGGCGGGGGCGAGATGGGCTTCGTGTTCCTCGTCGGCACGCAGCCAGACCACGTCATCGGTCAGCTTGCCCTTCGAGACCTTGCGATACGGCGTGACCAAAAACCCGTAGGAATCGACGCCGGAATAGATCGCAAGGCTCGAGATAAGACCGATGTTCGTGCCTTCCGGCGTCTCGATCGGGCAGATGCGGCCGTAGTGGGAGATGTGGACGTCGCGCACCTCGAAACCGGCGCGCTTGCGGTTGAGACCGCCCGGGCCGAGCGCCGAGAGACGACGCTCGTGCGTCAACATCGACAGCGGGTTGGTCTGGTCGACGACCTGCGAGAGCTCGCCGCGGCCGAAGAAATATTCGATGGCGGCGGAGATGCTCTTGGGATTGATCAACGTCCGCGGCGACATTTCCGCCACGTCCTTGAGGCTCATCCGCTCCTGGACGGTGCGCCGCAGTTTGAGGAATCCCTTGCGGAGCTCGTCGCTGGCGAGTTCGTCGATGGTGCGGAGGCGGCGATTGCCGAGGTGGTCGATGTCGTCCACCTCCACCTCGCCCTCGCCCTCGCTGAGCTGGAGCATGTACTTGATCGCGGCGATCAGGTCGTCGGGGCGCAAGGTCATCTCGGTTTCAGGAACCGAGAGGCCGAGCTTCCGGTTGATCCGGAAGCGGCCCACGCGGCCGAGGCGATAGCGATTCGTGTCCTTGAACTTCTCGTCGAACAGCGCCTTGGCCTTATCGAGGGCCGGAGGGTTGCCCGGGCGCAGCCGCTGGTAGATCCGCACCAACGCGTCTTCGTGGCTCGGAGCGACGGCGGTCCTTTTCTTCGACTCGTCGGAGTCTTCCTTGAGGCTGTTCATGAGCAGTGGCACCTTCTGCTCCTGCATCACTTCGACCGCCTTCAGGCCCGACGTGCAGATCAGCTCCGCCATGTCGTGCGAGATCTTGGCGCCGGCGTCGACGATGATTTCGCCGGCCTTCTCGCTACCCTTGGGGTAGACGATGTCATCGACGGCGATGCGGCCCTCGAGCTTCGGCACGCTGCGGGCCCCCAAGACCTTCTCGACACTTGTCTTGTAGAAAAGCTTGAGGATTTCGGCGTCTCGGCTGAACTTCGGGTCCATGGCCCGCAACAGCGTCAGGGCGGAAAACTTGCCGCTCTGGTCAATGCGAACCTGCAGGGTGTCCTTCTTCGAAACATTGAGCTCGATCCAGCTGCCCCGCTCGGGAATGATGCGGCAGTTGTAGGTCTTGCGATCGCTCGATTCCGTATCGGCGACGAAGTCGATGCCGGGCGAACGATGGAGTTGGCTCACCACGACCCGCTCGGCACCGTTGATGATGAACTCACCACCGCCCAGCATGATCGGGATATCGCCGAGATAGACCTCCTCTTCGATCGGCTGCTCGCGGGTCAACCGGAGAAGCACGCGCAGCGGCCTGCCGTAGGTCAGCCGCAATTGCCGGCATTCGTCTGGATCGTATCGCGGCTTGCCGAGGTCGTAGCGCAGGTATTCGATCTTGACCGTCTTGTCGTAGCTCTCGATCGGGAAGATTTCCCGGAGCACACCCTCGATGCCGTGGTCCTTGCGCTTGTTCGGGGCGACGTCATACTGCAGGAAGGCGTCGTAGAAACGCGTCTGGATCTCGGTCAGGTCGGGAATGGAGTGGCTGGCGCGGCGGCTGCCGAAGTGGCGAACCTCGGTGGGCTGAAGACGGCGGACGGCGCGAGTTGCCATGAAAAAGGGGCTCCTGGACGGGAAGTCTTGGGCTTCAGAAACGCTGATACGGCTTGGCAGTCGTTCCGCAGCGCAAGCCGGTCGACAATGTCACCGCTCGGGCGGATCGTTCCCGCAGCGGGCACTGACTGGCGACCAGAGAACACGGCGGTGCCGACAGCACAGCGAAAAGCAGATGGGAAGGGGCAGGATACAGGGGCAACGGGCCAGCAAATACTATACCAATTGGCAGGCGGAAGACCAAGCCTCCGCCTGCCAACGGCTGTTTTTTGCGGTTTCTACTTGATCGAAACCTTGGCGCCCGATTCCTCGAGTTCCTTCTTCAGTTTCTCGGCGTCGGCCTTGGAGATGCCCTCCTTGACCTTCGACGGGGCTCCTTCCACCAGATCCTTGGCCTCCTTCAGGCCCAGGCCGGTAGCGGCGCGAACAACCTTGATCACGCCGATCTTGTTGTCGCCGAACGCGTCGAGGACGACGTCGAACTCGGTCTTCTCGGCGGCAGCTTCGGCGGCCGCGCCGCCAGCACCACCACCAGGAGCGGCCATCATCACCGCACCACCCGCGGCCGGCTTGATGCCGTGCACTTCGTCGAGGTAGTCGGAGAGTTCCTTCGCCGCCTTCAGGGTCAAAGCGACGATCTTGTCGCCGAGTTCCTTGGTTTCCTTGGTGAATTCACGCGTTGCTTCAGCCGTTGCCATCGCTCGAGATCCCTTTCTGTCGAAAAACAGGCCTTCGAAAAATTGACCGTCGATTGCCGCCAACGGTCGGTTGTGATGTGAATGAGTGGTGCGCGGTGTGCGGTTCAGTCGCCAGTGGCGGGGAACCCAATGTCATACCATGAACTTTGCCCGAGTGAAGACCACCCAAAAATTTTGCGGCGGCGACCACTCTGGCGGTCTGGATTCAGGTGGCCGGCGAGTCTCCAGCGGAGCCTTTTTCCAGGTCGTCGATCCGGGACGAGATTTGGCCGGCGAGCGAGCCGCCGACAGACAGGATCTGGCCGGAGAGCGTGGAAGCCAGGCCTGAAATCTGTCCCGAGAGGATCGAGAGTTGCTCGCCGCGGGTGGGCCATTTGGCAACCCGCTTGATGTCGGCGGCTTCGAGCCGGGCGCCGTCGAGGGCACCGCCGCGGCACTCGAATCCCTCGAAGTCCTTGACCGCCGTGAGGCGGTCGAGTTCCTTGGCCAGATCGACGACGTCTTCCCCACCCCAGGCGATGGCCAGCATCCCCTCGGTCTGGGTGAACGCCGGAGCAATCGGGGTGTCGAGGGTGGCACGTCGTGCCAGGCTGTTCTTGATGAGCTGGAGATTGATTTTTTTCTTCCGCAGCGTGTTTCTGAGCTGCGATGTCTTTTGGGCATCGAGCCTGCCCAGGCTGACGACAACGACGTCATTGACGTCGTTGAGCCGTTTCTTCAGGTCATCCACCAGCATGTCTTTGACGATTTTGCTCATGTCGGAGTCGCTCGTGCGAGAAGGGAATAGCGGGACGTGGTGAGAATGGGCGTCAGGCGGCGACCATGATGCCGGGAGTCATGGTGGCGGAGATCGACACACTCCGCACGAATTGACCGCGAACGCTGGACGGCTGCATGGACTGAATGTGGTCGATGAACGCCTTGATGTTCGCGACCAACTGCGTGGCGTCGAAACTCGCCTTGCCGACCACCGCATGCACGATGCCGGTCGGGTCGTTGCGGAACTCCACCTTACCGGCCTTGTATTCGCCGACGGTCTTGCCGATGTCGGCGGTCACCGTGCCGGCGCGCGGGCTGGGCATGAGGCCGCGTGGGCCGAGCACCTTTCCCAGTGGACCGACCAACCCCATCATGTCGGGCGCCGCGATACAGACGTCGAAATCGGTCCAGCCTTCCTTGATCCGCTTGGCGAGGTCGTCACCACCGACCACCTCGGCCCCTGCGGCCTTGGCATCTTCGGCGAGGTTTCCCTTGGCGAACACCACGACCCGCTTGGCCTTGCCGATGCCGTGAGGCAGCACCAGCGAACCGCGGATGATCTGGTCGGCTTGCTTGGGATCGATGCCGAGTCGCATGTGGATTTCGACGGTCTGATCAAACTTGGTCGGCGGGAAGCTCTTGAGCACCCCCACCGCATCGGTGAGCGGAATGGCGTCGTCTGACTTCGGCTTCAGGGCGAGCATCGCCCGCATGCGCTTGGATAGGGACACGGCAGAAATCCTGGAATGGAGGTGCTATCGAATGGTGGGAAAGTGACTGGTTGCAGACGGTCTCACGATACTACGAATCACGGACGGTTTCTCAACCCTCGACCGTGATGCCCATGCTACGGGCGGTTCCCTCGATCATCCGGCGGGCATATTCGCCGTCGCGAGCGTTGAGATCGGGGGTTTTCAGACGGACAATCTCGTCGAGTTGGGCCTTGGTGACCTTGCCGACCTTGTCCTTATTGGGCACGCCGGAACCCTTGGCAAGGCCCGCCGCCTTTTTCAGCAGGGCCGCGGCGGGCGGGCTCTTCGTGATGAACTCGAACGACCGGTCGTTGTAGACCGTGACGACCACGGGGATCGGCATGCCGGCCGCCTCGCGGGTGCGGTCGTTGAACTGCGAAACGAACTGGCCCAGGTTGATGCCGAACCGGCCGAGTGACGTGCCGACCGGGGGGGCCGGTGTGGCCTGACCGCCCGGCACCTGAAACTTAGCCTGACCAACCATCTGCTTTGCCATCTTCCTGCCCTTTCGTCGCCGCTGTCGCGGTCATCCTGTTCGTGTTCGAAAAACGCCCGTCGTCTCCTGCACAATCCGGCGGTCATGCGACCACTGGCGGGCTCCGCCCAACTGAAATGTCGATCCACCAACGTTCTACCAATGACCCTCGACCGATTTGATTAGACCGATTCGATCTGCCAGTATTCGATGTCCACCGGGGTCGACCGCCCGAAGATGCTCAGCATCACGGTAACCCGCCCGTTCGCCTCGTCGATCTGCTCGACTTCGCCCTCGAAGTTCTCGAACGTGCCCTCGTTGATCTTCACGCGGTCGCCCTTCTTGAAGGCGATCTTCAGCCGCGGCGCCTCGTCGGCCTTGACCTCTGCCTTGTTGAGCAGCTTGGCTACGTCCTGCGGCAGCATCGGGCTGGGGCGGCCAGCCGAACCGGTGAAGTCGCCGATCCCCCCGGTTTCCCGCACGAGATACCAGGTGTCGTCGTTGAGCAGCATGTTCACAAGGATGTAGCCGGGATAAAGCTTCCGCCAGACCACGCGCTTCTTGCCACCCTTGAACTCGGTGACCTGTTCCTTGGGAACCACCACGTCACCGAAGTATTTGTCGAGACCTTGCATCTGGATCCGGCGGAGCAGGGTCTCGCGGATGGAGTCCTCGCGATTGCTCTGCACCTTGAGGATGTACCACTGTCGCTCGCCTACCACTGGCTGGTCGTCGGCGTCGCCCGCAGTCGCTATCGGCTTGGCATCTTCGCTGCCCGAAAACGGGTCGGCGAGTTCCGCCGGCGAGCCATCGTCATCCTCGTCGTCGACGTCTTGGCCAACCTCGTGGCCGACCGGCGCGGCGACGTGGCCCGCGGAGGCCGCGACGATGCGGTCGCCATCGGCGGTCTCGCCGCCGGCGGGACGCTCGTCGGCGTGGTTGATCGGGTCGTTGTGATCGTGCGGAACGTTCATGAGGTTCGGACTGCCTTCGGGATTCAACGCGAGCCTTGGATGGCCCTGAGAACAAACCACCAGAAGAGATCGTACGCAGCCAGGATCGCTGCCAGGGCAAAAATCAAGAATATGACCACGGCCGAACTGCGGATCACCTCGTCGGCGGAGGGCCACGACACCTTGGTCATCTCGGTCTCGACGGCGATCAGGAAATCGGCGAACGGCGGGTAGTTGACGAGCCGGAACGCCAGCCAGAGGCCCGCGGCCAGCATCAGCCCGGGGACGAGAAACCGCAGCACGCCCAGGTCGGCCGAACCGGCCGGGCTGCCCGTTGCCAGACCCAGGTCGGCGGTGCTGGCAAACCACGCGGGCAGCAGCTGGGCAAGCCGCCACACGGCCGTCGCCAGCGTGACTGCCAGCACGGCGAACGTGACCTGCCGCGTCACCCTGCCCTGATTCCGCTTGTAGACGGCGAAGCTCAGGAGATCCCTCCAGAACGCGCCGGCCGCGGTTTGATTGTGTTGTATTCCTGCCATGCTTCCTGACATCCGTGAATGTGTTCCAACGCGAACGCGATCCATCGCGGGTGCGATCCCTTGGACTGCCATCTGCGAACCGTATCTGCTGCAGGGGCGGCGGGGATCGAACTCGCAACCTCTGGTTTTGGAGACCAGCGCTCTGCCAGTTGAGCTACGCCCCTGTGTGGTTGCCGGGCTTCGAGGCCGTCGAAGCCCGGCAACCGAAATCACATTGATCGGAGTTGTGCTCCGGATGGTCTCTCCTCCGGGGCTGTGACCCCGGACTCAACTCCTCCGGGGCTGTGACCCCGGACTCAATCAGTCAAGGATCTTGGTCACGACGCCCGAGCCGACGGTCTTGCCGCCTTCGCGGATGGCGAAGCGGACACCGTCGTCCATCGCGATCGGCACCATCAGTTCGACTTCCATCTTCACGTTGTCGCCGGGCGAGCACATTTCCACGCCGCCGAGCAGCTTCGTGGAGCCGGTGACGTCGGTCGTCCGGAAGTAGAACTGCGGCCGGTAGCCGGCGAAGAACGGCGTGTGACGGCCGCCTTCCTCCTTCGACAGCACGTAGACCTCGCACTCGAACTTCTTGTGGGGCTTGATGGAGCCCGGCTTGGCGAGCACCTGGCCACGCTCGATCCCTTCGCGAGCGACGCCGCGGAGCAGGCAGCCGACGTTGTCGCCGGCTTGTCCGCTGTCGAGCACCTTCTTGAACATCTCGACACCCGTGACGGTCGTCTTTTCAGCCTTTTCCTTGAGGCCGATGATCTCTACTTCGTCACCGACCTTCACGAGGCCGCGCTCGATACGACCGGTGGCAACAGTGCCGCGGCCTTCGATCGAGAACACGTCCTCGATCGCCATCAGGAACGGCTTGTCGAGTTCGCGAACGGGCTCGGGGATGTAGCTGTCGACCGCGGCGAGCAGGTCGGCGATGCACTTGTTCTTCTCAGGATCGGCCGGGCTGTCGTAGGCCGGCTTCCCGGCGCCACGGATGATCGGCACGTCGTCGCCGGGGAATCCGTACTTCGTGAGCAGCTCCCGGATTTCCATCTCGACGAGGTCGAGCAGTTCGGGGTCGTCCACGAGATCGACCTTGTTGAGAAACACGACGAGCGCCGGCACACCGACCTGCTTGGCAAGCAGAATGTGCTCGCGGGTCTGCGGCATGGGGCCGTCCGCGGCGCTCACCACGAGGATCGCGCCGTCCATCTGGGCGGCACCCGTGATCATGTTCTTGATGAAGTCGGCGTGGCCGGGGCAGTCGATGTGGGCGTAGTGCCGCTTGTCGGTCTCGTATTCGACGTGACTGACAGCGATCGTCACCGTTTTGGTTTCGTCGCGCACGGTGCCACCCTTGGCGATATCGGCGTAGCTCTTGGCCACGGCCAGATTCTTCGCCGCCTGGACGGCTACGAGCGCGCCAGTCAGCGTGGTCTTGCCGTGGTCGATGTGTCCAATCGTGCCGACGTTGACGTGCGGCTTGCTCCGCGTGAACGAGTCCTTTGCCATGCTTTACTCCCTCGGTCTTCCTCTCTGGTGGCTACAGGCCCGCGGGCCTGCGTCGGATGTGAGTCTCGAAAACTAACTCTTGGTGGTCAAAAACGCTCTTGGTGGTCAAAAACGTGGTGGTCAAAACCGACAGCGTCCGATCGGAAACGGCCCGGCCGGACTTGTATTGGGTGGATTTTTGAAGGCTCCCGTCGGAGGCTCCTGCTGGGGCTTCCGGGGATGCTCTCGGGAGAGCACGGAACCGAAATTTCCAGGCTGCGTTTGTACGAAAAAAAAGCGGCTTTGTCTTGGGACGTCGTTCTTGAGGCTGTTTGTGCGGTGGAATTGTGGGGGTGGCGGGCCGGGGTGCGTGCTGTCACGGGCCAAAGCTGCTGATGGGACTTGAACCCATGACCTCGTCCTTACCAAGGACGCGCTCTACCAACTGAGCTACAGCAGCAGGAGTGTGCGGATGAGGCGGGCCATCGGCATGGGGAAAAGGTTGACTTGAGGGTTTTGGGTAGGAAACCGGGATTTTCGGACGTGCGGCGACATCAACGACTGCGGGCAGGACTTCGCGGATGGAAAGCGGGTAGAGGGAATCGAACCCTCGTCTTTAGCTTGGAAGGCTATTGCTCTACCATTGAGCTACACCCGCGTCGGGTTCCAGTCGCATCGAGCAGTCGCGAGTCAGGGCACACGTGGCAGTGGGGAGTGCAGGATTCGAACCTGCGAAGGAAAAATCCATCAGATTTACAGTCTGACCCCTTTGACCGCTCGGGAAACTCCCCTCGCGCCCGGGCCCCGCAGGGCCATGGCGTCGATGGATGGTTTGGTGGTGTGCCTGACGTGAGTGCGTATGCCTGTGCGTGCTGCCCGCCGGCAATGTTCGCTTGTTGGGAGTGACCTCTGGCGTGTGTTCGGGGGATTGGTCTGGAAGTGTCGCGGCGGTGCGTGCTGGATTGTCAGAGTCCGTTGGCGTGCTGCAGGAAGCCCAGCGGTGAGGCCCAGCGGTGAAGCCCAGTGCCTGCGGGAGGCAGGGCATGCTGAGCTAGCGGCGGGAGTTGAACCCGCAACCTGCTGATTACAAATCAGCTGCTCTGCCAATTGAGCTACGCTAGCGGTTTGGTCCAAACCGCGGGGAATCTCGTAGTGTACGGATTCGAAAAGCCCGTGCAAGACGGGAGAAATTCCCGGGGGGGAAGGGGGTGGCCGGAGCGAATTCGCCGTCAGATTCAGGGAAAAGACAGTTCAACCATGGAAAAGTCGTCGTGGAAGTCGTCCCGGGCCGAGATTTTCCGAATGTGCGCCACCAGGGCATCCATGCGGCAGGACGCTCCTGCGGGGGGGTGCGTCAGCTGCGACACGAAGTCTTCGAACGCCCACATCGACCCATCCGAACGACTCACTTCGAAGGCGCCGTCGCTGTAGATGAACAGCCGGCTGCCGGCTGGCACATCGGCCTCGCCGGCGGTGAACTCCAGCCCTTCCACCGCGCCGATGAGTGGCCCTTCCGATTCGAGGAACCGGGCGGTTCCACGATCATCCGGGGATACCATCAGGGCTGCCGGATGGCCCCCGCCCGCC
Source organism: Pirellulales bacterium (assembly GCA_044369655.1). Taxonomy (GTDB): domain Bacteria; phylum Planctomycetota; class Planctomycetia; order Pirellulales; family UBA1268; genus CAMCQY01. The sequence goes on from JBILWX010000001.1 coordinate 45,814, forward strand.
CAGCGGATCGTGCGGGTGGAAATCTGGTAGACGCCGTACCAGATCGTGAAAAACATGTCGTTTTGCCGTTCCATCTGAAACGCCTTGTTGAGCGAGGCGAGCACGGCGCCGGGATCATGGAAGTTCGTGTGTGGCAGGGCTTCGCTGCGGATCGCATTGAGAGCTGACACGCTGAGCAGCGCGGCTCCCACGCCATGGCCGCAAACGTCCAGCAGATAGACGGCGACATGATCGGCATCGAGGGCGTGGTATCCGAAGGCGTCGCCGCCGAGCTCCGCCGAAGGGATGAACCTCCAGTCGGCATCGATCGGTCCGATCCGCTGCGGCGAAGGGAGCAGCGACCGCACATACTGAGCCGCCGTCGCCAGATCGTTTGCCAGTGTCTGGCGGCTCGCCTGCAGCGCCAAAAAGGCTTCGTTTCGCTCGACGAGAGCGATGTAGCCCCGGGAATGATGGCGGAGTCGGGCCAGCAGTTCGAGCCGGTCGGGCAGTTTGACGATGTAGTCGTTCGCCCCGAGCGAGAACGCCTCGGCCTTGACGGTCGCCTCTTCCTTGGTGGAGAGCACGATGATCGGCACGTCGCAAAACCGTTCGTCGGCCCGAAACTGCCGGACGAGTTCGAGGCCGTCGACGACCGGCATCACGAGATCCAGCAGGATCACCGTCGGCCGGATCTGGGCCGCGGCCTCGATAGCTGCGGTCGAATCCCGGCAAAAATGAAAGTCGATGCCGTCGTCCGCGGCCACCATGCGGCGAACAGCCTCGCCGATAATTGGCTGGTCATCGACGAGCAGCACGGTCGTGCCGCGGGGTGCCGGCGTTCGAGAGGAGGTCATACCAGGCGTTCGTGCCACGGGACCAAGGAGGGTGAAAAGAGGACCAGAGCCTACCACACGGCGGCTAGGGCTTTTTCTTGGGCCTGCAGGCAGGCGGGGCGGCGAGGGAAAAGACAAGGACTTCCTCTCCCGTGACCGTGGAAATGTCGTGGTGCACGCTGACGAGTTTCACGCCGACGGCATTTTCCACGATCGATTCCAGCCGCGGGCGGCCCGTGGCCACCATGTGGGTGCGGACCTGCTTGAGCAGCGCCCGCCCGTTGCCGCCGTCGTGGCCGTTGGCGGCGTCGAGTCGCCCGTCACCGTTTCCATTGCCATCCAATCCGGACACGTCGTTCGTCTCGTGACGCGGGGCGATCAACTGCCGTTCGGCCGGTGTCAGCACGCCCTGCAAACGCACCACTAGCAGCGAGCCGATCAGGTGCGCATGGATATCGCGGGGGCCGCGGCCGATGAACTCCTGCTGGAATCGCGAAATGCCGTCGCAGACGGCGGCCTCGATTTCACCCTGGGATTTCACGGGGAACCTCTCAAAGGAGCTAGAGCATGAAGCTGAAATGGTCACAGCCCGCCGCTCCTGCGGTGCTGTACGTCGGGTCGGCGGGAGGTGTGTTCGGAAGGGCAAGGGCTCAAGTCGCAGCCGTGCGACCTGCAACCACGAGGCGCCGCGGAATGGCGAGGGGAATGCCCCCAAGCAAAGCCGGGGATGGCTTTGCCCGGGTTGGCTACCGCCGTCGTCCGGCCTCGAACTCGCCGTCGACCGCGGCCGTTCGCGGCTTGGGGGTCGCCACACCATTGCCATTGGGAGCTGTTTCGCCGTTGCAGATCCTGTCCCAGACCTCGCGACGATGAATGGGCATTCTGGTATCCGCCTCGAAGCCGAGCCGCACGCGGCCACCTTCAATTTCGAGGATGGTGATCTCGAGCACGACCTCCAGATCCTCAGGCCGGCCAATCACCACGCTTTCCCGATTCTTTCTCGTCAGCACCAACATGGGGCACCTTCTTCCTTCATGGGTATGGATCCCTCCAGTCACGTTCAGCTGCGCACGGCTCCGTTGCCGCTCGCTCCGTTGGAATGCAAATGGTCGTTGACCGGCACGCCCAAGGCCGGCAGGCCTTGGCCGAGCAGGAAGAGTTCGACGGCCGGATTGGTCGTGAACGTCTTGAGCACGCTCCCGGTCGTCGTGTCGATGTGGGCGATCGCGCCGCGGAGTTCGACGCCCGTGCTGCGGCGGACGTGGCTGCGGAGTGAGTCGAGCGAGTGATCGAAGAGATAGCGGTGGAAGTCTTTCACCCGGTTCGAGCCCTCTTCGTCGGCGGCCAATCGCCGTTCGACGGGCGAAAACGCTTCGTGGAGATGGACCACCATCCAGCCGCCATCGGCCACCACCGACACGCTTCGCGGCGTACGTCCCAGGAGCAGGTGCTCGAACGAACCGGTGGCCTGGGCCACCTGTCTCGCCACGCGGTCGTCGAACTTCTTCTTCATGCTCGGTCTCGTGGTCTCGGTCTCGTGGAGTGGGCTGCGTAGAAAAACAAAAAAAGCCGGCGGAAAAGAGCGCCCGAAGGCTCTCTTTCTCGCCGGCTTACGCTGCGACGGACCGCCCGGACCAAGGCCGGGATGCCCCTCGACTCGTCTTCCATTGAATGGTGTTGGTGCCGAATTTCTGCCGCGATCGTGGATCGCGAACAGCCCTTCGACAGCAGCATTATAGGGCGCAGTCTAGGGAACGCAAGTAGCATGGGGGCAATGAATCGACTGCGTTGTTTTTGCCGCCTGGTGCCGCGGGTTCCCGCTCGCTCGTCTACTGTTCGCCAGCCGACATTCGTTTTTGGGCCGCTGCAGTTCCCTCAGTTCCCCCAAGCGGGCGCTATTCCATGTGATTGATCAACGGCCTCCACTTCGACCGAAGTCATCACCACCACAAGGCACCCCCCACGCAGCGGGGTGTTGTTCTGGCGGTTGCCGCGGAGGCCGGTTGTCATGGAAGCACTCAAATCGCAGGGGGAGATCGAGGCGGCCGTCTGTGATGCCGTGGCGCGGTTTCAGCAGGAGTTCATGGGCCGCGGTCCCCGGCATGTCCACACCCACCTCATCGAAAACAAGCTGTTCGTGCATCTGGAGGGGGTGCTGACGGCCGCGGAGCAGCGGCTGCTCGACTCGCACGGCCATGGCAATGGCAATGGCCGGGGAGCCGAACTCCTCAAGCAACTCCGCAGCCATTTGATGCTCGCCGGCAAGACGCTGCTCGATACGCTCGTCCGCGACGCCACCGGGGCGCAGCCGGTGAGTGTCCACCACGACATCAGTCCGACCACCGGGGAGGAAGTGCTCGTGTTCACGCTCTCCGCACCGCCGCAGTGTCGCTGTCGTGGCGGCCCCCAGGAGCGACGGCGGAAGTAGCCGGTCGCCCACCTCAATTCCCAGTCGGTGCCCGAAGGGCGTTCGGTGCGTCGAACCGCCGGCGGTGGCTGGAAGGGAGACTCAAGACCTCCCGACCCCGCCGCCGGCGGAATCGGCGCTCTTGCCGCAGCCTCGGGCAGGGCGATCGCGGCCTGCACGCGAGTGGCTTTCGGCATTGCAAGGTGAAGTCCTGCGCTGGTTCCTGCCGCGTCCGGTTCTCTGCGATACGCTGTGAAGAGCAGGTGCGCCGTCGAGCAGAGGTCGCCTGTGGAACGTTGGCCCACCAGGCATTTCGATCGACAGCATGGCGCACCTCGACGTGGCGGTCCCTGGCTCACGAGATGCAGCAGACCATCGGGCAGACGCGATCCGGCGGTCGATTGTCCATGCGTCCCACTACCTGCCTGCCCAGGGGCCGATCGGCGTGTTCGTGCATCACAACACGCTGCATGCGTTCGAGGAAAAGCCGTTCGAGGAGGCGGTCTTGCGTGCCTCCCGCATCTTCGGCACCGAGCCCTTCCTCCCGGAAAGCCGCTACCGCGACGAACTGGCCCGAGGCCGCATCCGCGAGGTCGACGTCGAGGCCGTTCTGGAGGGCGAAGCGGCCTGCACGGGCGGCGGCCTTCTCGCCGGTGGCCGCATTTCCGTGCGGCAACTCCATCGGGCCTTGCTGCTTCATCCGGTCCGCCAGGAATCGGATGCAGCCGTCCGCTGGACGCTCACGGAAAGCGACGTGCTGGAACGGTTGCGGACCGATCTTTCCCCGGAAGTGCATTGGCGCCTGGTGAGCGACGGAGGAGGCGACGGCGAGGAGGGAGCAGACGGCCCGCTGGCCGATTCCGACGACGAAGCGGCCAAAAGGGCGACGTTCGCCCGAGATCCGGCCGCCGACGGTGAACGTCGGGCGGCGAGTGAATTGTGGCATGCCTGCGTGGAGGCGGTGGCGCTCACCCGGCCCGCGGTCGTGCACGTGATGCCCCCCGTCCGCCATCGCGATCTCATCTGTTCGGTCGACCCGTCCCTCGATACCGATGCGCTCGTGCATCCGCTGCTCATTCGGATCTGCGCCGCCTTTCTCGATCAGGGTGTCGCGGCCTGGGTCATGCCCGGTCGCGAGCGTGGGCTGCTCGAGGCAGCCCGGCGGCTGTATGCGGACCGCTTCGGGCCCACGGCCCCCTGGAGCACCGGGCTACCGAATGCCCTGCGCGGCATCCACGGGATGTCGGCCGTCGACGTGATCGCCGCGGAACTCGATCGCCTTGGCGTTCCCGCGGATGCCTGGCAGGAGTTCATCGCCGACTCCCTGCTCGCCCTCAGGGGATGGGCGGGGATGATCCATCACCTCGCAGAACGGCCTGACCGGGCCCCCGTGGAAGCCGTGCCGGCGACACTCGCCGATTTCCTCGCGCTGCGGCTGGTCTGCGACCGCGTGGCCGTGGAATCGGCCGCACGGCAGATCGGTTTCGGGCGGCGGAACGTCGGCACCGACGACGGGCCGAGCGGCACGGGACGGTTGTCCGGCATGTGGACGGAACTCCGCGACCGGTATCCGGCCAGACGCGGGCCCGGCAGCCTGGCGCGGGCGTTCCTGCTTCATCAGGTGTCACAACTCGTCGGACTCACCGCCCGCGACATCCGTGGGCTCGACGAGAACGAACTCGTCCGGCTCGAAGCTGCCATCGCCGGCTTCGACGATGTCGCCCGACGGCGGCTGTTCCATCTCGCCTACGAACGGCGGCACCGCATCGAGGTGCTCGACGCGCTGGCGGCCCAGGCCGCGGTTGCCGTGCCGCCGTCGGCGGGGCGGCCGCTCGCTCAGGTGATCCTCTGCATCGACGAGCGGTGCGAGTCGTTCCGCCGGCATTTCGAGGAACTGGGGCCGCGGTACGAGACGTTCGGCACGGCCGGGTTCTTCGCCGTGCCGATGTACTACCAGGGCGTGGACGACTGGCACACATCCCCCTTGTGCCCGATCGTGATGCGGCCCACACACACCGTCGTGGAGGTGCCGGAAGACACGGCAGCGGCCCGCCACCAGTTGCATCGCACCATGCGGCGACGCATCGGACAGATGTCGGGCGGTCTGGCGACCGGGAGCCGCACGCTCCTCCGCGGCGGGCTGTTCACGGCCTTTGCGGGTGCCGTGGCCGCGGTGCCGCTCGTGGCCCGCGTGGTCTTTCCCCGCCTCACGGCGAGGCTCGGTCGCCGGGCCGCCGAGTTGGCCGGTCGCAGGATTCCCACGCGGCTCGAACTCGACCGCGACGACGACCAGCTTCCCGATGCAGACGGACTCCAGGCGGGGTTCACCGTCGCCGAGATGGCCGGCATGGTCCGGCGCGTGGTGCAAGACATCGGCTTGACGGACGGGTTCTCCCGAATCGTGGCGGTCGTCGGCCACGGTTCGTCGAGCCTGAACAATCCCCACGAGAGCGCCTACGACTGCGGTGCCTGCGGCGGCGGCCGCGGCGGCCCCAACGCCCGGGCCTTCGCCACCATGGCCAACGACGAACGTGTGCGTGAACGGCTGGCATCCGAAGGGCTCGTGATTCCCGCCGACACGCGGTTCATCGGGGGCATGCTCGACACCTGTTCCGACAGCGTCACCTGGTTCGATGTCGGTCGGCTGCCCGAGACCCATCGGGCCGACGTCGAGCGGTTGCAGGGGGCGTGCGCGGCGGTCTGCGCGGCCAATGCACACGAACGCTGCCGCAGGTTCGAGACCGCGCCGCTCGACGTCTCTCGCGACGAGGCCCACGCGCACGTGGAGGCCCGCAGCGTCGATCTTGCGCAGGTCCGGCCCGAACTGGGCCACGCCACCAATGCCGTGTGCATCATCGGTCGCCGGTGGCGCACCCGCGGCCTGTTCCTCGATCGACGCGCCTTCCTGGTGTCGTACGACCCTGATTCGGATGCGGACGGCGCGATCCTGACGAGGACGCTGGCCGCCGTCGGTCCGGTGGGAGCGGGCATCAACCTCGAGTGTTTCTTCTCCGTCGTCGATCGGCTCGGCTACGGCGCCGGCACCAAACTGCCCCACAACATCACCGGGCTGATCGGCGTGATGGACGGTCATGCCAGCGATCTGCGGACTGGCTTGCCGTGGCAGATGGTGGAAATTCACGAGCCGGTCAGGCTGCTCGTCGTGATCGATGCGACGCCCGAACGCATCCTGGCCGCGGTCGAGGCGGTGCCGGCCGTGAAGCGGCTGGTGGTGAACAGCTGGATCCAGCTCGTGTCCTGGCATCCGCACTCAGGCGCGCTTGCCGTGTTCGAGAACGGCGGGTTCGTGCCGTATCGGCCGGAACGGATCGACATTCCGGTGGTCGAGCGGTCGGTCTCGTGGTATGCCGGACGTCGTGATCACCTGCCTCCGGCCAGGGTGCTGGCGGCGGTCGTGGGACCGGGAAAACAGTCATGACCATCCACGACATCGTCTCGCTGCTGGTCGTCTGCCAGCTCGCTGCGCCGGCTGCGACGCTGGCGCTCGTCGGCGTGCCGGCGCTGATTGGTCGGCCCCCGTCGGAGCGGGCCACGGCGCGGATCGTGGGGGGCGGTTTCGCCGCCGGCTTCGTGGCTGGATTGCTCACCCTCGCCGCGCTGGCTTTGCGGGGGTTCCGGCCCGAGGTCGTGCACCTCGGGTCGTGGTTCTCGGTGGGGCACCACGAGGCCACGATCGAACTGGTGGCCGATGCGCTTTCCGTTCCCTACGTCTGTTTCTCGACCGGCCTCTGCGCCCTGATCAACGCATTCGCGCGCAAATATCTCCATCGCGAGCCGGGGTTCACCCGCTTCTTTCTGTTGCTGGCCGTCTTCGGCACCGGCATGAATCTGATGGTGCTGGCCGGCAGCATCGACGTGCTGTTCGCCGGCTGGGAACTGCTCGGCATCTCGTCGACGCTGCTCATCGGCTTCTTCCTCGAACGCGGCAACGCGGTGCGGGCGGCGATGCGGGCGTTCACGACCTACCGGATCTGCGACGTCGGCCTGCTGGCGGCGGCAGTGATGGTGCACCGGGCCGTAGGGTCGGGCGATTTCTCCCGACTGTTCGGCGAGAACTGGCCGCACGGCACCTGTCTCGTGCCCGCCGCCACTGCCACCATCGTGTCGTTGCTGCTCATCTTCGCGGCGATGGGAAAGAGCGCCCAGGTGCCGTTCTCGGGATGGCTGCCGCTGGCGATGGAGGGCCCGACTCCCTCCAGTGCCATCTTCTACGGCGCCCTGTCGATCCATGCCGGGGCGTACGTGCTGTTGCGGTGCGAGTCGCTGCTCGAACAATCGCCGCTGGCTCGTCTCGTCCTGATCGTGATCGGGTTGGGCACGGCCCTGCATGCCAACGTGGTGGGCCGTGTGCAGACCGACCTCAAGAGCATGCTCGCCTACGCCTCGATGACCCAGGCCGGATTGATCTTCACCGAGATCGGGTTCGGCTGGCGGGTGATTCCGCTGGTGCACGTCATCAGCCACGCGATCCTGCGCAGCCTGCAGATCCTCCGCTCGCCTTCGGCGCTGCATGACCGCCACGAACTGGAGGCGGCGCTGGGCGGCCATCCCGGTGCGGATCGCTGGGCCCTCGGCCGGTTGCTGCCCGAGCGTCTGCAGGTGCGGCTCTACCGTATCGCCCTCGACCGCGGTTTCGAGGAGATGGCGGTGGGGCGATTGTTCGTGTCGCCATTGCTCTGGCTGCTCGAATCTGCCGCCGGACTCGAGCGCCGCTGGCTGGCCCTGCTCGGCCGCGACGCGGGGCCGGGTGGAGGACGATCATGAACGCGAGCACGGACGGCGGTCTCATGGCAGCGGCGGCGATCACCGTGGCCGCCCCTCTGGCCGGCGCCGCGCTCTCCGCCCTGGGCGTTCGCCGCGGCAGTCCCCGCGGGCTGGCCGTGACGGCGGCCACCGTGTCGCTGCTCGCCAGCCTCGCGATCACGCTGCTCTGGAGCAGGAGCGACGGCGCCCCCCTCGCCTTCGGCGACCGACTCGGCGGCGGAGCGGTCGTCTTCATCGACGGCATCACCGCCGTGCTGCTCCCCTACGTGGCGCTGGTGGAACTGGTGATCCTGCTCGTGGCACCGCGGCGGGCGGTCGAACCGTCGGCCGTAACCCGCATGCTCCTCGGAGCGGCAGCCACCTGCGCGGTGTTTCTCACGACGCATCCGCTCCTGTTGATCGTCTTGTGGTGCGCGACGGCACTGCTGACGTGGATCTCGGTGCGGGGCACGCCGGGCGGCAACGTGGCCGCCCGCGTGTTCGCCATCGCGATGGTCACGGCGGTTTGCTGCATGGCGGTCGGCACGGTGCTCTTGGTCGTCGATCCGCCGTGGGTCGCCGCCGCCGGCTGGGTGGGCACGGCGGGCGGCTGGCTGGTGGCGATCGCCGTGATGCTCCGCAAGGGCATCTTCCCGTTTCACTCGTGGTACCCGGCTCTCTTCTCCGGCGCGACCATGTCGACGGCGCTCGCGGCGACCATGCCCCAGGTGGCGTCCTACACGGCCGTGCGTCTGCTCATCGGCCACGTCGACCATCCGGAAGGGGTCGCGGCCGAACTGGTCGTGCTCTCGCAGATGGCGCTCGTGACGGCGGTCTACGGCGCGGCGTTGGCGATCGTGCAGCGCGACCTGCGGGGGCTCATCGGCACGCTCGCCATGAGTCAGTCGGCGATGGTGCTCGCCGGCCTTGCCGGCACCCTGCCGATGGAACTCAACGGCGCCTTCTGCGTCTGGATCTCCAGCGGATTGGCGCTGACCGGCATCGGGCTGGTGGCGTGGGCGCTCGAAAGCCGGGCGGGGGTGATCCGGCTCGACACCCCGCAGGGCCGGTTCTGGGACGCGCCCGAACTCGCGGCGTTCTTCCTGCTCTTCGGCCTGGCGGGCATCGGCCTGCCCGGCACGCTCTCGTTCGTGGCCGACGACCTCATCGTCTCCGGCAGCCTCGATGAGCAGCTCCACGCCGGCCTGCTCGTGATCCTGTCTACGGTGCTCTGCGGGATCGCCGTGATGCGAGGCTGGTTCTGGGTATTTGGAGGGCCGGTGGAGCCGGACGGCCCGCGGCACGCGATCCTCAGGCGCGAGCGGGTGGCGTTGACCATGCTGCTGACGGCCCTGTTCGTGCTCGGGCTCTGGCCCGGCCCGCTGGTGCGGGCGCTCGACCGGGCCACCGGCCGGTTGCTCGGCGTGCCCGTACCGGCTGCCGCCGGCGACTCGGGGGCCGCCCACGGTTTGCAGGTTTTGCCGCACGGAAGTTGAATGGGGGGCGTTGGAGCGGCGGCGACGGCGGCCCCGGCCTGAAGAAACACCGGCAGCGAGACAGACGCATGGCAGCGAAAAAAACGGCAGGCGGCGAACCGACACGCGGCAAGTCCTTCGAGACGCCGACCGACATCGAAGGGCTCGGCGTCTTTTATCTCGGCCGCAAGGTCGACGGGGACGGAGCCGGCGGCCAGCCGCTCCTGGTCGATGCCCGCCGCTTCACCACCCACGCCGTCTGCGTGGGGATGACCGGCAGCGGCAAGACGGGCCTGCTCATCGACCTCATCGAAGAGGCGGCGATCGACGGCATCCCCACGCTCGTCATCGATCCCAAGGGTGACCTCGCCAACGTGCTCTTGTCGTTTCCTGGCCTGGCGGCATCCGACTTCCTGCCGTGGGTCGAGACCGATGCCGCCAAACGCGACGGCATCACGATCGAGGCGCTGGCCGAGAAGACGGCGAAGAAATGGTCCGATGGCCTCGCGGCGAGCGGGCAGTCGGCCGATCGGATCCGCCGTCTGCACGAGGCCGTCGAGATGGCCGTCTATACGCCGGGCAGCCGCACGGGCCGCCCTCTGGCGATGCTCGAGAGCCTCGACCCGCCCGCGGCCCACGTGGTCGACGATGCCGAGGCCCGCCGCGAGCGGATCGAATCGCTGGTGTCGGGCATCCTGGCGCTCGTCGGCCTCGACGCCGAGCCGGGAAAGAGCCGGGAGCACGTGCTGCTCTCCACGATCATCGATTCGATGTGGCGAAGCGGGCAGAAGGTCGACTTCGGCGGCCTCGTCCGGGCGATCCCGGCGCCGCCGATCGAGCGGGTCGGATTTCTCGACCTCGAGAATTTCTATCCGGCGGGGGAACGGTTCCAGCTGGCCAGCAGGCTCAACACCGTGGCGGCCGCCCCCGGGTTCGAGGCCTGGCTCGAAGGGGAACCGCTCGACGTGGGGCGTCTGCTCTGGACGCCTGCCGGCAAGCCGCGGGTGGCCGTCGTCTCGATCGCGCATCTGAGCGACGCCCAGCGGATGGCGTTCGTGACGCTGCTCGCCGGACAGACGGTGGCCTGGATGCGGACGCAGGGGGGCACGTCGTCTCTCAAGGCGCTTTTCCTGATGGACGAGGTCTTCGGCTACGTGCCGCCCACCGCCAATCCGCCCAGCAAGACGCCGATCCTCACGCTCATGAAGCAGGCCCGCGCCTACGGTCTGGGTGTCGTGCTCGCCACGCAGAACCCCGTCGACCTCGACTACAAGGGGCTCTCCAACGCCGGCACCTGGTTTCTCGGCCGCCTGCAGACGGCCCGCGACAAGGCCCGCGTGCTCGACGGCCTCGAGGGCGCGGCCTCGACGGCCGGGAAGTCGTTCGACCGGGCCAGGGTCGATCGGCTGCTCTCTGGCTTGGAGCAGCGGATGTTCCTGCTCCACAGCGTGCACGACGACGAGGAGACGGTGTTTCAGTCGCGCTGGACGATGGCCTATCTCCGCGGGCCGCTGTTGCGCGAGGAGATCCGGCGGCTCACGCAGGGGGTGGCGGTGCAGACCACCGCGGCGGTGCCCGGATCGTCGGTTGCGCCGCCGGCTGCAGGCAACGCTTTCGAGACCTCGGGAAGAACGCCTGCCGGCCGCGAGGCCTTCGCTGGCGGCGGTGCCCGGCCGCTCCTGCCGCCGGGCGTGCGGGAAGTGTTTCTCGCCCCGCGGCATGCGGTGCCGCTCGATGGAGTGGTGCACTACAAGCCCGCCATCCTCGGCCGGGGCCGGGTGCGGTTCGCGAAGCCGGCCGCGCGGATCGACATCAATCGCGACATCATCTGCATGGCGCCGGCCGGTGATTCGGTCGGCGAATCGGCCTGGGAGCAGGCCGACCAGTTCGCGGAGGCCCCGGAGGTGGAGCCGGCACCGCGGACCGGCACCTTCGCGTCCTTGCCGTCGGCCTTGGCGGGGCCGAAGGGCTACGCTGCGCTCGCCTCGGCGCTCAAGAGCCATCTCGGCCGCACGTCGCGGCTCGTGCTCTGGACCGCGCACGAGATCGACGCGGTGTCGCGGCCGGACGAGACCGAGGCCGAATTCCGAGTGCGGATCGCGCAGCGGGTCAGGGAATGGCGCGATGCCGAGATGGATCGTGTCCGCGACCGCAACGCCGCCAAGCTCGCCTCGCTCTCCGAGCGGATCGACCGGGCGAGGCAGAAGGTGGAACGCGAGCGGGCAGAGGCCAAGAACAAGTCGATGCAGACCTACGTGTCGATCGGCTCGGCCGTGCTCGGGGCGCTCTTGGGCCGCAAGGCGGCCACGTCCACGAACATCGGCCGGGCGGCCACGTCGATGCGGTCGGCGAGCCGCAGCGCCCGGCAGCAGGCCGATGTCGTGCATGCGGAGGAGAGCCTCGCGACGCTCGAGGAGCGGAGGCAGGCGATCGAGGACGAGGTCGCGGCCGAACTGGAGCGGATCAGGCTCGAGTCGAGCCCGGAGCGCATCCGCCTGGAGGAGATGGAGATCCCCGCCCGCAAGACAGACATCGCGGTCGACGACGTCGTGCTGGCGTGGGTGCCGCAGGAGCCGGCCGAGAGCGGCCGGCGGAAACCGGAAAGCGGGGTCTGGTGATGGAGGCAACCTCCGCGACCCGGGAGATCGTGTTGGTCGACTGCCCTGACGAGGTGGGGCTCATCCATCGGATCACGGGCGTGCTCGGCGCCCACCGGCTCAACATCGAGAGCAACCATGAATTCGTCGATACCGAGGCGAGGCATTTTTTCTTCCGCGCCGAGGTCGCCCGCGCCGGCGACGCGGCGCTGGCGGCAGCTTCGAGCACGGGGCTGGCGGGAGAGTTGGCCCGCGTGCTGCCGGGGGCGGCCCGCGTGCGGGTGACCCGGGCGGAGCGGCGGCCGATCGTGGTCTGTGCCACCCGTGAGCCGCACTGCCTCGGGGAACTGCTCCTGCTCGATGCCGTCGGCGACCTGCCGGGCCGGATCGTGGCCGTGGTCAGCAACCACGACCTGCTTCGCGGGCTGGTCGAACGGTTCGGCCTGCCGTTTCACCACGTGCCCCATCATGATGCCGCGGGCCGCGATCTGGCCCGGGAGGCGCACGAGGCCGACATGGCGCGGGTGATCGATCGCTACGCACCGGAATACGTCGTCCTCGCCCGCTACATGCGGGTGCTGTCGGAGGGCTTCGTCGCCCGGTATCCGCACCGCATCGTGAACATCCATCATTCCTTCCTGCCGGCGTTCGCCGGAGCCAGTCCCTACCGGCAGGCGTTCGCGCGGGGCGTGAAGGTGATCGGCGCCACCGCGCACATCGTGACGGCGGAACTCGACGATGGGCCGATCATCGCGCAGGACGTGATCCACGTCGACCACACCTACACGCCGGAACGGATGGCGCAGGCGGGCCGCGACGTGGAGAAACTCGTGCTTGCCAAGGCGGTGCGGCTCGTCCTGGAAGAACGGGTCTTCCTGCACGGCCGCCGCACCGTCGTATTCGAGTAGCGTCGGCGGCGAGGGTGGCCCGTGAACGCGCCTACTCCGCCAGCAGCGTGCGGAGCAAGCCGGTGCCCCGCACGCGAAGCCGCGAGACGGTGCCTTCGCAGACTCCGATCACGTGCGCGATGACCGCCTGGCTCTTGCCCTCGAGCAGCAGTTCGATCACCGTCCGCTCCCGGGGCGGGAGCCGTGGGATCACGTCCCGCAGCCTGACGCAGAGGTCTGCCTGCGCCGCGATGTCGTCGCCGGCAGCGTCGCCGGGGGCCGCGGAGTCCTGCAGCCGGTGCCGTGCTGGTTTTTCGAGTGCGGAGAAGACGGTCGTATGGCGGGCTTGTCGGCGGCGGCTGCGGGCCACGTCGGCCGCCCGCTCCCGGGTCAGCCAGACGAGAAAGGCCTGGCCCGGATCGCTCAGGCTGTCGTTGCACCGGGCGTTTCGCCGCGGCGCGAACGACGCCACCTGACGTTCGTCGGTCGGTGCGCCAGGCAGGCGGCGAAGGTGGTCGAGCACGAGCGAGACCACCTCGTCGACGGCGAACGAATCGCGGATCCCGTACCTGTGAAGCGTGGCTGCGGCCATCCGCTCCGCGAGCGGTCGGATGGCGGCGACCAGCGGTTCGAGGTGGCTCTGGTCGCCGGTCGCTTGCCAAGCGAGTAGAAGCCTTTCGATCGTCGGGCAGCCATCCTGCAGCGCGATCGTTGTTCGTGGCGATAGCGCGGTCGGCTCGTCGCTGTCGGGGCAAAAAGCCTGACTGGCCGAAGACGCCGCCGTGGACCTCTGCGAATTCCCCACCTGAACCCCTCAGCACTTGAAGTCAAAATGCCCTCCCCATGGAGTGGCACTCCTTATGCGTGCCATCTGGCATAAACGCCCCAACGGTTCCGCGACATCGTGACGACCGGAGCGGCACGCTTGGTCTGCGTTCGACGCCGTTTTTCGTGCCGACCATGGCCGCGGGCCGCTGGCCTCGAGAGTGATGACGGGTTCTCACCATTTTGAATTTTTTGGTGAGCGCGCAAGACTCCCGCCGCTTCGGCGTATACTCAGTAAGGGGGGGTCTTTTCCCTCAGCATGGAGTCCCTGATGGCCTTCAATCTCGAGTGCTGCGCGGAGCTCTTGTCGAAAGAGCGGGTGCGGCATCATGTCGATGTGGAACAAGCGGTGATTCGCGCGGTGTTTGTCACGCGGCACTACAAAAACCTGCGCGGTGAAAAACTCGCGATCGCCCAGATCACGACGCCGGATGATGGGCGTCGGTGTCGGGTGACCTTGGAACGGGCCTTTGCCGTCGGGCCGGATGCGGCCGCGACCTGCCTGGCCCTGTGTCGTGCGGCGGCCGACACGCCGCTGGTCGGGGTGGAATTCGACGCCGACTGCGAGAACCTGCGGATGGTGATCGAAACTGCCGTCGAGGATGGCCGGCTGACGCGGCTGCAACTGCTGGCGATGGTCGATGCGGTGGTCGAGGCGGCCGAGATCTGGCAGTCGGCAGTCGGCGGCCACCGCAGAGCGGCATAACGCTGAAAACCATGTGTTTGGCCCCGCTCGGGGGTAGTTCCCTCCCCGGATCTGTTTGCAATCTACAATACAGCTCGGCGGGCGTCGCCATACGCCTGACCAAGCGTGCCGACGTTGGTGGGATCATCTCGCCGGGATCGCAAAGGGGCTCGGGACCGGAAGGGAGCCATCAGGCATTGGCCGTGGTGTGCTTTCGCCGTTCGTCGGTCCATCGCGGGCGATCTGTCCGATGGTGCTCGTTGAATAAGCAGCCGTCGGTCACCTCACCACTGATGAACACCGCCGACATGCCCCCAAACTTTTCCCGCCACGAACAATTTCTCCGCATCTTCGCCCTGCTCGAGATCCTGTCGACCACCCGACAGCCGCTGGATGATCAGGCCCTGATCGCCGCCCTCAAGGAGCGGCTCGGCCTGACGCGGCTGTCGGCACGCACGCTGCACCGCGACTGCGACTTCCTCCAGTCTTGTGGGTATCCCATCGACCATGCCCCGCTGCCGGGAGACCGCCGCTATGGCTGGCAGTTGTCGAAAACCTCGGCCACCGAGAAGCGGGTGCCGGTCGAGCCGCTCACGCTCCTCGAACTCGTCGCCTTCGCCATGGGCCGCGAACTGCTGCGGGCCTTCGAGGGAACGGTGCTCTGGACCGGGATCGAATCGCTGCGGCACAAGCTCGAGCGCGATCTGCCGGCGGCGATGCTCGGGCAGCTTGCTGACGCCAAGCGGGTGTTTCAGGTCGAGGGCGTCGATCCCTCCCGGTATGCGTCACGGCCCCGCCTGATCTCGACGCTCACCAACGCCATCACCGAGTGCCGTGAGATCGATGTCGAGGAACGCGTAGAGGGTGACGGCCCGACCGTGCGGCATCGGCTTCAGCCCCATCGACTGGTGATCCGGCCGCCGGCCGTTCAGCTCCTCGGCTTTCTCGCCCGCTCGGCGGAGGACGAGCCGCCGATGCTGCTCGACCTGTCGCGGATCGAGAAAGTCGTGCTGCTCGACGCGACCTTCGTGCCGCGGGCTCTCGAGAGCGACCACGATGCTGGCCAGTCTCCAGAGGCGTAGCCCCGCGGGCTTACTCCAACCCCGCGGGCTTACTCCAACCCCGCGGGCTTACTCCAACCCCGCGGGCTTACTCCAACCCCGCGGGCTTACTCCAACCCCGCGGGCTTACTCCATGAGGCCGAGATCCTCGTTGTAGCCCTCCTGCACGACGGCGTTTTCACGCCGTTCGTGGGCCGTCATATGGGCGGAAAACAGCTCGAAGGCCTGGTCGGCCCGGTGCCAGGCAGCGGCCGCCGTCGGGGCCGCCTCGAGTTCCCGGATCACGCCGTCCAATTCCGCCAGCAGTGACGGGTGCTGGCCGAGAATCGACCGCACCGCCGCCGAGAGTCGGGGCATGCGGGCCACCGATTCTTCGAGAAAGCCACCTTGCTCCTCTTGCGCAAAATGCTCGGCGAGATGCTGCCGCAACTCGTGCAGGCAGGCGAGCAGGGCTCTGCGGCGGTCGGGAGTCGGCGGTCCGGCCGCCGCAAATGCCGACCGGACCGAGAGCATCAGGTTGAACAGATCGCGATGCTCGGCGAGCACGTGTCCGAGGATCACCGGGTCGGAACGATCGATCGATGCCATGGGAACGATGCTCCGTGAATCGAGGGCCAATCGCACTCGCAAAGAGCCTCGGGAAAACCGTCCAGCGCGGATGCCATTTGGCGAGGACTCTCCGCCGTCGAAAGCATATGATCGCAGGATCCCGCGGCGCTCGCCCGGGCCGCAGGCTGCGACTGGCATGCAGGCGCGAGCGCGAAGACACTTGGGTGAAACCGGCTGAGGAGTCTGATGCCATGTCCGACGCCGTGAGGGATGGAGCGACGCCGGTTTCCGGGGTGATCGCGTGGCGGCTGCCAGGGACTGGGCGGGCCGGATTTCGCGCGCAGGCGGTTCTGGCGGGTGCCGGCATCGACCTGGCCGCGCTCGGATCGACCGATCGCACCGGCGCCGCGCCCCTGATGGTCGAGATCATCGGCTCGCGGACGGGCAACTCGTTGCCGGCCACTTCCCCGGTCGGCGGTGGGGTGGCCTTCCTCTTTCGTTACGGTGCCGTGGTCTTCTTCGACGCCTCCACCGCGGGCATCACCGAGTATCTCCGGCAGATCGGGCCGCACATCCGGCAGCCGTTTCCGCAGGGGGAGCGGGAGACCGAAATGCTCGACATCCGTCTCGATGCGACGGGACGGGAGACGATCGAGGGCAACACGCTCGTGCTGGCCGATCTGTCGCTCGAAAAGCTGCAACTCGTCGCCGACATCATGGCCAAGAGCGTGTCGCTGGCCCATCACGAGAAGGGAATCGAACGGCAGTTCGAGCGGATCGAGCCCTTCGCCGTGAACCTCGACCACTGGGGCCGCGGAGGGCGGGCCGCTCGGGAATTGCTCCATAATCTCGGCGGCGCGCTCCTCGCCGAGCACCGCGTCGTGGCCGGCACCCGTGTGGACGATTCCCCCGACCTGCTCTGGGATCACCCGGAGCTCGAACGGCTCTGGGCGCGGCTCCGCGACGAGTTCGAGATCCGCGAGCGGTTCGCGGCGTTGCACGGCAAGCTGAGCCTCATCTCGCGGACCGCGGAGACGGCGTTGGATCTGTTGCAGAACCGGCGGGCACTGCGGGTGGAGTGGGCGATCGTGGGGCTGATCGTGTTCGAGATCGGGCTCACGCTCGTGCAGTGGGCGCTGGGGGTCGGCCGCTAGCAATGTTCGCCGGGCGGGCTGCCAGCGGCCCGTCGCCGGACGTTCGCATTCGGCCATCTGGGTTGGTCAGTCTCGCCGGGGAGAGGGTATAACGGGCCCGCGTCCCACCGTCCGTCGTTCGGAGCCATCGCATGACCCCCTGCCGTCGCCTTGCCGCCTTCATTGCCCCCCTGCTGCTGGCCGCCTGGTGGCTGGGTGGACCGGTCGCGGAGGCGCGGGCGCAGCAGGTCGCGGTCGAGGAATTCAAGCTCGACAACGGCATGCGGTTCCTGCTCGTGCCGCGCCGCGATCAGCCCAACGTCGTGAGCGCCGGCTGGGTGGCGAGAGTGGGGAGCGTCAACGAGCGACCCGGCATCACCGGCATCAGCCACTTCTTCGAACACATGATGTTCAAGGGCACCGACACCATCGGCACCCGCGACGCCGAACGCGACGCCAAGTATCGCGCCGAACAGAAGGCGGTGCGGGACGAGATCAATCGGATCGTCTGGACGAAGCAATACCAGCGGCTCAAGCGTGGCGAAATCTCCGACGCCTGGGATCCGGCCAACGACACGCAGGAGCTGCGGGTGCTCCGCGGCCGTCTCGACGCGCTGATCCGCGCCCAGCAGGGGCGAGGCGAGGGCGGGCCGGAGGCCGCCACCATCGTCAAGGACGAGTTCGACCAGGTCTACACGCGGGCCGGCGGCAGCGGCATGAACGCCTTCACCAGCCACGACCTCACCTGCTACTTCATCACCGTGCCGTCCAACAAGCTCGAACTCTGGGCCTGGATGGAGAGCGATCGGCTGCACGACAGCGTGTTTCGCGAGTTTTACTCCGAGCGGGACGTGGTGCACGAGGAACGCCGGCTGCGCACCGACAGCACGCCCACGGGCCGGTTTCAAGAACAGTTCGACGCGATGTTCTGGGAGTCGTGCGGCTACGCGTGGCCAGTCATCGGCTGGCCCAGCGATCTGAATAGCTACACGTTCGAGCAGGCGATGGAGTATTGGAACATCTACTACCGCCCCGGCAACCTGTTCGGCGTCGTGGTGGGTGACTTCGATCCCGCGGCGGCGAAGGCCTTCATCACGCGGTATTTCTCCCGTCTCGAGCCGGGGACGAAGCCGCCGCCGCCGGTGGTGACGCTCGAGGTCGATCAGATCGCCGAGCAGCGGATGAACGCGGAGGGCGACGTGCCACCGTCGGTGGAGATCCGCTACCACACGGTGCCGGCCGGCCACGTCGACGGCTATCCGCTCGACATGCTCTCCGAACTGCTCAACGAGCGCACCGGTCGGCTCTACGCCGGCCTGGTCGAAGGGCGGGCCATCGCGGGATCGGCTCGCACCGCCTCCGACACCCGCAAGTACGCCGGCCTCTTCTCCTTCGAGGCGGAGACCCGCGGTGAGGCGACGCCCGAGCAGCTCGAGCAGGCATGGTACGAGGAGCTGGCGAAACTGCAGGCGGAAGAGGTGCCGGAACGGGAGCTCCGCAAGGTGAAGAACAGGGTGGCGGCCGGCAATTACCGGCGGCTCGAAAACAACATGTCGCTCCTGATCCAGCTGGCGTTTTTCGAGACGTTGATCGACTGGCAGGAGATCAACGAGGCGCCGAAGAAGTACGAGGCGGTGACGGCCGCCGACATCAAACGGGTGGCCAACACCTACTTCTCACCGGCCAACCGCAGCGTGGCGGTCTACCGGCGGGCGACCGGGGCGAAGTGAGGAAACAGCAAGGAAAAGGCGGCACGTTCATGAACATGCGAGTGATGGCGATTCTTCTGGCGGTGGGCGTGACCGGGGTGGTGCTCCTGTCGCCGCGGCGGGGCGCCCGTTCGGAGCCTCCTGCGGCCGCTGCCGTAGCCCAGCCCGGAGCTCAGCCCGTCATTCAGGGGAACGCCCTCTCCCAGGCCGCCACGGCGGCGAAGCCTGCGGCGGGAGGTGCCGCCGCGGCCGCGGGCATCCCTGCCCGGCCCGAGCAGATCGTGTTCGCCCCGCTCTCCTTCGATCCCCCCGCCGCCGCGACCTTTCGCCGCGTGTTGGCCGACGGCACGGTCGTCTACCTGGCGCCGTCGCACGAGTTTCCGCTCGTGAATCTCGTGGTCACGTTCAAGGGGGGGGCGTCGCTGGATCCGGCCGACGTGCCCGGCCTCGCGTCGATGACCGCCCGCATGGTGCGGGAGGGCGGCACGGCGACGACCGCGCCGGCCGCCTTGGACGAGTCGCTCGACTTCCTCGCGACGGAGGTCGGCGTGTCGTCCAACGACATGTTCACCGCCGCCACGATGAACTGTCTGAAGAGCAACTTCGACGAAAGCCTGAAGCTCTTTCTCGACATGCTTCGCACGCCGGCGTTCGACCCGCAGCGGCTGGAGACGGCCCGGGCCCGCGTGCTCGAATCGCTCAAGCAGCGGAACGACGACGCCTCTTCGATCCTGTCGCGGGAGTGGAAGCGGCTCGTCTACGGCGCCAACCACTTCGAGGCGACGGAGCCGACCGATCGCACGGTGGCGGCGATCTCCCGGGAGCGGCTGGCGGAGATGCATCGCCGGATCTTTCATCCGGGCAACATGATCGTGTCGGTCTCGGGTGACTTCGACGAGCAGGAGATGCTCGGAAAGCTCGAGAAGGCGATCGCCGGCTGGGAGCGGGGCTCGCCCGTGCCCGATCCCGTCGCCCCCACGGCCGTGCTGGAACCCGGGCTGTACCACGTGCCGAAGGATATTCCGCAGGGGAAGGTGGTGCTTGGGAGCCGCGCGATCACACGGGATGATCCCGACGCCATTCCCTTCCTGCTGCTCAACGAGATACTCGGTGCGGGCGGCTTTACCAGCCGGCTGATGCAGCAGGTGCGGAGCAACGAGGGGCTCGCCTATTCGGTGCGGTCGGCGCTGACTCCGCGCGTGGCCTACCCGGGCGACTTTCGCGCCGGCTTCGAAAGCAAGAACGCGACGGTGGCGCTCGCCGCCAAGATCGTGATGGAACAGATCGAAAAGATGCGGGCCGAACTCGTCACCGACGACGAGTTGGAGACGGCCAAGGCGAGCTTGATCGAGACCTTTCCGCGACAGTTCGAAAGCCGGCCGCAGATGCTGCGGGTGTTCGTCAACGACGAGTGGACGAAGCGTCCGCAGGACTACTGGAAGACGTTCCGTGACAAGGTGCGGGCCGTGACCCGCGAGGATCTCAAGCGGGTGGCCCAGAAGCACCTCGACCCGGCGAAGATGGCGATCCTCGTGGTGGGCGATTGGGAAAACATCGCCGCGGGCGACCTGGAAAAGCGGGCCAGCATGAACGACTTCTTCGGCGGCAGGGTGAAGCATCTGCCGCTCCGCGATCCGCTGACGCTCGAACCGCTGCCGGAGAAGACGGAAAAATGATCTTGTCCATACGAACAAGAACGCGTGTGGTCGTCGGCGTCGTATCGGGAGTGCTGTGCGCGGCCGTCGTGCAGGCCCAGCCGCCTGCGCCACTGGCGGACGTGCCGGCAGTGCCGATGCCCGAGCCCGGGGACGCCCCGCAGCCGACGGTGATCCCGCCTCGGAACACCGGCCCCGCCGCCAGGTCGCACTCGCGGTATCGCCGCGGCCGGCACGGCAGCACCCGGATCATTCGCCGTACCCCCGAGGTGATGCGGGAGGATGCGGCCCGTGTGAAGCGGGGCGACCTCTTCAGCACCTGGTCGAACGCATATCTGGAGTGACACAGGCCGCACGTGGGACTCAAGCGTGTTGGTTCGGGGATGCCCACGCCAGCCCGGGGGGCACGCAAGGAATCCGACCGCAACTCGCAGCGGCGGTGGCCGTTGAAATCGAGGAGACGAATCCGTTCGAAACTGTTCGATCTGCCTCTTTCTCTGCCTCTTTCAAGGAGCCCGTGATGAGACGCATGCTGGGAATCGCAAGGGTGGCCGCCGTGGTGGCGATTGCCACCACGCTGGGGACGGTTTCCGTGGCCCAGCCGCCGGACCGGCCGGAGGGGCCTCCCGATCGTGAGGGCCGGGCCGAAGGCCGGGAGGCTCGTGAAGACCGGAGGCCGGGCGGTGCTCGCGAGGGACGTGCCGGCCCTGGAGGTGTCCGCGAGGGACGCGGTGGGCCCGGTGGGCCACGCGAGGGTCGCGGCGGTCCGGGTGGGCCACCGTCGCCCGAGCGGTTCGTCGAACACGCCATGAAGTTCGATGCCGACGGCGATGGCAAACTCGACCGCGGCGAATTGACCAAGTTCGCGGAGGAGATCCAGCGGATGCGCGGCGGGGCGGGCGGCCGGGGCGGCCCCGGCGGGCGTGGCCCCGGTGGCCCTGGTGGGTTTGGCGGCCCGGATGGACCGAGTGGTGGCGGCGGTGCGAGGCCGCCGGTGCCGGAATAAGGGGCGGTCCGCGGCACGGCCGTGCGGTATGCTCCTCGGGACCATGTCCATCGCCCTCCCCGCTCGCCCGGCTGAAGCCCACGCTCTCGATCTCGCCCGCGTCCTGGTGGACGCAGATGGCCGTGCGCCCGTTGGCATGCGGGTGATCTGTACGACCGCCGGCCGAGGACAGGCGGCGTTCGAACTGGCCGCGGCGTATCCCGCCGCCGAGGTCACCGTCTGGTTCCTGGACCTCTTTCCCCGGGCGGCGGCGGTTGCGGCCTGGGAGTCGCCGCCGCCGGGTCTGCACGCCGTCTGCGCGGCCGACATGCCTCCGGGTCCCTACGATCTCGCCGTCGTGCCGCTGTCGAAAAACGGCGAGGCAGAGCTATCGCGAGATATTCTCCAGTCGGCCTTCCTGCAGCTGGCGATCGGCGGCCGGCTCGTGGCGGCGATCGACAATGCCCAGGACAACTGGCTCCGCGAGCAGCTGGCGGAGACGGGCGAGACGGTCCGCGTGCGGCCGGCCGCAGCCGGCGACACCGTGGCCTACATCGTGGAGAAGACCCGCGAGCCGACGAAGGTCAGGGACTTTTCGTGCGAGTTCGTCTTTCGCGACCGCGACCGGCTGCTCACGGCCGTGACCCGGCCGGGGGTCTTTGCCCACCGGCGAATCGACCCCGGTGCCCGCCATCTCCTGAACGCCGTCGATGTCGCGGCCGACACCCGGGTGGTCGACATCGGCTGCGGCTCTGGCTGCGTGGCGATGGGATTGGCCGCCCGTGACCCGAGCGTGCACGTGCATGCCTTCGATGCGGCGGCCCGCGCCGTGGAGTGCACGCGGCGGGGAGCGGCCATCAACGGCCTCGACAACCTGACCGTGGCGCTCGAATGCGAAGGCAACGTGCCAGAGCCCGGCAGCTACGATCTGGCGCTGGCCAATCCGCCCTACTACTCCGACTTCCGCATCGCGGAACTCTTCGTGGAGGCAGCCCATCGGGCGCTGGCCCCGGGTGGGACGCTGCTGATCGTGACCAAGCAGCCCACCTGGTATGTCGAGAACCTGCCGGGGTCGTGGCGGGATGTGGCCCGGGAGACGGTGAAGAACTACCACCTCATCGAGGCCGTGCGAGAGTAGCGGGTGAGTGCCTGGTGCTGCGGGCTCGGATGAACGACCAACACGTCCCTACTGGTTGACGTGCACGACCTTTGCCGGCGGAAACCCGTTGAAGTGGGTGGAGCTGGCGGCGGAGTAGGCGCCGATGTTCTCGCTGTAGAGATACTCACCGAGTTCCAGGTCGGGGAGCTGCTCCGCGAGGCTGATCGTGTCGAGCGCGTCGCAGGTGGGGCCGAAGACGGCGCAGATCTGCGTGGCCCCCTTCTTGAAACTCTTCATGTGGTAGGTGCAGTGGTCGAAGATCACGCCCGAGTAGGTGTGGTAGACGCCGTCGTTCACGTAGTAGCAGAGCTTCTCGTTCCGGACCGCCTTGCCGATGATCTTGGAGACGGCGGTGCCCGCCGAGGCCACCAGGAACCGCCCCGGCTCCGCGAGGATCTCGATGTCCTTGGGGAACAGGCGGTTGAGTTCATGGTTGATCTTCTTGGCCAGGTCGCCGAACTTCGGCACGCTCGCGTCGTAGGCCGCGGGGAAACCGCCGCCGATGTCGAGCAGCTTGAGGGTGAATCCGCGGGATTTCGCCTCGGCGAAGATGCTGGCACAGAGGTGGATCGCCTGAATGTAGTTCTCGGGATTCGTGCACTGGCTGCCGACATGGAACGAGAGGCCCTCGACGGTGAGGCCGTGGTCGTGGGCGTAGGCGATCAGCTCCACCGCCTCGCCCGGCAGCGCGCCGAACTTGCTCGACAGCTCCACCATCGAGCCGGTGTTGGGCACCCGCAGCCGCAGGGCGAGGCCGGCGTGGGGCGCGTGCTTGGCGATCTTCTTGACCTCTTCGTGGTTGTCGTAGGTGACGAGCGGCTTGTAGCGGTCGAGTTCCTCGAGCGTTTCGACCGGCTTGATCGGGTTGGCGTAGATGATCTTGTCCCAGATGAAATCCTGCCGCTGCTTCGCCGGCAGCTTGGCGATGTTCTGATGGACCGTGTGAAACTCCTGCATGCTCGCCACGTCGAAGCTGCCGCCGAGTTCGTAGAACGTTTTGACGATCGCAGGGTCGCTATTGACCTTCACGGCGTAATAGATCTGCACCCGCGGGAAATGCTTGCGGAACACCGCGTAGTTCTTGCGGAGTTCGTCGTGGTCGACGACGAACAGCGGCGTGCCGTGCTTCTTGGCGAGGGCGAGCAGTTCTTTTGGCGTCATGGGTTCGTCCGTGGATCGCGGATCAGGAGGTCTCTTGGGTTCAGATCTCGGGGGTGCAGGGCTCAGGGGTGCAGGGCTCAGGGGTGCAGGGCTCAGGGGTGCAGGGCTCAGGGGTGCAGGGCTCAGGGGTGCAGGGCTCAGGGACGGCATGAGTTTCCTCGCTACGGCAGGATAGCCTCATGCTCGGAATCCTCATGCCGATCCCTTCGCCAGTCCGTGGTGGGGCCGGTGGTGGAGCCCGTGGTGGGCTAAGGGAATCCACGCGATCCGCATGTGTTCAGTCGCCGTCGGTCAACAGAAAATTCTTGAACTGCCACGGGTCGGCGGGGTCGATCTGTGGACGATTGTAGCCGTGGAAGGCGTTCGAGTAGTGCTTGAGCGGCGTCCAGTCGGAGTCCACGGAGATGAACTTGCCCAGATAGGGCTTCGCGATACCCAGGACGTAGTCGTGCGGCAGGTCGTCGGGGAGGTGCACGCCGCGGTCGGGATGCTCGATCATCCACATGCAGGCGGCCACCACCGAGATGGCGACCTGCATGGTGGTGGCGTTTTGATGCGGCACGAGCCGTCGTGACTCCTCGATCGACAGGTCGCTCCCGCACCACCAGGAGTGGAACGGGTGGCCCATGACGAGTGCGCCCAGGGCGTCGGAGCCGCTGGTGATCTCGTCGGTCATGATCCGGATCCGCGGCTGGAGGCGGTAATCGTTGCCGCGGAGTTCCCAGAGGCTGGCGATCGCCGCGTCGCACGGGCAGTAGGCATAGTGCACCGTGGGCCGGTAGATCGTCTTCCCGCCGGCGTCGCGAACCGACAGCTTTTCGGTGATGCTGAAGGCCTCGCCGTGGCGGACGACCATGCCCACGATCGTGGACCCGGGCACCCAGCTCACCACCGACGTGTTCATCCCCATGCGGGCCAGGCAGATCTGGCTCTGCGGGCCGTCGGCGTGTTGGTAGGCGAACGGGGGCAGTTCCTTCTCGTGCGTGCCCCAGCCCATTTCCGCAGTCGTCGTGCCCTCTTCGCGGAAGCCCTCCACGCTCCAGGTGTTGACGAACTCGTCGACCTCCTTCGGCCGGTTGGTGATCTGCGTGTCGCGCTCGCTGCAGTGGATCACCTTCACTCCCAGCTCGTGGGCGAGGTGGTTGAAGGCGAGGCTCTTGGCGTGGTGGCCGATCCGCTCCGCCTGTTCGCCCGAGAACTTCTTCTCTTCCAGGCACCTGGCGGCGATGTCGAGCAGGGCGTGCTTGGTGAAGTGGCTGATGAGCCCCGGGTTGGCGCCGTGCTCCAGCACGGCGGTCGGGCCTGGCGAGGCCCAGCCGGCCATCTGGCGGCGAAGGTTCATGTGCCGCCAGTAGAGCGTGAGGTGCGTGGGGTGGGCCCCCTTCGCATGCTCGTAGGGATCCCAGAGCTCGACCGACGTGTTGAGATAGAGCACGCCGTGGTCGTGGCACCACTGCACGATCTCGCAGCAGTCGATGTTCCACGCGAGGTCGATGAGCAGATCGCCCGCGGAGAGGTGCTTGCCGAGGAGCGATCCCAGGTTCTCCGCCGTCACCTTGTCGCGGACGAACGCGACGCCCTTGTCGGTCCACGGGCGCAGCGCCGCCTCGTTGGGCTCGAAGTCGAGGATCGTGATGCTGCGCGGATCGACCTTGATGTGGTCGAGAAGAATCGGCAGCGTGCAGCGGGCGACGGCACCGAAGCCGACGAAGAGAATGCGTTTGTTGAAAGACACCATCGTTGGGGAAAGGATCCTCTGGGACTGCTCGGAAACACTCGTGTGGTGGGGCGACGGCCGGGGTTCGGGCGGTCGGACGGCCGCGGCAGTATATCGAAACTGCTGCGGTGGACAGAACCGCCCATTCGCGGGCACCATTCTACGATGCACCACGCCATTCAGTTCGCTCTGGTCGGTCTCGCCGGCGCTGCGGGAACGCTGCTGCGGTGGGGCTGTACGACTCTGGCCACGCGGCTCTGTGGAGTCGGGTTTCCCTGGGGCACGCTGGCGGCGAACGTGGTCGGATCGTTCGCGTTCGGCGCGATCATGGGCTGGATACGCTCGCGGGATGCGGTGCCCGGGAACCCGGAAACGATCCTGCTCGTGGGCCTGCTCGGCGGCTTCACGACCTATTCGAGCTACGCGTTCCAGTCGTTCGAGCTCGTGGATGGGGGCCGCCCGCTCGCGGCGGCTGCGTATGTCATCGGCACGAACGTCGCGGCGCTGCTCGCCGTCTGGGCGGGCCTGCGGATCGCAGGCGGGCCGTGACTGCCCGACTCTCAGCTTGCTCTGTCCGCCCGGCCGGTGGTGAGATGACTCGGGTTTGCCACGGCAGGCAGCGCCACAAACGCCCGGGCATCGGGCATCAGGTCAGCGAACGCGGTCGGCTCCGCCAACGCCAGCCGTGGCTCTGACTGCGCCACCATCAGCCCACTCGTGACAATCAACCCGAACGGCAGGAGACAGAATAACAACCCCAACAGCGTCGTCAGGGCCGCAGGCCAGAACAGGCGATCTACCCAACGCCGGTGCCCGCGGACGGTGCGCATCGCCTGACGGTTGGTCTCAATGTGGAGTTCCGGAATCGTGTCCATCTCGAATCCCAGGGACTGGCTTGACGCAAGTGTGATCATGCGTACACTCTCTTGGGTGGTGCTCAGTCGTTGGCAAAAACAGCACCGACACCGAAGGATTCGCCGTCGATGGATTTCGCCTGGAATCGCGGCAAGGCGACTGCCAACGAGCGGAAACACGGTGTGTCGTTCGCGGAAGCGATGACCGTGTTTGGCGATCCGTTATCATTGACTGGGTTCGATCCAAGGCATTCGCACGCCGAGGAGCGTTTCGTGACCATGGGCACGTCCGCGGCCGGTCGGTTGCTCGTTGTGGTTCATGCCGACCGCGACGACGAAGTGCGGATCATCAGCGCTCGCGTTGCAACGCGTCGGGAGCGAAAGGATTACGAAGATGGCCGATTCCCCTGACGCGAACCACGACGCCGACAACGACATGCGCGAGGAATATGACTTCCGTGCGTTTCAGGGCGTCGTCCGCGGAAAGTATGCCGCCCGCTACGCGGAAAGGCTCCGTGTCGTTCGGCTCGATGCCGACATCGCCGACGCCTTCCCTGACGAGGTGGCCGTCAACGCCGCCCTACGACAGTTTCTCGCGGAACACCCGCGGGAAACCGCTGGGTGACAAAGTCGGATGAAAATCCGGGCCGGGAACAAAATTCACCTCGGCATACCAACGGGGCCCGTCAGTCCAGCCTTCGGCAACTCCCGGCACGTTGAAAACGTGCCGCCACGGGAGATAGGCACAGCCGTGCCGAGGAGGGATGCGCCCATCCCCGTTGAAATCTGCGAAAACGAATCGGGGCGGAGAGATTCGAACTCTCGACCTCCTGGTCCCAAACCAGGCGCGCTGCCAACTGCGCTACGCCCCGATGGCAGGCCCACGGATGGCAGGCCTGCGATGAGGAGAGTCTACCGCATCGGGGACCGGAGTCACTCCGCCAAATGCTCGAACAGCCGCTGGAATTCGTCGAGATTCGCGAATGGGATCACGATTCGGCCCGCCCCCTTGCCGTTGGCGTGCACCACCACCTTCACGCCCAAGGCCCGCCGCAGGTCGTTTTCCACGGCCACGGTCTGGCTGGAACGCTTCGTGGCCGGGCGGCCCGGCTTTCGTTTCGTCGCCGTGCCGGCGGTCGTGGTGGAGCCTCCTCCGACGGACTGCCCGCCGCCCTCGTCGCCCAGCGCGTCATCTTCGGAGAGGTCGTCGGCCCGGAGGATCTCGGCCACCTCCGCTTCGATCGTGCGGACGGAGAGTCCGTCCGACGCGATGCGATCGGCCAGGCGGGACTGCTCCTCTTCGTCGCCCAGCGGCAGAAGCGCCCGCGCGTGGCCCATCGAGATCGCGCCCGATCGCAGCCGCTGCTGCACCGCCTCGGGCAGTTCGAGCAACCGGATCAGGTTGGCCACGGTGGAGCGGTCGATCGAAAGCCGCTTGGCGAGCTCGTCCTGCGTGCCGCCCCAGGCGGAAAGATACTGCTTGAAGCTCGCCGCTTTCTCCAGCGGGTCGAGGTCGCGACGCTGGAGGTTCTCGACGATGGCGATCTCCGACATCTGCCGGTCGTCGACCTCGAGCACCCGGACGGGCACCTTGCCCCAGCCCAGCCGCCGTGCGGCGAAGAGCCGACGCTGTCCCGCGATGAGCTGGTAGCGGTCGCCATACGCCCGCACCACGATCGGCTGCACGAGCCCGTGCTCCCGCAGGCTGTTGGCCAGCTCGACCAGATCGGTGTCGTTGACCACGCTCCGCGGCTGCCACGGATTGGGGTCGATGAGCCCCTCGGCGATTTCGCTCGTGGGCAGCGAAGCGGCGGCCTGCTCCAACTCCTCGGGCTTGTGCAGGATCAGGCGGGCGGCACCGGCGCCAAGTTCCGGGCGGGCGGGCTGCGCGGCGACGGCCGCACTGCCGTGTGTCACCGGCGCGGGGTCGATTCCGGCCCGACCCAGCAGCGCCTCCAGCCCACGGCCCAAGCGTCGTTCCTTACTCACAGTCGCGTACCTCCATGCACAGTTCCGTGTAGGCCCGCGCTCCTCGTGAGCGCGGGGCGTAATCGAGCACACTCTGCGCGTGGCTGGGCGCCTCCGAGACGGCCACGTCGCGCGGGATCACCGTCTCGAAGACGATCTCCCCAAAAAAATCCCTGACCTCGGACTCGACCTCCGCCGTCAGTTCGAGCGCGGCGTCGTGCATCGTGAGCACGATCCCGCTGAACCGGAGCCGGCCGGGCCGTTCGGCCATCACGTCGCGGATCACCTCGATCATCTGGGTGAGTCCCTCGAGCGCGAAGTATTCGCATTGAATGGGCATCAGCACCTCGGTGCTCCCGGCCAGCGCGGTTCGCGTCAGTTCGCCGACGCTCGGCGGGCAGTCGATGAGGCAATAGTCCCAGGCATTGAGCCCGCGGGCGAGATGGTTTTCGAGCACCATCGACCCGCTCCTCGCCTCGGCTGCGATCCGCTCGACGTCGCGGACACTACGGCTGCCGGGGATGATGGAGAGATTGGGGACCCCGGTTTCCACCACGGCTTCGCAGAGCGGAGCCTCCGACACGAGCGGATGCGTCGGGGCCGGGGCGGCACCGAAGCCCGTTGTGGCATTGCACTGAGGGTCGAGATCCAGCAGGAGCGTGCGGAGTCCGCCGCGGGCCAGGCCGGCCGCCAGGTTGGAGGCGGTCGTCGTCTTGCCCACTCCCCCCTTCTGGTTTGCCACGCAGAGAATCCTTCCCACGCACACATCCCTTCCAAACGACAGCGCACGCACAACGCGTGCCCTCGGAATATCGGCAGCAACCGGCCCGGCATGGACGTGGTTTCACGCGAAACCGCCCTTGCTTCCCAGGTTGCCCATCCTGCCGGTTTCACGTGAAACCTATGCGGCCTGGGTGGTAGTGGCCTGGGGCGGTTCGGGGCTGCCCATGCCCCTTCGCCGGATGTTCGCTTTCGCCCTCCGGGCTGTCGCTCACTCGATGCTGACTGCGCTCCGGCATCCTGCCTGCGCTGGTCAGCAACGCCGGCTCTCGGGGCATGGGCAGCCCCTCACGGATTCCGCAAGGCAGAAGGGCGGCGCCAGGCTCGTGCGCCAGGCAAGGCAAGGTCGGCAGGAAGCCGAGCCTTGCCGTGAAACCGTCTCGTCATGCGAGCGGATTGAAGACCAGGCCGCTGGCGAGCTTGGGGTAGAAGTAGGTGCTCTTGGCTGGCATGCGTTCGCCGGTCTGGCTCACCTCACGGATGTCCTCCACCGTCGCCGGCATCACGAGGGCGGCCAGCGGGTAGCGGCCGGTCTTCAGGCCCTCCACCACCTCCCGCACGAGGTGCACGTAGCCCGGCGTCGGGATCTCCTTGGCTCCGAGCAACTCGCCGATCACGAGCCGGTGGAGGATCGACACGCCGAGGCTTCGCCAGGCTGTCCCATGGTCGGCCGCCACCGCCTCCATCCGGGCCCGGCCCGCCGGGGTGATCCTGGCGAGTGTCCACGCCTGATCGCCGCCGGTGTAGAGGCCGAGCGTGCCCTGCCTGTTTTCCGACTCGACTTCGAGCCAGACGTTGTCGGCCTGGGCCGGTCCCGTGCCGGCCGGTTCGACCGTAAAGCAGTCGCCCAACCGGCTGGCCAGTTCAGCCGCAGTGGCCACGGCGGGCTGAACGAAGAGCCGGTGGGTGGGCAGAACCACCAGCCCAGGATCGCTCATGCCAACGAGCATCATCAGGACGAAGTTTGCTGGGTGGTCGGAGGGCAAGGGCTCGCCACCGTGTTCCTCGGCATATTCCCGGGCCACCTCGTCGCGGTAGTTGCAGGCGGTCTCGTAGCGGTGGTGGCCATCGGCGATGAAGACCGGCTTCGGCCCCAACAGCCCCGCCACTCTCGCAGCGACCGACTCGTTCGTCATGGGCCACATCCAGCTGCGCACGCCGAGGTGATCGGTCGCCTCGACAGGGGGCTGGCCTGCCACCGACCTGTCGAGCACGTCCTGCACCTCGCCCTGCGGGTCGGGGTAGAGGCCGAACACCTGGCTGAGGTTCGCCCGGCAGGCCCGCGTCAGGAGGAGCCGGTCCTGCTTGGGGCCCGACATCGTCTCCTCGTGCGGGTGGATGTTGCCGGTGCCGAAGCGTTCCAGCCGCACGCGGGCCATCACGCCGCGGCGGAGATGCCTCATCCCCTCCACCTCGAACTCCTGGTGGTAGACATAGAGGGCCGCCGCCGGCTCCTGCATGACCACCCCCTGCTCACGCCAGTCTTTGAGGAACTTCGCCGCCCGGGTGTATCTGTTGGAGCGGTCGTCGTCCCCCGGTTCCTCGCGGTTGAGTTCGAGCCGGACTACGTTGGCGGGGTGCTGCTCGTAGAGCTGTGCCTGCAGGGCCGCATCGATGACGTCGTAGGGCGGGGCGATGACCTGCGAGAGGGCTCCGACGTGCTTGGGGTCGTAGCGGAGGCCGCGGAGAGGAGCGACGGATGGCATGCTTCAAGGCCGCGGAAGTGGCGAGGGGATAGGTCGTTGAAGCGTAGCACACGCGAGCCGGCACAAGGCCAAAACCGCGGGCGACCGGGACCGACGTCCCAGCGATTCCGCTCCGAACGCGTGTTCGACTCTGGGTCATCCGTGAGGGGGTGTCCATGCCCCGGGAGCCGGCGTTGCTGACGAGCGCAGGCAGGATGCCGGAGCGAAGTCAGCATCGAGTGAGCGCAGGCAGGATGCCATAGCGAACGTCCGGCGACGGGTCATGGGCAGCCCCGAACCGTCGGGGTGAATAGCAGGTCCAGCACCCGGATGTTTCCACGTGAAACGCCTGTCGCCGCAGCGGGGGGCTGCGGCGACAGGACCGATTCAAGGGTGGATCGCGGTGACCGACTAGTACCGGTAGTACTCGGGCTTGAAGGGGCCCTCGACCGGCACGTGCAGGTACTCGGCCTGGGCAGGGGTGAGCTTGGTGAGCTTCACGCCCAGCTTGTCGAGGTGCAGGCGAGCCACCTCCTCGTCCAGCTTCTTGGGGAGCAGATGCACGCCGACGTCGTACTTGTCGGTCTCCGTCCAGAGGGCGATCTGAGCGAGCACCTGATTGGTGAAGCTCGTGCTCATGACGAACGACGGGTGGCCGGTGGCACAGCCGAGGTTCACGAGCCGGCCCTCCGCCAGCACGATCACCGAGTTGCCACTCGGCAGCGTGTAGCGATCGACCTGGGGCTTGATCTCGACCTTCTTCACGCCCTTGGTGTTCTCCAGCCAAGCGACGTCGATCTCGAGGTCGAAGTGCCCGATGTTGCAGACGATGGCGTCGTTGGGCATCTGCTGGATGTGCTTGCCGAGGATCACGTCGCGGCAACCGGTGGCCGTCACGAAGATCTGGCCGCGGGAGGCGGCTTCTTCCATGGTCGTGACCTCGTAGCCCTCCATCGCAGCCTGCAGGGCGTTGATGGGGTCGATCTCGGTGACGATCACGCGGGCCCCCAGGGCCTTCATGGCATGGGCACAGCCCTTGCCGACGTCGCCGTAGCCGCAGACCACCACCACCTTGCCGGCCACCATGACGTCGGTGGCCCGCTTGATGCCGTCGGCGAGGCTCTCCCGGCAGCCGTAGAGGTTGTCGAACTTGCTCTTCGTGCAGGAGTCGTTGATGTTGATCGCGGGGAGCTTCAGCTCGCCGTTCTCGTGCATCTGGTAGAGGCGGTGCACCCCCGTGGTCGTCTCCTCGGAGAGGCCGCGGATGCCGGCGATCAGTTCCGGATACTTGTTGTGGACCATCGCGGTGAGGTCACCGCCGTCGTCCAGAATCATGTTCAGCGGCTGGTCGTCCGGGAAGAACAGGGTCTGCTCGATGCACCAGTCGAATTCCTCGTTCGTCATGCCCTTCCAGGCGTAGACCGGGAAGCCGGCCTTGGCAATCGCGGCGGCGGCGTGGTCCTGCGTCGAGAAGATGTTGCAACTGCTCCACGTGACCTCCGCACCGAGCGCCTTCAGCGTCTCGATGAGGACGGCCGTCTGGATCGTCATGTGCAGGCATCCGGCGATCCGCGCACCAGCCAGGGGCTTGGAACGACCATACTTCTCCCGCAGCGCCATCAGGCCGGGCATTTCATTCTCGGCCAGCATGATCTCCTTGCGGCCCCAATCGGCCAGGGACAGATCGGCGACTTTGTACGGCAGGCGGGTTTCGACATGCGACACGGGAAGGCTCCTGAAACGGGTGAGGGGTGAGAGGGGTGTTCGGCAATGCCTTATCGTAGCCGTCTGCGGGCAATCGCATAGAGAGCTATCAGGGCATTCCCATGGCCAGGCGGGCCGCGGCCACGAAGGCCCGAACTTTTCGCGGTTCTTTCCGCCCCGGGGAGCTTTCCACGCCACTGGCGGTATCGACGGCCGACAGCCCCGTCACCCGGATCGCCTCGGCAACGTTTTCGGGGGTGAGCCCGCCCGCGACGGCCATGGGCACCGTCAGGGAACCGGCCCGGGCGAGCGCCGCCCAGTCGACCAACTCGCCCGTGCCGCCGAGCTGACCGGCGGCTGTGCCACGGGAAACGGCGGCATCGACGATCACCATGGCCGGCGTGTGGCCCGCGGCGGCGGCAGCCGCGAGCCAGGTTCGCGCCGCGGTCAGGCCGTCGGCATCCGGACACGAGGTGTCGAGACGCACCGCTCTGATGACGGCCAGACCGGCAAGCTGCCCGCACCGTTCCGGCGGGTCGACCGGTTCCTGCGGGCCGCCGAGGTGGCCGTGCAGTTGAACGGCATCGAGGCGGAGGTCGCGGGCGATCTGCAGCATCTCGGCCGCCGCCGCGCCGGCGAAGACGCCCACCCGCAGGACCCCGGCCGGAATGGCCGCGGCCACCTGACGAGCCTGAGAGCGTCCGAGCTGTCGGGGTGAGCCCGAGACGAAGTTGAGGCCGATGGCATCGGCGCCTGCCGCGGCGACCATTGCCGCATCCTCGGCAGTGGTCACGCCGCAAATCTTCACATGGAACACTCGATCACCTCCGGGCGTCATATCCGGCGCCACCGGTCCGGGGCGCGGCGTTTTCTCCACGCCGCAAAGTCTACGGCCCCGTCCGATGGTGCAGGAAGATGCGGCCGTTGGTCGAAAGCAGAGGGGTCAGCAGTTGCGATCGTCACCTCTGGATGCCTCACCCCGTGTATCAACCCCGTCGACACCCCTCCACCCGCCCCTTCATGGCGGTTCCACGCACGCAGTTCTATCACCCGGCCCGGGTGATCGACGCGGCTCTTCACGGCATCGACCGCGCGATCCGGCGGGCCGAGGGCATCGCGTTGGTGGTCGGTCCGCCGGGGACGGGGAAGTCGCTGCTGCTGGCGAAGGTGGCCGAGAGCGTGGCGGAGGATTTCAGGGTGGCCCTGCTTTCCGGCGCGACCATCTGCACCCGGCGGGCGCTGTGGCAGTCGATTCTGGCGGAGTTGGGCCAGCCCTATCGCGGGATCGACGAAGCGGAACTACGAATCGCCGTGGCGGAACTGGTTCGTGGGCTGGCAGCCGCCGGCTCGGGGCTCGTGATCCTCGTGGACGAGGCCCACACGCTCCCGCTGCGGCTCATCGAAGAGTTGAGGCTGCTGGCAAACACGCCCACTCCGCTGCCGGCCGTTCACATCGTGCTCGCCGGCCCCGCGGCGCTCGAAGAGCGATTGGGCGATCCAAAGATGGAGAGCTTTTCGCAACGGATCGCCGTGCGTGCCTACCTCGAGCCGCTCGATCACGCGGAGACCGCCGCCTACCTGCAGACGCAGACCAAGGCTGCGGGACTCGAGTGGGGCAAGTGCTTCGAGCCTGGCTGCGAGGACGCCGTCTACACCGCCGCCGACGGCGTGCCGCGGCTGATGAACCAAATCTGCGATCAGGCGATCGTGCTCGTGGCTGCTGCCGGCCGCCGGGTGAAGCCCTCTGACATCGCAGCGGCATGGCAGGAAATCCAGCGCCTGCCGTCGCCGGTGCTCTTTGGCCATATCGTCGAGGGGGAGACGCGGCATGACGCCGCCGCCGACCGCCATGCCGTTGTTCGCGGCGCCGCAGAGGATTGCCCGCAGCAGTGCGAAGACGATTTCCAGGAAGCGTCCGTCGTCGCCGAGCACGGCGGCGACAGTGGCGTGGGTGTGATCGAGTTTGGGCCGCTCGAGGATCAGCCGGCCGTCCCTGCGATGCGGCCGTTCGCCGACATCGGCGAGCTGATCGGCATGCCGGACGACGAGCAGCCGGTCGCCGGCCGCGCCGACCCGTGGCAAGGCCCCGACGTGGAGTTCGTCTTCGATGCCTCCGCCGATCCCTTCCAGGAATTTTTCGAGCAGGAGGAGCGGATCGTCGAACGCTATCTCATGTCGTCGACCGATGATTTCAGCCGCCATCCCCACGTGTCGAGCTGCGAGGGAGCGGCACTGGTGCGGCAGTTGGCCGAGGTGGAGGACCACCGGCCGCCCTGCTCACCCCCGGGCGGCCAGCCGACGGCGGTCGAGCGCGAGACACACGCCACGATGGCGGCCGCTGAACTCGACGACGACGACATGGTCGTGATCGAGGAGGATCTGCTGTCGCCCCCCGGAGTCCGTCCAGCGGTCGCGGCCGTACGACTGGGCGATTATCGCCGGCTGTTTGCCAGGCTGCGACGGGGCGGCTGACGGTGACGGAGGGCCGCTTTTGGGTTTGTTCCGTGGCCTGTTAGTCTGTCGTCCGCCATGTCCACACGCGCAGACCTCCATTCACGAGACGATTGGCCCGCGGGCCGGGTGCTCGTCGTGTCTGCCACCTTCAACGAGCACGAGAACATCACGACGTTGATCGACCGCGTGTTGGCCGTGTCGGCCGACCTGCAGGTGTTGATCGTCGACGACGACTCCCCCGATGGCACGGGAGACGTCGCGCTGGCCCTCGCGGAACACAATCCGCGGCTGCATGTGCTCGTGCGTCGCGGCCGGCGGGGCCTGGGAACCGCGATCCTCGAAGGCTTTGCGATGGGGCGACGGCATGGCTTCGACGTGGCCGTCAACATGGACGCCGACTTCAGCCACGATCCGGCCGATATTCCACGGCTGCTGGCGGCGCTCGAGCCCGTGGGGGGCAGGCCCGCGGACGTGGTGGTGGGGTCGCGGCGGGTGCCGGGCGGGCAGACTGTGGGCTGGCCGCTCTCGCGGCATGCGGCCAGCAGGTTGGTCGGCTGGTTCACCCGCTGGGTGCTCTGGGTGCCGGTGCGAGACGCATCGAGCGGGTTTCGGGCGGTTCGACTGGCGATTTTTGACCGGCTGTCAGGCCCGTTCGCCGAGGGCTATGCGTTTCAGGAGGATCTGCTCTGGCGGGTGCATCGGGCCGGTGGCCGGCTGGCCGAGGTGCCCATCACGTTCACCGACCGGCAACGCGGCGTGAGCAAGGCGGATTTTGCCGAGAGCCGTCGGAGCATCGGCGAACTGCTCGGGCTCGCGTGGCAGACGTGGTTGGGCTGAAAGAGTCTTGGATCCTTCGTCGACCCAAGCCCGCCTCCATCCAAGCCCGCAGCGTCAGCAAGGGACAGGCGGACGCCGGGGCTCACCTGCCCTGGATGCCGAGCGGATCAAATGCCTTGCCGCCGGGGGCTGGCGATGAGGAGGGGGAAGGCCCGAGCGTAGACTGGCCCGGAAGCACCTGGCCCGGCAGGGACTGGGTTGGAGGTCTTTCCGGTGTTCGTCCCGCGGTGGGGCCAGGCTGCTCGCCGCGGGCGACGGCCAGTCCCTCGCGGGCATCCTTCAAGTTGGGGTTGATCTCGAGCGCCCTGACGAACAGCTTGATCGCCTCCTCCTTGTTGCCCTGCCGATAGAGGGTCACGGCGTAATTGTTGAGCAGGGCCGGATTGTCTGGCTCCTTCTCGAGCATCATCCGAAACCTCTCACCAGCCTCGGTGAAGCGGCCGGCCTGGAAGAGGGCGTTGGCGAGATTCACCTGCATGGCCGGCACGTGGGGCGTCAGCCGGCAGGCCTCTGCGAATTCCTTGATGGCCTCGTCGAGCCGGCCTTTCGCGGAGAGTGCCGAGCCAAGGTTGTTGTGTGTCTCGCCAAGGTCAGGCCGAAGTCGCGTCGATTGGGTGAAGTGGTAGAAGCCCCCCTCGATGTCGCCGCGGGAGAACTTCTTGGCCCCCAACCGGTTGTGGGCCTGCCACGCGTCGTGGTTGGTCTTGAGGGTGTGCGTCCAGAGGGCATCTTCGCTGGCCCAGGCATTCGCATAGCGGAACGCCAGCAGCATGCCGGCGGCCAGCGCGATCGTTCCGCCGGCCACGATGAGCGGTTGCGACGAGGCATCCGCGCGTTCGTACCACCGTGTCGTCGCGGCGCCGATGAGGGCGACCACGCCGATCATGGGCAGGTAGATGAAGTGGTCTGCCACCCATGTGATCCGCATGTAGGAGATGGTGACGAAGCCGAGCACGGGCAGCACCATGAGCAGGAAGAAGCCGAGGCCGAAGACGGCATGCCGGCCCCAGCCCGGGCGTTCGGCCGTGCCGCGGTTGGCCCAGATCCACGCGGCCGCCCCGCCGATTACGGGCCAGGCCAGAAACTGCCACGCCTGTGGCGGATCGACTTCCCAGCGCGGGTAGATCGGCAGCAGGTTGAGAGGCCAGACGATCTGCTTGAGGTAAAAGAGAATCGCCATGCCCGCGGTCGCGATCCGCGATGCCGCGCCGCCCACCGGGATCGTTTCTGCACCGATGGCACGGCCCCACTGGTAGCGGCAGGTGATGATGCCGAGAACGATCGAGATCAGGAAGAACGGCGCTGCTCGAACCGCATC
Organism: Pirellulales bacterium; assembly: GCA_044369655.1. Lineage (GTDB taxonomy): Bacteria > Planctomycetota > Planctomycetia > Pirellulales > UBA1268 > CAMCQY01. Next base: position 82,998 of record JBILWX010000001.1, read on the forward strand.
GTCCACGGAGACCCGTCCCCGCTTCCACCAGGCGTGCAGCAGCAGCACGACGGGCAGGGCCACCATCGACGTCTTCGCCAGCATCGCCAGCAGGAAGCACGCCATCGAGAGCACGTAGAACCGCGCTCGTCGTGGCCCCTCGGTCGCCTCGTCCTGCACGACCCAGCAGAGGCAGCAGAGGAGAAAGAGCGGCAGCGAGAGCGTGTTCTTGGTTTCCGACACCCACGCGACCGACTCCACGCAGACCGGATGGATCGCGAAGATCAGGCTGCTCAGCCAGGCCCCGGGAATCCGCATCCGGGCCAACAGCGCCCAGAGCAGCAGCGAGCCGGTGATATGCAGCAGGATCGTGGTGACGTGGTAGCCGGTGGGCTGGTTTTTGAAAAAGGGCCACTGCGCCCAGAGGGCGGTGTAGGAGAGGGGGAAGAAGTCGGCGCCGTCGGGATTGAACCAGAGCTTGGCCAGCCCCTGGAGCGAGCCCGACTGCACCACGGGGTTGGCTGTAAGCAGTTGGTCGTCATCCCAGAGCCAGTCACCGTGATAGGCCGGGGCATAGATCCACAGGCCGGCCAGCACGATGATCGCGGCCTGAAACAGAAGATCACGCCAGCGGCCGGCGTCCGTCACGGGCAACGCGGAGGCGATGGGCGCGGACGGGGGAGTGGAGGAGCGTGCCATGCCGGAGAGTATCGTTCTTTTTCTGCATGATGCCAGCCGAAAATGCCCGTCCACCGGTCGGCCGATCACGCCATGCAGCAGCGACCGGGCTTGGTACCACTTCGCTCGCCGGCGGTGACGACGGCTGGGTAGACTGTCCCGCGACGATGCGGGCTCGATGGCCCAGGTTGTCTCGGCCGCGGAAATCCCCAAAAGACCATTTCGATGCCCACCCACAAGCCCACGATCGGCATCCTCACCAGCGGCGGCGATTGCCCCGGACTCAACGCCGTGATCCGGGCGGCCGTCAAAAGCTCGGAGCGGCTCGGCTACGACTGCATCGGTTTCCTGCGCGGCTACGAGGGGCTCGTCGAGCCGGTCAGCTACATGCCGCTCACCGCCCGCAACACCGCCGGCATCCTCACCCAGGGTGGCACCATCCTCGGCTCCACCAACAAAGGGCGGTTCTCCGCCACGGTCGGCGAGGACCAACGGGTCGACCTTGATCCCGCCCTGCTCGAGCAGGTGGCCACCACTGTCCGCCAGCTCTCGATCTGCGGGCTCGTCTGCGTGGGTGGCGACGGGTCGCTCACCATCGCCCAGCAACTGCACGAGCACGGCATCCCCGTGGTGGGAGTTCCCAAGACGATCGACAACGATCTGGGCGCCACCGCCTTCACGTTCGGCTTCGACTCGGCCGTGGCCTGCGCCACCGACGCGCTCGACCGGCTCCACACCACCGCTGCCAGCCACGAAAGGATCATGGTGCTCGAGGTGATGGGCCGGCACGCCGGCTGGATCGCCCTGCACGCGGGAATTGCCGGTGGCGGCGACGTGATTCTCCTACCGGAGATCCCCTGGACCTTCGAAAACATCTGCCGCAAGATTCGCGAGCGCGAGTCGGAAGGGAAGAAGTTCACGCTCATCGTCGTGGCGGAAGGGGCTCGTCTGCCCGAGGGCGGCACGGTGCACCGCAAGGATGCCAGTGCCGAGGCGGCCGGATATCACCAGCAGGTGAAACTCGGCGGCATCGGGGCGCTCGTGACCGCCGAGGTGGCGAAACGACTCGACCGCGAGGTTCGCAACGTCGTGCTCGGCCACCTGCAACGCGGCGGCAACCCGACGACCTTCGATCGCGTGCTCGCGACGGAGTTTGGCGCCCATGCCGTTCGCCTCATTCATCACGGCCAGTTCGGACAGATGGTCTGCTACCGGCCGCCCAACATCGAAAGCGTGCCGATCGCCGCGGCCATCCAAACGCTCTCGCGGGTCGACCCCGGCAGCTCGGCGGTGCAGGCCGCCAGGGCTCTCGGCATCAGCTTCGGCGACGCGGCCGAACTGCCAAGCCCGTTCGCCTCCCCGTGCACCGAAGAGACCGTCCGCCGCGGCTGAAATGGACGCGACCCATTGCCCGCCGGCCCGGCGGATGGTCTGCTGATCGGGCTGTTTGCAGTCATGGCTTTCGCAGTCAGGTCTTCCATTTCCACGTTTTTCATCGCGTAGCGATCCGCGCCGCAGGGGGAGCATTTCATGACCGAGCCACAGAAGGCTGCCGGGAGAGTTGCCAGCGTCATGCAGGAGAGCCGGGTATTTCCACCGGCGGCGGCGTTTTCCTCCCGGGCGAGGATTGGTTCCCTCGAGGACTACCGCCGGATCTACGACGACGCGGCCCGCGATCCCGAGGGTTTCTGGCACGCCCGCGCGCAACTGCTCCCCTGGATGAAGCCGTATGCGAAGGTTCTCGACTGGCAGCCGCCGACGGCGCGGTGGTTCGTCGATGGCCACACGAATGCCTCGGCCGCCTGCCTCGATGTGCATGTCGCGGCCGGCAAGGGGGACAAGACGGCACTGACGTGGGTCGGCGAGCCGACGGGTGAACGCCGCACCTACACCTACCGCGAACTGCTCGCGGAGGTCTGCCGCTGTGCCGCGGGCCTGCAGAAGCTCGGGATCAAGGCGGGCGACGTCGTCTCGATCTACATGCCGATGACTCCCGAACTCGTGATTGCGATGCTTGCCTGTGCCCGGATCGGCGCCGTGCACTCCGTGATCTTCGGCGGGTTTTCCAGCGAGGCGATCGCCGATCGCAACGAAGACGCCAAGGCCGTGGCCGTGATCACCGCCGACGGCGGCTGGCGGCGGGGCACCCAGTTGGCCCTCAAGAGGAACGTGGACGAGGCGCTCAAAAAGTCGCCGTCCGTGAAGCACGTCATCGTGCTCAAGCGGACCGGCCAGCCCGTCGACATGGTGCCGGGCCGTGACGTCTGGTGGCACGACCTCGTCGCCGGCATGCCCGCCGACATGCCCCCGGCCGCGATGGATTCGGAGTCGCCGCTCTTCATCCTCTACACGAGCGGCTCGACCGGGAAGCCAAAGGGCATCAAGCACACGACCGCCGGCTATCTGCTCTGGGCGAAGACCACCGCGGAGTGGGTGTTCGACCTGCGCGACGACGACCTCTTCTGGTGCACGGCCGACTGCGGCTGGATCACCGGCCACAGCTACGTCACCTACGGTCCGCTGGCCGCGGGCGCGAGCATCCTGATCTACGAGGGCGCCCCCAACGCCCCGCACGAGGGCCGCTTCTGGGAGATCATCGAGCAGGAAAAGCCGACGATCTTCTACACCGCCCCGACCGCCATCCGATCGTTCATGAAGTGGGGCATGCAGCACATCGAGGGCCGCGACCTGTCGAGCCTGCGGCTGCTGGGCACCGTGGGCGAAGGAATCAATCCGGAAGCCTGGATGTGGTACCACGAGGTGATCGGCGGCACCCGCTGCCCGATCGTCGACACCTGGTGGCAGACCGAGACCGGGGGCATCATGATGAGTCCGCTCCCCGGCTGCACGCCCACCAAGCCGGGCAGTTGCACGCTGCCGCTCCCCGGCGTCTGCCCCGAGATCGTCGACGCCGCCGGCGAGCCGGTGGAGCAGGGCGAGGGCGGCTGGCTCGTGATGACCAAGCCATGGCCCGGCATGCTCCGCGGCATCTGGGGCGACGAGGAACGGTTTCGGGAAACCTACTGGTCCCGCGTGCCGGGCAAGTATCTGGCCGGCGACAACGCCCGGCAGGATGCCGACGGCTACTACTGGATCATGGGGCGGATCGACGACGTGCTCAACGTCGCCGGGCACCGCCTCTCCACGATCGAGATCGAAAGCGCGCTGGTGAGCCATCCGTTGGTGGCCGAGGCGGCGGCCGTGGGCCGGCCCCACGAGGTGAAGGGGGAGGCCGTGGCGGTGTTCGTGACGCTCAAGGGTGGCGAGCCGGACGACGTGTCGGCACTCAAGGACGCTCTCCGCAAGCATGTCCGGCAGCAGATCGGCGCCCTGGCCGCGCCCGACGACATCCACTTCACGGCCACGCTGCCGAAGACCCGCAGCGGCCAGATCATGCGGCGGCTGCTGCGCGACATCGCCGCGGGCAAGGAGACGGTGGGCGACACGACGACGCTCGAGGATTACACCGTGCTCGCCAAACTCCGCGGCAACGACGAGTAGGGCGGCCTGCACCCCATGCCCTGTGTTCCTGAACTCCTCGCGCCCGCCGGTGACTGGGACTGCGTTCGCGCCGCGATCGAAAACGGGGCCGATGCCGTCTACTTCGGTCTCGATACGGGGTTCAACGCGCGGGCCCGGGCCACGAATTTCGCCGTCGACGACGTGCCCCGGCTCATGGCGATGCTCCACCGCCGCGGACTCAAGGGCTACGCCACGCTCAATACGCTCGTCTTCAGCGACGAACTCGGCCGTTTCGAGCAGGTCATCATCGCCGTCGCCGAGGCGGGGGTCGACGCCGTGCTCGTGCAGGATGTCGGCGCCGCCCGGCTGATCAAGGCGATCTGCCCCGATCTGCCGCTGCATGCCTCGACGCAGATGACGCTGACGAGCGCCGAGAGCATCCGTCTGGCGGAGGAACTCGGCATGGAGCGGGTGGTGCTGGCTCGGGAGCTCTCCATCGACGAGATCGTCGCCATCCGCCGACAGACGGCGATGCCGCTCGAGGTGTTCGTGCACGGGGCGCTGTGCGTGGCCTACTCGGGCCAGTGCCTCACGAGCGAGTCGCTCGGCGGCCGCAGCGCCAACCGCGGGCAGTGTGCGCAGGCCTGCCGTCTGCCCTACGACCTCGTCTGCGACGGCAGGGATGTCGACCTCGGCGACCAGAAATACCTGCTCTCGCCGCAGGATCTTGCCGCCTACGCGCTCGCGCCGGAACTGATCGCGGCGGGGATCGCGTCGTTCAAGATCGAGGGGCGGCTCAAGACGCCGGAATACGTCGCCAACATCACGAGGCACTATCGCACGGCGATCGATGCGGCGGTGGCCTCACAGCCGGTGGTGTTCACGCCGCGCGACGTGGAGGAGATGGAACTGTCGTTCTCCCGAGGCTTCTCGCCGGGCTGGCTTCAGGGCTGCGACCATAAAATGTTGGTGCCCGCCACGAGCAGCGCGAAACGCGGCGTGAAACTCGGCACGGTCGTGGCCGTCCGCCGCGGCCGCGTGGTGGTCGACCTCGCGGCCGGAGTGAAGCGGGGCGACGGGGTGGCGTTCGACTGTGGCCAGCCGATCGATGATCCGGAGGGGGGCCGCGTCTACGAGGTGTTTCAGAACGGCGAATCGCGCACCGATGCGGTGGCGAGCGGCACCGTGGAACTGACGTTCGGCCACGGGGCGGTCGACTACGAGGCTGTCCGCCCGGGGCAGACGGTCTGGAAAACCGACGACCCCCATCTCACCGCCCGCCTCCGCAAGACCTACGCGTCGGCCGATCCCGCACGGCGGATGCCCATCGACCTGCACGTGACCGTGGCCGCCGGCGGGCCGGTGCGGATCGTGGCCACCGCGCCGGGCGGGCAGCGGTGCGAGATCGAATCGGACGAGCCCACGGCCGCCGCCACGAAACACGCTCTGACTGCCGAGAACCTGCGGCTCCAGCTGGCCAGGCTGGGGGGCACGCCGTTCGAACTGAAGTCGCTCACGGCCGACATCACGGGTGGGCCGATGGTGCCGCACAGCGTGCTTGGAAAGCTCCGGCACCAACTCGTCGCCCGGCTGGAGGAGACGGTCGTGGCGGTGCCGCCCCGGCGGATCAACCGCGGTGCGCTGGCGAGCCGGCCTCCTCTCGAGGTGAAACCGGAGCGCGGAGAGCCGAGAGCCGGGATGGTCTCGCTGCACGTCTTGGTGCGGTCGCTCGACCAACTCCGCAGCGTGCTCGAACTCGGCGAGCACAGCCTCTACGCCGACTTCGCGGACATCCGCCAGTATCGTGAGGCGGTGGAACTGGCCCATGCACGAGGAGCCACGATCCACCTCGCCACCCCGCGGATTCAGAAGCCCGACGAGATCGGCATCTTCCGACTCATGGTCAAGGCACGTCCCGATGGGGTGCTCGTCCGCAATGTCGGCGGCCTGCAATTTTTTCGTGAGCAGGGGCTGGCGATCCGTGGCGATTTTTCGCTGAACGTCACGAACGAGTTGACGGCGGCCTTCTTCATCGAGGAGGGGCTCTCGCGGGTGACCGTGTCGTATGACTTGAACCGAGAGCAGGTGCTGGCGCTGGTGGCGGCGACGCCACCGGAGTGGCTCGAGGTGGTGATCCATCAGCACATGCCGATGTTTCACATGGAGCACTGTGTGTTCTGCGCGGTGCTCTCGCCGGGCACCAACAAGACCAACTGCGGACGGCCGTGTGACGACCACGTGGTGAAACTCCGCGATCGGATCGGCGTGGAGCACCTGCTCACCGCCGACGTGGGCTGTCGCAACACGCTCTTCAACGCCGTGCCACAAAGCGCGGCCGAGGCGGTGCCGGCGCTTTTGACACGCGGCGTCGGCCATTTCCGCGTGGAACTCCTCGACGAGCGCGGTGATGCCATCGGCGACATCATCCGCAGCTACCGCGACCTGCTGGCGGGCAGGACGACCGGCCGGGACGTCTGGGCCCGTCTCAAGGCAGCCAACCGGATGGGCGTGACCAGGGGGACTTTGGAGGAACGCCGCAATCCGCTGGCGATCCTGTGACGGCAGCCGGTGCCGCCGTGAAAGGCCTCGTTTGTGGCCGCTTTCATGCTGTTCGACCGCAACTGTCCGTGGTCGAGGTCGAGCCTTTGTCGCCAGTTATGCCGACTTTGCCGGCTGCTTGCATCGCCGCCCGACGCCCCGTAAGACAGTTGTTCACGGATGGCGGTTTTCGCGGCTTCCGACGTCGGGAGCCGCGCCGTGATGGCAGGCTCGTCACGGGCCCACGTGCCCTGACGACGCTTTGTTTCCTTTCTTTGGAGAAGTGTGATTATGAATCTCGTTGATCTCGTGACAAGCCAACTGACCGGCGACGTGCTGGGCAAGCTCGGCGGACTGGTCGGCGCCAATGAGTCGCAGACACGTTCAGCCACCAACGCCGCCGTGCCGGCGCTGTTGACCGCGTTTGCGAAGATGGCATCGACCAACAGCGGCGCCAGCCAGCTGGCCACCTCGTTGGGCGGCCTCGACCTCAAGACACTCGGCAATCTCGCCGGCCTGCTCGGCGGCAGCCAGGCATCGGGCCTCGGCAGCATCGGCGGCAGCCTGCTCTCGTCGCTGCTCGGCAACAACCTGGGCAGCCTCGTCGGCACGATCGCGTCGTTCGCCGGCATGCAGCCCGGCATCATGAAGACGCTGCTCACCTACCTCGCACCGATCGTGCTGGGCGCCGTCGCCAACACGTTCAAGGGTGCCAAGCCCGACGCGGCTGGTCTGATGCGGCTCTTCTCGGAGCAGCAAAACAACATCCAGTCGGCACTGCCTCGCGGCCTGTCGCTCGCCGACTTCGACACGTCCTCGGCCTCGCCGCGTCGTGCCGAGGAGGCCCGCGGCGTGCACCGTCACGAGGAGCCGGCCTCGGCGTTCCCGTCGTGGCTGCCGCTGCTGTTGCTGCCCCTGCTGGGCCTCGTGGGCTGGTGGCTGTGGCCGAAGCCGGCCCCGGCGCCCCGCGCCGTCGTGATCGAGGAGACCCGCCGTCAGGAGGGACCCCTCGTCGTCGACCGCACCGAGGTCATCGAGCGGGAAGGCAACAAGGTTGCCGCCGCGGTCGAGGAGACGATCGAACTGGCGCCCGGCATGGCCGAGGCCCTGAAGGTGGGCGAGAACCTCACCGGTCTGTTCGGCAACCTCGGCAAGGTGCTCGGCACCGTGACCGACGAGGCTTCGGCCCGGGCGGCGATTCCGCAGTTGAACGACTACGCCCCCATGCTCGAGTCGCTGCAGAAGTCGACCGTCGCCCTGCCGGAGGCCGGCCGCTCCACGATCGCGGAACTGGTCGTGAAGAACATGGGTGCCCTGACGAAGGTGATCGACACCGTCATGGCGATCCCCGGCGTCAAGGAGATCCTCGGGCCCACCGTCACGCCGATGATCGAGACCCTCTCGAAGCTCGGCAAGTAAGGCGGTCGGGCGGCGTCACGCCGCCGGTCTGCTGAAGACATCACCGGCCCGGATCGGCCCCGCCGATCCGGGCCGGCTGCTTTTCGCATCTACCAGTAGATGTACTGCAGGAACCGCTCGCGGTCGGGTTTCGGAAGATCGTCCACGTCGTGGACGACCCAGCGGTTGTCCTCCGTGTCGACGAGCATCTTGCCGTCGGCGCCGAAGTCGATCGCCTGGCTCTGCGTCCATCGCATCGTGAACGCCTGGCGACCGGCCTCCGTCTCCACCTCGAGATCGAGGTAGCCATGGGCGAGCTTCACGCCATGCACCCGCGTGATCGTCCGCACGAGTGACCGCCGTGCCAGGGCCATCCGCACGATCGCCGCATCGGTGACGCTCCAGCCGTCGAGCGAGCGGATCATTCCCAACTCGATTTCCTCGCCCGTTTCGCCCCAGCACCGCACCGAGAGATATCCGTCCGGATGCGTGGCCGGGAACGTGCGAACCATGAAGATCCCGGCGGCGACCCGCACGTCGCCGTTCCAGAGTTCGACCCGGTCGTGCGTTCCGATCGCGAAGCGGTGACCCTGCGGTTCGAGCCAGTGGATGCAGGCGGCGGCGGGCGGTTGCGGGCCGTCCTGCGGCGCATCCGCATGAGGCTGGCCCGGGCCGCCCTGCTCGCCAGGATTCGTCTTTTCCTCCACCAACAGGCTGTCGACGGTGGGCTGCTTCGAGACCTGGGTCTGGATCCGCACCAAGCGGGCATAGATGCCGTCGGCGGCGAGCAGTTCGGCGTGGGTGCCCTGCTCGACGAGCCGGCCGCGATCGAAGGCGAGGATGCGGTCGGCGTTGCGAAGCGTGGAGAGCCGATGGGCGATCGCGATCGTCGTGCGGCCGCGGACGAGCACGGCGAGCGCCTCCTGGATGCTCTTCTCCGCCTCGGCGTCGATGTTGCTCGTGGCCTCGTCGAGCACGAGCACGCGGGGATCGTAGAGCAGCGTGCGCGCGATCGAGAGCCGCTGCTTCTCGCCGCCAGAGAGCCCGGCGCCATGCTCACCCAGCAGCGTCTCGTATGCCAGCGGCTGGCGGCAGAGGAAGTCGTGCGCGCCCGCCGCCTTCGCGGCGGCCAGACCCTGTTCGATCGTCGCCTGCGGCCGGCCGTAGGAGAGGTTTTTCCAGATCGTGCCCCGGAAGAGAAACGATTCCTGGAAGACGACGCCCAGCTTCTCACGGAGGTCGTGCATCGACAGGTCGCGGATGTCGATGCCGTCGACCGTGATGCTGCCCTCCTGCACGTCGTGAAACCGTGACAGGAGGCTGACGAGCGTGGTCTTGCCGGAGCCGCTCCGGCCCACGATGCCGACCATCTCCCCGGGAGCCACCTCGAACGTCACGTCGCGAAGCACCGGCTGATTGCGGTCGTAGCCGAAGGTCACATCCTGAAACCGGATCCCGCCGCGGACGTTCTCCCAGGCCACCGGGGTCTTCGGCTCGGTGATCAGTGCCGGCGTGTCGAGCAGTTCCAGCACCCGCTGGCTGCCGGAGAGAAAACTCGTCAGCCAGGTGGTGAAGTTCGAGAGCGCGCCGAGCGGTGCGTAGAACATGGCGAGGTAGGCGAGGAAGGCGATCAGCTGGCCCAGCGTCATCTGGTGGCCGATCACGTCGCGTCCGCCGACATACCAGACGATCAGCCCGCCCAGGCTGAAGACGATCTGCATCGAGGCGGCATAGGTGGTATTCGTATGTTCGACCCATTGCCGCCACTGGCGGAGGTGGTCACTGGCGGAATGGAAGCGGTCGCGCTCCCGAGATTCCTGCGCAAACGCCTTCACGACGCGGATGCCGGAGAGCATGCCGGAAAGCGCCGCCATCTGCTTGCTCGATGCGTCCCAGAGCCGGTAGTGCCGGGGATAGACGTGCCTCCAGAAGATCCACGACCCGAGGAGGACCAGGGGCACGGGAATGAGCGTGAACAGGGCCAGCTTGGGATTGATCCAGACGAGCATCGCCCCCACGCCCACCAACTGCACGATCTGCAGCAGGAAACCGCCGGTGATCTGGTGCATCAGCCCGTGCAGGGCCTCGCTGTCGTGGGCCACGCGGCTGATCATCGAGCCGACCTGGTGACGGTCGTAATAGGCGATCGAAAGGCTCTGGAGCTTGTTCACCATCTCGTCGCGGAGCGTGGCGGTGATGCCCGTGCCGATATCCGTGGCGAGTCGGCCCTTGAGAATGCCGACGACCGAGAGCAGCACGCGGGAAAGGGCCAATGCCAGCACGACGACCAGCAGCGCTGTCTTGAAGTCGGGGGGCGTCGTCGCCGTCGCGTCGGCACGCCCCGACAGGATGTTGTCGACCATGTATTGCTGGAGCTTGGGCGGCGCGAGTTCGGCCACGACCCCCAAGAGCGTGAGGAGGCACAGCAGGATCGCGCCGCGGGTGTAGGGCCGGAGAAGCTCCCCCACACGCCGCAGAATCTGACCTTTCTGCATGCACCGCGGGCAGGTGTCATCACGAGTGGCGAGCCTCAGGCTGCACGACGGGCACCGCGGCGGGTCGAGCGGCCCCGATCCGCGGTCGCCCTCGCTCCAGCCCGGCAGCATGGCCAGCGGCTTGCCACCGGCCGGAGCTGCGTCGCGGGCCTGCTCCAGTGCCCGCGATACCTTGTGAAACCGGGTCGCCATGGCGTTGGAATACCGCACCAAGTCGACCCAATCGCCTCCTTCGCGGACCTGCAGCGTGCCACCCCCCACGCCGGCGCTGGTCCGCACCTGATCGATGCCTTCCCAGGGAACGCTTCGCAGGGGACTGCCGGCCAAGCCCTCGGCGGGTGACCTACCGGAGGCTTGGGTCAGCGGGGGGTCGGCAACGACCGAGAGGTGGTCCGAGGTGACGACCAGCCACTCCCGCGAAGGGCGGCCGTCGAGCGCCACGTCGGTGTCGACGGAGAGCAGAATCGGCCTGTGGTTGAGCCCTGCCTGATCGAGCGCCCGCCGTACCGCGGCCGGAAGCGGCGGCAGTGGCGCCGCGGGGCTATCGCTTGGCGTCCTGCCCACAGCGGGCGTATGATCCGGCGGTTCTGCAGCGAGCGTGGTAATCGCGGCGTCCTTCTCGATCCTGGCGCGACGGAGTGTGTGCATGGCTTACGTACGATTCAGGGGCTTGGTTCACGGCCGAAGGCGGTGGCGGTCGGCGGGGGTGATGGGAGGCTTGCTGGTTTGTGCGGTGGCCACGGCTTGCGCGGACGAACCGGGCTTCGAGCCCCTGTTCGACGGCAAGAGTCTGACAGGCTGGACGGTCAATGAGAACCCGGGGAGTTGGCGGGTGGTCGACGGGGAGATCGTCTGCCACGGCCCGCGGAGCCATCTCTTCTACGTGGGGCCCGACGCCACGAAGCCCGCCGAGTTCAAGGATTTCCATTTCAAGGCCGACGTGCTGACGAAGCCCAAGGCCAACTCGGGGATCTTCTTCCACACGAAGTTCCAGCCGGAGGGCTGGCCCGCGCAGGGCTATGAGATGCAGGTGAATAACTCGCAGGGGGATCCGGTGCGGACCGGCAGCATCTACAACGTCGTGAAGAACTTCATGCCGCCGGCACCAGACGACGAGTGGTTCACCGAGGAGGTGATGGTGAAGGGCAAGGCCGTCACCGTGCTCGTGAACGGAAAGGTGCTCTTCGAATTCGTCGAACCCGAGGGGGTGACCGGCACGCGGAAACTGTCGAGCGGCACGTTCGCCCTGCAGGCCCACGACCCGGGCAGCGAGGTGCACTTCAAGAACATTCGGGTGAAACGGCTGCCCTGAACGGGCCGGGGAACAAGCCAGCCACGGCGTCTTTTCACGAGGTCGACCGCTGGAAACACGGAGGGTTTACGCGGTCTACGGGCATCTCCTCGGACCCGGCGTCACTTTGACGACAGACTGCTAAAGTTATGCTTCGTTCAGTCCGATCGTAAACATGGTAAAGATTCCCGAAAAATCGTTTCAACAGGTGCATTCATGATCATGCCCACGCTGCCGGCAGGGATTCGCGACGACATCACGCAGTGCATTGGCCGGACACCGCTGGTGCGCCTGCGGCGGGTGACCGAGGGCTGTGTGGCGACGGTCGTCGGCAAGATCGAAAACATGAACCCGCTCTGGAGCGTGAAGGATCGGATCGCCGCCGCCATGATCGATGCCGCCGAACGGGACGGGCAGATCAGTCCTGACACGATCATCATCGAGCCCACCAGTGGAAACACGGGAATCGGGCTGGCCTATGTCTGTGCCGCCCGCGGCTACAAGCTGCGGGTGACCATGCCGGAGAGCATGAGCCTCGAACGCCGCCGCATGCTCAAGGCCTTGGGAGCGGAGCTGGTGCTGACGCCCGCCGCCGAAGGCATGCCCGGCGCGGTTCGCCACGCCGACGAGATCAGCCGCTCGAGCAGTCAGTTCTTCATGCCACAGCAGTTCAAGAACCCGGCCAATCCGGATGTGCACCGCCGGACGACGGCGGAGGAGATTTGGGCCGATACCGAGGGGCAAGTCGACATCCTCGTCTGCGGCGTGGGCACCGGCGGCACCATCACCGGCTGTGGCGAGACCCTCAAGGCGAAGAAGCCCGGGCTCAAGGTGGTGGCCGTCGAACCGGCCAACAGCCCGGTGATCTCCCAGAAACTCGCCGGCGAGCCGATCAAACCGGGGCGGCATACCATTCAGGGCATCGGCGCCGGCTTCATCCCCGACATCCTCAACCTCAACGTCATCGACGAGGTCGTGAAGGTGGATGACGAGGATGCGATGGAGACCGCGAGGCAGATGGCGAAGCGTGAAGGCCTGATGTGCGGCATCAGTTGCGGTGCCGCGGCCTGGGCAGCGCTGCAGGTGGCGCGGCGGCCTGAGAACGCCGGCAAGATGATCGTGGTGGTGCTGCCCGACCTGGGCGAGCGTTACTTGTCGACCCGGCTGTTCCCCGAGTGAGCCCCGGACGCCGGACAGTGCTCGGCCCGCTCTGCTAGCGCCGCTGGCTGAAGAGCCAGTCGAGCACGAATTCGTCACGGTAGGCCGGGGTCCACGAATCGTGCCCCACGCCGGCCAGTTCCGAATAGATGGGCCGGCCACCGGCCGCTTGCACCGCCGCGATCATGGAGCGTGATCGTTCCACCGGGACGGCCGTGTCGGCGTCGCCATGAAAACACCAGATCGGCAGCGCCGCGACACGGGCCGCCGTCCGCTCGTCGCCGCCACCGCAAACCGGCAGCATCGCGGCGAACCGGTCGGGCATCCGGGTCGCCAGATCCCAGGCGCCGTAGCCGCCCATCGACAGACCAGTCAAGTAGATGCGATCTGGGTCGACCTGTTCCCGGGCGATGGTCTCTTCGAGGGCCGCGGCCGCCGCCGACAGATCGACGGTGGGCATCGCGGCCTGCGGATCGCTCTGCTCATCGGCCCACGAGACATCCACCCAGCGTTCATCCATCCGGCACTGCGGTGCCAGCACGAAGCACGGGTGCCGCCGACGCAGGGCCGGATCAGCCAGCCATGTCGGCAGATACTTGAGCTGCTTGGCGTTGTCGTTGCCGCGTTCCCCCGCCCCGTGCAGGAAGAGCACGAGCGGGTACCGGACCCCGGCAACGCCATCGCCTTCGGTCGGCTCGGGGCGGAGCAGACGGTAGCGAAACTCGACCGATTCGTTCCCGTCGGTCGTGCGGACGGATCGTTGCTCGTAGAGCGTCGTGAGCACGGGGGGAGCCTCGGGGGTGAGGCACGATCCTAGTTCGGCGCGGCGCCGATCGCCACTTTCACGCGGCGTGGCATGGACATCCGCGAGAAAAGACCGACCGCACCGGCGGGCAGACCGAGGAATTCCAGGCGTGCGAACCACGACGGCACCTCGGTGGCCAGTTTTCCCACCGCCGTGCCCCGCAGATCGAGTGAGCGCAGGTTCTTGAGACCCTTGAGTTGCAGGAGCCCTTCGTCGGTGAGGCTCCCGCCGGCCAGATCGAGCACGGCCAGGTCGAGGAGCGACTCGGCCCGGAATCCCAGCAGGATCGCGAACACGTCATCGGCGGCAGGTCCGTGAAGCCGCACCGAGACGAGTTTGTCGGCGACATGGCCGAAGTCTTCCCCAAACGACTTGCGGAGCCAGTCGGTCTCCTCCATCTCCACCTCGCCGCCGCGCTCGATCGTTTCCGTCACGACATCCTGCTGCTGGGCATAGGCCTCGACCTTCGATGCCAGCCATTCGAGCTTGCCCGCCTTGAACCGCACGAACTCGTTGGCCTCTTCATAGGCCTTCTGCAGCCGGATGAACTGCTCCGGGTCGCCCCCGCGGTCGGGATGCATCTCCTTCGCCTTGAGCAGATAGGCCTGCTTGACGTCCTCGGCAGTGACAGGCGGCAGCAACCCCAGGGCGACCAGGCACTTTGGGTGGTGTGGGGAGGACTGGGGGTTGTTCATAAGCCGTCGCCGCCACGAGAACCGAGTTGCATGCCTCTGGCAGGGTAAAGGCACGGCGAACCGCGTGCAACGCTCATCTTGATCCCGTTGGCAAGGATGCCTATTTTCCCTGGGTGTCAGGAGATGCCAAGGAGGGCAGGCCGATGCGAGCATGGTGGCGGATGTGCAGCGAGCGACTCGGAGTGGTGTGTGGTTCCAGCCGACGCCCGGGACCGGTCCGCGAGATCGCCGCCGCGGTGCTCGTGGTGGCCGTCTGCCTGGCGTGGCGGGGGCTTTCCGGATCGCCCCAGGCCGACGCCAAACCGCCGCAGAAGCCGGCACCGGCCGCCGCCAAAGCCAACCCGGCGACGGGCAAGCTGGGCGCGTCGCCCGATGCTGCCGACCGCGTGATGGCGCTGGTCAACGGCGCCGAAATCACGCACGACCAACTTGCCGCCGAGTGCCTGAGCCGCCACGGAAACGCCGTTCTGGAGGCGCTCGTCAATCGCGAGATCATCGCGCAGGCTTGCGGACGGCAGGGCATCGCCATCACGAAACAGGATGTCGACCTCGAGATCGACTCCATGGCGAAGCGGTTCAGCGTGCCCCGCGACAAGTGGATCAGTCTCATCGAACAGGAACGCGGCATTTCGCCCCAGCAATACTCGGAGGACATCGTCTGGCCGATGCTTGCGCTCAGGAAGCTGGCCCATGCCGGCATCGAGCCGACGCCAGGGGAGCTGCAGAAAGCGTTTGAAAACCAGTTTGGCGAGGCGGTCAAGGCGCGGATCATCGTGGCCCGCTCCCAGAAGGAGGCCGAGCAACTGCGGATGCAGGCGTTGGCCGCACCCGATGATTTCGGTGGCTTGGCTCGACAGCATTCCGTCGATGTCGGGAGCGCCAGCGCCAATGGCTGGGTTCAGCCGATCCGCCGTCATGCCGGCGATCCGGGGTTCGAACGGGTCGTGTTCTCGCTGCAGCCCAAGGACATCTCACCGGTGGTGCAGGTAGCCGATCAGTTCATCGTCGTGAAGTGCGAGGACCGTCTCCCCGCCGCCGACGTGAAGCTGGAGGATGTCCGCGCCCGCCTGCTCGAGGATCTCCGCGAGCGGAAGAGCCGATCGGCTTCGGGCGAGGTGTTCCGTGCGCTTCAGGATGCGTCGACCGTGGAAAACGTGATGAACGACGCGGCCAAAGCCGCCGCCAGCCCCGGGGTGGCTGCGCGTGTCAATGGTCAGGCGATCGAGATTCAGGCGGTGCAGGCGACCTGCATCGAACGCCATGGCCGCGACGTGCTGGAGATCCTCATCACCCGCCGGCTGCTCGACCAGGCCCTCAGCCGCGAGCAACGCACGGTGACGCAGGCCGACATCGATGCCGAGGTGACCCGCGCCGCCGAGACCATGGGATTCCGCAAGCCGGACGGTTCGGCAGACGTCGCCGCCTGGTTCGACCGCGTGACGCGTGAGCAGAAGGTTCCGCTGCGGCACTACATCGAGGACATCGTGCAGCCGACGGTGGCGCTCAAGCAGCTCGTGGGCAAGGTTCCCGTGATGCAGGAGGACCTCGACAAGGCCTTCGAAGCGACGTTCGGCCCCCGCGCCAAGTGCCGGATCATCGTGATGGACAGCCAGCGGCGGGCACAGGAAGTCTGGCAGCTCGCCCGCCAGGATCCGAAGCCGGAGCGGATCGGCGATCTCGCCGAACAGTATTCCGTCGACCCCACCAGCCGCACGCTTCGCGGCGAGGTGCCGCCGATCCAACGCTACGGCGGCCAGCCCACGCTCGAACGGCAGGTGTTCGCCCTCAAGCCGGGCGAACTGTCGGGGATCGTGCAGATCGCCGATCGCTTCATGGTGATCCTCTGCGAGGGGTTTACCGAGCCGGCACAGGTGAAGTTCACCGAGGTGCGGGGCGAACTCTACGACGACATCCACGAGAAGAAGCAGCGGATCGAGATGTCGCGGTATTTCTCGCACCTCCGCGAGGCCGCCACGATCGACAATTTCCTGGCCGGCACCAGCCAATCGCCCACCAAACCGCCCGCCGGCGGCCCCGGCCAGACGACCGTCGCCACGCCAGGACTCCAGGCCGGCACGGTGCTCTCGAAGGCCACGGCTCTCCCCGGGGGACTCGAGGCGGATGCGGGCCAGCCCCGCGCCGGCAGCCGCAAGGCTGCACCGCCGGCGCCCGGTCAATCGGGCGTGCGGCCGGCATCGCTCGACGCTCCCGTCCGGTAGGCTGACCCCGCTCGGCCGAGATTTACCCTAGCCGAGATTTACCCTAGCCGAGATTTACCCTAGCCGAGATTTACCCTATTCGAGTTCCGGCAGGACCGCCTCCTCGGCGGCCGCCTCACGGAGTTTCTCCATCGCCTTGGCCTCGATCTGCCGGACGCGCTCCTTCGTCACGCCCAACGCCGAACCGACTTCCTTGAGCGTCTGCGGCTCATGCTGATGGTCGAGGCCGTATCGGCGGATGATGATCGTCTGCTCACGTGAATCAAGACGGTTCAGGAATTTGCCCACCTGCTGCAGCCGATCGGTCTCCGCCAGCCGCTGCTGGTGTTCATCCGGCCGCAGATCGGTCGCCGCCTGCAACAGTTCCATGTCGGCCGCCCGGAAACGGTCGCGTCGGCGATGCTCGTCGGGAATGGTGCGGGCGTAGTTCTTCATGATCGCCCACGACGCATAGGTGCTGAACTTGTTGCCCCGGGCGTAGTCGAACTTTTCCACGGCGCGGATCAGCGACATGTTGCCGTCGCTCACCAGGTCGAAGAAACTGTCGCCGGGCGACACCCGCCGCTTGGCGATCGACACCACCAGCCGCAGGTTGGCCCGCACGATCCGGTTCTTGATCTCGACGATTTCCCCGTAGAGCTTGTCGATCTGGTCCATCAACCGCGCATTGGGCCGATCGAGGTCGAGCTGTGTTCGCAGATCCGCCGCCTTGTGCTTCAGGTAGTTGAACTTCCGGAACAGCCACACTTCCTGTTCCCGCGTCAGCAGCGGCACCTCGTAGAGGCTCGCCAGGTACGCGGGCAGGCCGGACGGCCGCCGCACACGCTTGGCGGGCTCGTCGAGGCCAGGAAAGGGCTGGTTCACCACCTTTTCCGCACTCTTCCTGGCGAACAGCGCGTTGGGGATGCAATCCAGCGGCAGTTCCATGATGTGATCGGCGCGCCGCGTCAGGATCACGCGATAGATGCTCGCCTTGGAGCGGTGGTAGCGCTTCGCGATCGATTCCACCGGTTCCCCATGCTGGTAGTGCTGATAGATCCGCTCGCAGCTTTCGGGCCGCAGCCGGCCGTCGGCAATCGGAAACACCGCCTCGGACGGATGCTCCTGATCGTGCCGCTTGATCGTGTAGCGGATCGTCTCCACGCTGCGGTTGAGCCGACTGGCGATCCGCCGATGCACGTCGGCCGGGCAGGCGCCGGCGGCTGCCAGGCGACGGGCCCAGCCGATGATCCGGTCGTGTTCGTCCTGCGACAGCTGGCTGAATCGGCTGCCTCGCTCGATCCGCAGCGGGTTGTCACGGATGAACCGGTCGACCGCGCTGGCAAGAAAGCCCACCCGCCTGCGGCCTCCGACGAGGTGCCGTTCCGCCACCAGGCCGTGGTCACGCCAACGGGAGATCGTCTTCGTGGAGACATTGAAGCGATTGGCGAGATCCTCGATCGAGAGCACCTCGTCGCCGTCCGCGACCGGAACGTTCTGTTCGTCGATCAGCGGGATTCCGGGAGCGGTGCGACCCGCGGCGGATTCGGCATCACCGTGCCCGCCGTCGAACCGGCCGTAGTCAGTCGGGATCAGGTGGAAAGAACCAGCAGACGAAGCATCAAAATTCGATCGCATCACACACCTCCAGTGCCGGCTGTCCGTGCCGGATAGTGAAAGGCGAAGACCAGCAGGGGGAATCCAGTGGCGAGGCTGAGCAGTTGCAGCTTCGGCCGGACCCTGATGCCAGATCACTCCGCGATGACTCACACCGCGTCCCCGCGTGTTGACCGTTTCCGGCGGCGTGCCGAGGGTCATCCGTAACCCGCTGCCCGCCTCGCGAGGACGTCAGAGTTATACGGCCGCGGTCCAGAAACGGTTCATCTCCGGGAGGTGTTCTTGAGTTTTTTTGAGGTGGCCCATACCACCGCTCGGCCAGCGGCCGCCAGCGAACACGCCACAACCCGCTGTCCGCCAACGGTTTGCGGCCAGCGGGGCGTTGTCTTTAATTCTCGCTTGGCAGCCGCTCCGATAGTGATGGATCGGTAAAACAAGTGGTTTAATCTGCCTGGACACCTGGTATTTCCGCGGGCCGTCACTGGTCCGTCGAAGACTAGTGATCGAGATCTCGAGGCACCTCTGGAGGGGGGATGATGGGCAGGACTGCCGAGGCGATGCGGGCTGGACGATCGGTGGCTGGCACGGGCTGGCCGGCTGCTGGCGGCGAACGAAACGGCAATCCAGGCCCCGTTGCGGGACTGCTCTGGAGCCGTTGCCTCCTCGCCTGCCTCCTCGCCGCGGTCTGCGTGGCGGCGATCGAGCGGGCGTCGGCGGAGGAGGCGACGCCGGCGGGCATCGGAGAGGCGGTGCCCTCCGCGACCCGGGTCCGCGTCAAGCTCGACGTCTCCGGAGAACTGACGCTGCCGGCCGTCGGCGAAGCCGCTCCTGTACGTGAACCGGTGGAGATGGCAGCCACGTTTGATTTCGATGAAACACCGGCCGCCGGCGTGGGACAGGCGGGGGCTGCCAAGGCGGCGGTCCGCCGCCGCTATCGGGATGCCGCGGCTGCCATGCGGATCGGCGAGTCGAGGACGAGCGCGACACTGGCGGCGGACGCGCGCGAGCTGCTCGTGGCCAGATGTGGGACCACGCCGCTGCCCTACCTGGTGGATGGGTTCCTGTCGGGTGAAGAGTCCGACCTTCTGGAAACCCCGTTCGATGCTCTGCTGCTCGACGAGCTGCTGCCGAGGGACTCCGATGCCGGAGTGGCACTCGCCGAAGCGTGGCAGATTTCCGGCGACCTGACCGCTGGCTTGTTGGCCATCGACACCGTCGAGTCGGGCGGTCTCGAGGCGCGTATCGAGCAGGTGACCGATGGACTGGCGCAAGGAATCATTTCGGGCATCGTCGCCGGCGCCGTCGACGGCGTGCCGACCCACGTGACCGTCGAGGGCAGTTTCACAGTGTCGGCCCGGGATGCCGCCGCCAACGAGGACGCCGACCCGAACCAATCCGCGCGGTATCTGCTCGATGGGCGGGTCAGCCGGGCCGCGGTCGTGATTGTGGAGCGGCGGCAGGCGAGCCATGTGGCGCCGGGGTTCGAGGTGGAGGCGCGGCTGGCCATCGAGCGGGCGCCCGTCGAGGCAGACTGCATGGATCCTGACGTCGTTGCCGAGACTGCTTCGCCGGCAGGGCGGCGGCGGGGCGCGGGTGGGCCGGGGCAGATCTGGTATCGCGACAGCCAGGGCCGCCTCGACCTCGTCCATGACAGCCGTTGGCGGCGGGTCGAGGACGGCGCGCATGGGCTGGTGCTGCGGCTGGTGGACCGGGGGGCATTGGTCGGCCAGTGCTCGATCACGAGCCTGCCGCAGGCACCAGCCACCACTCTCCCCACCCGCGCCGACGTGCAGCGCGACATCGAGCGGTCGCTGGCGGGACAACTCGAACGCATCGTCGCCGCCGAGGAGAGCGATCGCACGGATGGTTTGCGGGTCGTGCGGGTCGTCTCCTCCGGCACGGCGGGCCGCCTGCCGTTTCGGTGGATCCACTACGTGGTGGCGGCCCGGGATGGCAGTCAGGTGGGTGTGACCTTCATGTTCGAGGAGTCGATGCAGCAGCGGTTTGCGGATGCCGACCGGCCGCTCGTGGAGTCGTTGCGGCTGGCGACGGCTTCCGGGCAGGACCGGGTGCCGGGGGCGGGGCAGGAAGGGGGGCAGGCAAACCCCGAAAAGGCGACACCGGAGCCACCGGCTGGGCAGACCGCCACCCTCCCCGGGGCTGCCCTGCAATAGCCGCCGGCTGGCGGTTTACCCAGATTCCCGCAGGCCTGTTGACGCTGCCCCCCGGTCCTTGGGATAGTATCTGGCTTGTCCGGTCGCAGCCCGGCGAACGATTCGTTCGCCGCTGGGTGACGCCGGGAGTGCCGAGGAGGAATGTCGCCGACACATTCCGTGCCAGTGCCTGGCGCGCGTGGTCGCTGTCTTCCCGGCCTGCGAAGGTCACTTCGCATCCGACGTCCGGGAGGCGTGAGCCATCGAGAAGCAGCATCGCATCAATGAACAGATCCGGATCACCCCGATTCGGGTGATCGCCGATGATGGCGAACAACTCGGGATCATCCCGACGGAAGAGGCTCTGAGCCGCGCTCGCGAGGCTGGGCTCGATCTGGTCGAGGTGGCGCCGAACGAGAAGCCGCCTGTCTGTCGGATCATGGACTTCGGCAAGTTCAAGTATCAGCAAAAGAAGAAACTTCACCGCACGCACGTCCACCAGACGAAAATCAAGGAAATCCGCCTGCGTCCAAAGACAGGCGATCACGATATCGAGTTCAAGGTCAATCAGGCGAAGGGATTTCTGCAGCACAAAGACAAGGTGATCGTGTCGGTCGTGTTTCGAGGCCGTGAACTGGCTCACATCGACGAGGGGCAGCGGGTCATGCGAAACATCATCGAACAACTCGATCCCGTCGGAAAAATCGATTCCCCTCCGCAGCAGATGGGCCGTCGGCTGGTCTGCACGCTGTCTCCCAAATAAACATCGTCAAGTAATCCTCGTCGGGCAGTCCTCGTCAGCCAGTCCGCGTCAGCAGGCTTTCACGGCACCGCACACTCCCGCATTCAACCGTTCTTCCGTCCCTCTTCCTTCCCGATACCAGAGATTCAGTCATGCCGAAGCAAAAGACCCACAAGGGCGTCAAGAAGCGTTTTCGAGTCACCGCCCGGGGCAAGGTGAAGCATCGCCGCGCCGGCACGAGCCATCTGCAGGTACGGCTGACGAGCAAGCGGAAACGCAATCTCCGCGGCACCGCCGTGCTCGCCGTTCCCGAGACGGCGAAGATCGTCGAGATGCTCGGCGGCTACAGCTACTAGACCCAATACAAACCCGGCGCGGCTTGCCGGCGGCTGGGGCGTGAACCGCCCCGAAACCCGCCGGTGTCGCCCCGAACCCCGGCAGGCCCTCCCGGCCTGACGGATCCCGTCAGACCCTCCGGCCTGACGGGGTGTTGCGGCCCGGAATCCAGGGGCCTTGAAAATCCCGTTGAAATCGCGACAGTGTCCGTTCCAGAAGGCAAGCCAAAACCATGCGCACTAAAAACGTCGTTCCGCGTCTCCGAGCCAAGAAGCGTCTCTTCAAGCGGGTGAAGGGCTCGGTCGGCGGCCGTCGTCGCCTGCTTCGCACCGCCAAGGAATCAATCATCCGCGCCGGCGTCTATGCCCGGCGTGACCGGCGGCGCAAGAAGCGGGATTTCCGGCGGCTCTGGATCGTGCGGATCAATGCCGCCTGCCGCGAACGCGGTCTGCGGTACAGCCAGTTCATCGCCGGCCTGGAAAAGATCGGATCGGAACTCGATCGCCGCACGCTGTCCGAGATGGCCGTGCTCGATCCGACCGGCTTCGACGCCGTCGTGAATGCGGCTCGAAAGGCCCTTGGATTGCCGGAGCCGGCTGCGGTCGCGTAGTGCCGTGACTGTGTCGAAAGGCCGCGACGATGCGGCTCGAGGCGATGTGCAGGCCGCGGGTGGCAAGCCGGCCGGAGAGCCCGTCGGAATCGAGGCGTTCCTGGCGGAACTCGCGACCTTTCGCGAGGCCGCGTCACGGGCCCTCGACGGCGTGATCGACATCGCCGGGCTCGAGCAGGCCCGCGTCGAGTTTCTCGGAGCCCGCAGCGGTCGGCTGAAGGCGATTCAAAAGCTCCTCTCCGCACTCGCTGCCGCCGATCGGCCGGCGGGCGGCAGGCATTTCAACGAGGCGAAAGGGGCGGTGACGGCAGCCTTCGCTGCCGCTCAGGAACGGCTGGCAGGCGGCGGTGTCGACGCCGCAGGAGCGGCTGCCGATGGGATCGACGTGACCCTGCCTGGCGATCCGGTGCCGCTGGGCCACCTGCATCCGATCACGCAGACGATCCGCCGCGTGCAGGAGATCATGGCCCGCCTGGGCTTCGAAAGCGTCGACGGACCGGAGGTCGAGGACCAGTGGCACAATTTCGAGGCCCTCGCCATTCCAGCCGAGCATCCGGCCCGCGATCCGCTCGACAACTTCTATCTGGCGGTGGCCCGCGGGGCCGATCCGCTCCTGCTGCGGTCGCAGACGAGCACCGTGCAGATCCGCGTCATGGAAAATCGCCGGCCGCCGCTCCGGATCGTGTCGTTGGGCCGGGTGTATCGCCCCGATACGGCCGATGCCACCCACTACCCGATGTTTCATCAGGTGGAGGGACTGCTCATCGAACGGGGCACGACCATGGCCCACCTCAAGAGCGTGCTGAGGCAGCTCGCCTCGAGCTTCCTCGGCGGCGACGTCCATGTGCGGTTCCGGCCGTCGTTTTTCCCGTTCACGGAGCCGAGCGTGGAGTTCGACATGGAATGGGGCGGGCGGTGGATCGAGATGGGCGGTGCCGGCATGGTCGACCCGGCCGTGCTGGCGGCGGTCGGCTACGATCCCGACGAAGTGGCGGGCTTCGCGTTCGGCCTCGGGGTCGAACGGATCGCAGCCCGTCGCTACGGGGTGGCCGACATCCGGGATTTCTATCGCAACGACGTGCGTTTCCTGCGGCAGTTCTGATCGGCCGCGGCCGGCCTCTTCGCATCGTGTCCAGTCACCGCTTGCCGCCGTGTTCACTTGAGAAGGGATCGAGTCGATGATCATCTCCACGAACTGGCTGTCCGAGTACGTGAGCCTGCCGGCGTCGGTCGATGCCTTGGTCGAGCGGCTGATGCTGTCGGGGCTCAATCACGAATCGACGAGGGCTGTCGGCGCCGACACGGCCGTCGAGATCGAGGTGACGAGCAACCGACCCGATTGCCTCGGCCACATCGGCGTGGCCCGTGAGGCGGCCGTGCTCTTCGCCAGGCCGCTCCACATTCCCGATCCACGGCTGCAGGAGGGCGGAGCCGCCGCCGCCGCCGAGGTCGCCGCGAAGATCCTCGCCCCCGAGATCTGTCCGTTCTACACGGCCCGTGTGATTCGGGGCGTGCGGGTGGGGCCGAGTCCGGCCTGGCTCGTCGACCGGTTGGCCACGGTGGGCGTGGCGAGCGTCAACAACGTCGTCGACATCACCAACTACGTCATGCTCGAATGCGGGCAACCGCTGCACGCGTTTGATCTGGGAAAGATCCGCGGCGGCCGCATCAGCGTGCGGCGGGCGGCCACCGGAGAAACCTTCACCGCCATCAACCACAAGACCTACACCCTCACCGAGGCGATGGGCGTGATCGCCGATGCCGAGGGGCCAGTGGCGTTGGCCGGGGTGATGGGCGGGGCCGGCACCGAGATCGTCGCCACGACGACCGACGTGCTCCTCGAATCGGCCCAATTTGCGCCGCTGACGGTCCGCGCCGCCGCCCGGGGACTCGTGCTGGCAAGCGCGTCGTCGTATCGCTTTGAACGGGTGCCCGATCCCGCCGCCGTCGACTGGGCCAGCCGCCGTGCGGCCGCCTTGATCGTGGAGATCGCCGGCGGGCAGGTGCTGCGGGGCGTCGTCGAGGCCGGCCGGCTCGCGGCGAACCCCGCCACGATCGACCTGCGACACGGACGCGTCGCCGAGGTGCTCGGCATCGACGTTGCCGTCGCTCGGCAGCAGGCGATCCTGGTCGGCCTGGGATTCGTGGCCGAGTCGATCGAGGGGAAACGTTCCCGCTGGAAGGCGCCCACGTGGCGGCGCGACTGCTGGCGGGAGATCGACCTCGTGGAGGAGATCGCGCGGATCGAGGGCTACGACAGCGTCCCGGAGGATGTGGCGATCGCCGCCCGGCCGGTGGTCGAGTCGGCCCGCGACCGTGCGCTCAGGCGGGCGGCCGAAGTGCTGGTGGCGGCGGGCTTCTGTGAGGCGATGACGCGAAGCGTGGTCGCCGCGCCGCTGGAAACGACCGCCAGCCCGTGGGGGGACGCGGCGCCGCTCGTCTGCGCTCCGCCGCTCGTCCGCGGAGCGGACCGTCTGCGGCGAACGCTCCTGCCGAGCCTGCTGGAGGCCCGCGCGGCCAACAGCGCCGTCGGAGCGCAGCGGCCGGAACTCTTCGAGACGGCCCGTGGCTATCTGGCGCGGCCGGCTGCAGGTTCCGATGGCGCGACCGGACAGGGAAGCCAGGGCGGCGCACAGGCGGCGGCAGCACCGATCGAGGAGCCGCTGCTCGTGTCGTTCGTGGTGGGTGGGCACTTCGCGGCGGCGAAGGGGCTCGCCACGGCGCTGCTCGATCGCCTCGGGCTCGCGGCCGACGCCACCGGTGCGACCCGCGTGGTCTATCGACCGGTCGCCGGTCTCGATCTGTTCGCCGCCGGTCGAGCTGCCGAGCTCGTGCTCCAGCGGCCCGACAGGCCGGCCGAGCGGGTGGGCGTCGTGGGCGAGGTGGCGACCGCGGTGCTCTCCCGCCTGGGGCTGAAGGGGGCGGTCTGCGCCGCAGAAGTGCGGCTGGACCGGCTCGAGTTTGCCATCGATACCGAGCCGACCCGATTCCGACCGAGCGATTTTCCGGCAGTCGAGCGGGACGTGAATCTGGTCGTCGATCAGGCGCTGCCGTGGGGCGACGTCGATGCGGTGATCCGCGCCGCCGCCGCCGGCCCCCTGGAGGAGTGTCGGCTCGTGCAGGTCTGGACCGACGCCGAACGGCTCGGGGCGGGCAAGAAGAGCTTCGTCGTCTCCCTGCGGCTCCGCAGCAGCACGGGCACGCTCTCGGGCGAGGAGGCCAGCCGGACGGTCGAGTCGGTGGTGGCGGCCTGTGGTCGGCAGTGCGGTGCGGTGTTGCGGGCGTGACGCGGATCGTGTCGCCACGCAGTTCCCGCGGTCGCGCTGCGGGCTTGCAGGCACGCGGGTTCACGCCGCGCCCACATGGCCGGCCGTCAGCGGTCGGCGTAGACGCGGGTGATCTCTTCCTTGGTGATCGGAGCCGGATGGTCGTCGCTCACCAGTTGCACCTGCATACGCTGGTCGCCTTCCCGGCGGCCACGGACACGCACGCGAAAGACGGCCTCCTCCGAGGGGGCGAGCTTCGCCAGTGGTTCGAACACGACGGCGAGATTCTCGACCCGGTGGGCCGCCGGCCCCTTGGCGTCGACCGGCTCGAGATCGCCAAGCAGCGTTGCCGTGAGCCGCACGCCGCTGGCGGCCTTCGTCCCCTGGTTGCCGATGCGGACGATGAATTCCGTCATCCCCCCCACTTCGATCGGATCCTCGCTGTCGGTGACCTCGAAGAAGAGTGCGGCGAGGCCCTCGACCTCGACGGTGTGCGAGGTCTGGTCCGAAGGACCGTCGCTACTGCGCGCGGCCGCGACGATCTTCTGCGGCCCGAGGTCGACCGGCATGAGCACCATCTCCACGGCGCCGACCTCGCCTGGAGGCAGTTCCTCCAGGTTCCAAAGCACGCGGTGCGAGCGTTCCTCGTACCAGCCGGCATGGTTGGCCCGCACGAATTTCATGCCTGGCGGCAGTTGGGCGGCCAGTTCCACCGACCGAGCCGGTGCCGTGCCCGCGTTCACCATCGTCAGCACGCAGGTGGCGGGCCGCTGCAGATACCGACGCGACGGCATCTCGGTCGAGAGTTCGAGGGTGGGGGCCGTGATTTCGATCCGCACCGGCTGTTCGACCTCGAGTTGACCGTCGGCCCGCGCGGCGAAACGGGCCATGTGGACGCCCGGGCCGGTCGAGCCCATGACAAGGTCGATCGTCCGTGACTCGCCCGGCCGGAGTTGGCCGACGTCGAATTCCAATTCGCGGCCGGCGCTGTGCGCGACGCCTGCGGGCAGTTCGCCCTCCAGCACCACGCCGGTGGCGATACCGGTGCCTGGATTGCTGACCTTGAGCGACAGCTTGACCTCACCTCCGATGCGTACCGCCTTGGTCTCGGAGGCCTCCAGCCTGAGATCGGGCTTGGTGGCGCGGGATCGAGCCGACGCTTCCGTGCGGAACGTGACGCTGGCCACGCTGCCGATTTCGCCTTCGATCTGCGGCATCACTTCCATCGACACGCGTGCTTCTCCGCCCGGCGCCAGCGGACCGAGCGGCCAGACCAGTTCCGCCGCGGCGGCGCCGCCCTGACCGGCGGCGAGGCCCGCGGAGGGGCTAGCACTCGCCGGGCTGGCCGGTGGTGTCGTGGTGATGAGCGTCGTGCCGTAGGGCACCGCATCCCGCAGCGTGACATCCTGAGCCGTCGCCGTGCCGACGTTGCGAACGAGGATCTCGTAGCGGACCGGTTTCCCCACCTGGATTTCCCGCGGGCCACGCTTTTCGACGGCGAGTTGCGGCGTCTGCAGGCCTTCCAACTGCATGGCACCGGGACGTCCCTGCCCGGTCGTTTCAGGGGCATTGGGCTGGGGCACGCTGCCTCCCACCGCCCCGGGGGCTGTTCGCAGCGACGGTGCGGGGCCCATGGGTGGCGCACTCGCAAAGGGGTTTGTCGTGGCGGCGGCGCCGACGACCGGAGACGGTGACGGGGCCGGGGAGAGTGCCGTGGCCGGCGGGACGGGGGCGATCGCCGCCGGCCTGAAACTGGCCGGTGGGGCGGCGACATCGGAGGAGGTGAACCGCCGCGCCGGGGCGGGCGGGGAGACCGGCGGAGCGATGGTCGGCGGTGGAGCGGGTGCTGGTGGCAGCAGATCGCCGGCTGCAGCCGGCGATGGTGGAAGCGGTGGTTGCTCCAGTGGCGGCTGGGGGGCCGGTGCCGCCGCGGTGAACGCTTCGGGAGGAGGCGGCGCAACGGCCGAATCAGCCACCTCGTTGGCGGCCGGTGGAGGCAGTTCGCTCCCATCGTCCACCGGCAACGCGGCATCGGCGGGTTCCGCGGGCAGCTGGGTATCCGAGGCCTGGGTATCCGAGGCCACAGATTCGGCGGATGCCAGTCGGATCGGCTCGGCGCCGGTCCCTGGAAAACGGCCGGGAGGCGTAAATCGCGACGTGCTGCCTTCCGAAACCGGCGGCAGGGGCTGCTCGTCGACCGGGGTTTCCAGCGTGGCCGGTCGGGCAGGATAGCGTTCTTCGACGGGCGTGCCGGCGGCCGGCGAGGCGGGGGGCCGCCAATCGCGTTCATGCATGGCCCGCGGGGCATTGGCTTCGTTATCGGCCTCGGGAAGTGGCCGCGGCTCCCAGGTGGCGTTGCCGTTCTGGCGGGTGGTGACTCCGGCATCCCCAACGGCAGGCAACGGCTCCTGCGTCGCGAACGCGACGTCGGATTCGACATCGGTGCTCGAGACGGCAGCCTGCGCCGAGGCGACCGACTCCCCGCCCGCCGGGGAGCGGCCGATACCAAACGCCCAGACGAGCCCAAAGCCGGTGCTGGCGCAGAGGATCGCTCCCAGCACCAGCGGCAGGTTCGATTGCCGCAGAGGAACGACGAGATCTTGTCGCGAGGGGCGTTCGAGTTCTTGCATCGGCGGGTCCCCGGAGGATGAATCGGGGGGAAGTACCACAGCAGACCGGCTGCAAGAAAGCCCATTTACAGGGGAATCACAGATCAGGAAGGTGTGAGAAGCTGGCGAAGATGGAAGTGAAACTTGCCCAGCTTCCCGCCGTAGTTGCCTGCCGAGATGGCGACGATGTCCGGGCCGACGGCGGCGCGGATGCCGTCCACCATGGCTACCGACACGGAGGGCTCATCGATGCCGTCGATGACGATTTCAAGGCTGCAGGCCGCTCCGGCAACGAGGCCCGTTTCCACGCGGCCCACGAGCGAAGGGCAGAAGGCTTCGTTCGTCGAGGCGCGGAGAGCCTCGTACCGTGAGCCGACCTTGCTGCCCGACCGCACGACGCCACCCGGAAAGGGTGTGATGGTGCCGGGCGTGATCGCGATGGCGTCGACCGCCCGCCTGGCGGCGGCGAGCGTGGCGTCCAGCGACCTGCCCTGCAGGATGAAATTGCCGCCGCCGACCCCCTTGTCGATGCCGACCGACTCCTCGACGAGAAACTCGCCGTCCATGACCGGCACCCGCCAGTAGCGGCGCCCGTCCACGACCTTCGTTTTTTCATACCCGTCGCCAAAAAACCGGACGTGGGCTCCCAGCGGTCGCCGCTCTTCGGCGGCAGGCAGGCCGTCGAAAACGCTCGCCGTGGGGCAGGTCAGCAGGCATTGGGCCGTGCGGTTGGCCACCGCCTTCCCCACGCCATCCGCGGAAAAACCGCAGGCCAGCACGGCCGCGCCGGGCCGGCCGTCGGGTGTTTCGTCGGCCGTCAGCCACCGCTCGACGCCGATCTCCGCATCGCAGCCGATGACGCTCGTGCCGTAGCCGCAGGCGGCGCGGATCGCGGCGTCGAGCCAGTGGGCATCGGCCGCCGTGACGATGAGCCGCGCGTGCCTCAGGCGGAAGGCTTCGGCGAACGTGTCGACGATCTGTGTCGTTCCGATGAGCATGGTGGCGTTTCCGCAAGGACGAAGGTGGCAATCCGTTCCGTGCCAGGGGTGTGTCTGGCGGCGGCGGGGGGCGTCAGGGGGCCGCTGCTCAAGCGTTGGCCGGAAGTTTCCGGGTTCTCTCCGCAGTTGGGTTTCGCATATCCTATCAAGCGTCGCGCCCGGTCCTCCACGGCCCGCGCGGCCCCTGGCACTGCCCTGTGCCAGGCTGCTTCCTCTCGCCCCAGCAAAGGATGACGACGATGCTGTTCCCGAACCGCGCAATCCCGACACCGGTGCTCCCTGCCCTCGTCGCCACGGTCATCGCCCTGTGTGCGTCGGGTGCGCCGGCCGCCGACTCTCTGGCCACGAGCGGTGTTGCGCTGATTCCCGAAGATGCCGCGTTTGTCTCGGCAACCCTGCGGGCACGCGAGCAATACGACCGCCTCGAGAAGAGCAACGCCTTCGCCGCCCTGCGGAAACTGCCGTTCGTGTCCCGCGCCGCCGATTCGATCGAGGAGCAGAAACTCCAGCCGGGCAGCCCGCTCTCCATGGCGTCGACCTTCATGGAACTGCCCGAAAACGAGCAGGCGCTGGAACTGCTCAAGGACATGGTCTCGACCGACACGTTCGTCTATGGCGAGCCGTCGTGCATCGCGTTCGTGGAGCTCTTGAAGAAGATCCAGCAGGCGCAGAATGCAGCGACGCTGTTGCAACTGGCGAGCGGAGACGCCTCGGTCGGCGGCATCGAGGTCGACATGCTCGAAGGCATCGAACTCGATGAGGACGACGACGAGGAGGATGAGGACGACGACGAGGGGGCCACCGACGCCCGCCGCGGCGTTCGTGTCAGGCCGGTGCGGTTTCAGGCGGTCGAGGACGCCGAGCAGATTTCCGCCGAGGAACTCGCGACCCGCCTGGTGGTCAAGACCTTGTCGGAGAACATCCACCTGATCGTGGTGCCCGACGTGGTCTGGGGGTTCAAGACGACCAAGCTCGATGCCGCCACGTCCCAGCTGAAGCGGATCGAGGTGCTCGCAAAACTCGTCACGCAGGCCAACCCCGAACTCGCACAATCGCTCGCGCGACGCAAAGTGGCGGGTGGCGAGGTGCTCACGTTCACGATCAAGCCCGACTCCACCCTGATTCGTGAGGGCATTCCCGGCATCGAGGATCATGGCCAGGAGCTCGAAAAAGTTCTCGAGAAGGTCGAGGGTCTCGAGCTCGTGATCGCTCTCGGCGTGATCGGCGACCGCGTGATCCTCTCGATCGGCGACTCGATCGATCACCTCGAGAAGCTGGCCGTGACGGGGAGCAACCGGAAGTCGCTCGTGACGTCGAAACCGTTCGAGCCGCTCGTGGCCCAGCAGGCCAAGCCGCTCACCGGTATTTCCTACCTCAGCGAGGCGATGCAGAAGGCACTGGCGCCGTCGGCTGCCGACATTGAACAGTTGGCGGCGCTGAGCGACACGGTCGCCGATCTCGCCGAACTGCCCGACGGGGCGGCTGCCGAGGCCCGTCGGGTGCTCGGCAAGGTGGCCGAGGGCTACAAGCGGCGGCTGCCCGTGCCCGGCGCATGGATGTCGTTCGCGTTTCTGTCCGAACAGGGCTACGAGGGCTACGTCTGGGATTGGTCGAAGAACCTGCCATTCGATGGCTCGAAGCGGCTGGAACTCCTCGAGCACACGGGCGGTGCACCGCTGGCGGCTGTCGCCGCCCGAGTGAAGACCGACCCGGGGCAGTTCGAGGACTTCGCCTCGTGGGCCGACATGGGCTGGTCATTCTTTCTGAAGTACCTGGTGCCGAAGGCCGATGGCGAAGCCCGCGAGAAGATCGCGGAAGTCGATGAGCACCTGGCGCCGCTGGGAGAGAAGCTGGTCGGCATCCTGCGGACCAAGGTCCTGCCGTCGCTTGCCGACGGGCAGCTCGGGTTCGTGATCGACGGCAAGAGTTCCACGAAGCGGCCTCACGCGGCGCTTCCCTCCGCGGCGGAGCCCCTGCCGCTCGTGGAGCCTGCCATCGTGCTCGGGCTCGACGATCCCAAGCTTTTCCGGGAAGGAATGAGCGACCTCTTCGAACTGGCCGACGAAGTGGTCGATGCGGTGCGGGAGATGAACCCCGATGCCGTGCCGGCTGAGTACAGCGTGCCCGAGCCGGTGAAGACCAAGGTGGAGGGAGGCACGCTCTGGTCCTTTCCGATGGCCAACAGCGGCCTCGACGACAAGGTGCAGCCGTCGATCGGCGTGGGCGAGGATGCGGCGGTGCTGTCGCTCGTGCCGAAGCAGGCCGGCCGGTTGCTCGTGCAGACCCGCTTGGAAACAGGCTCCCAGCTCTCGAAGTTCGAGGAGCCGTTGGTGGGGGCCGCCGCGCTCGACTTCGCGGGACTGGTCGACGCCATCCAGCCGTGGGTCGTCTATCTGACCCGGTACGGCTGCGCCCAGCAGCGTGACGGCAGCGTGGATCCCGAGTCGGAACTCGGGCCAGACGATGAGAACGAACAGGCGAAGGACGCGCTGGCCCAGGCGAAGGTGGTGTTCGAGGTGATCAAGTCGCTGCGTGTGGCGGTGGCGGAAACGTCGATGCAGTCCGACGCCATGGTGACGCACTGGCGGAACGTGATCCGCGACATGCCGGCCAAGTAGCGGCGGCTGCGGAACACGTCATGTGCGTCGCACGACGCCCCGTACGAGCAGATCGCCGCCGGGGCGTGAGACATGCTCGATTGCGATCGAGGCCGCTGCCGCGAGCAGCGAGATCCCTGCGCCGCCGACCGGGGCGGGCGCCGCCGCGCCGCCGATGATCGTCGGGGCGATGAACGCCCACA
Source organism: Pirellulales bacterium (assembly GCA_044369655.1). Lineage (GTDB taxonomy): Bacteria > Planctomycetota > Planctomycetia > Pirellulales > UBA1268 > CAMCQY01. The sequence continues at coordinate 114,826 of JBILWX010000001.1, forward strand.
CCTCGTCGATGGTCTGTGCATCAGCCAGGCTTCCCAGCACCGTCGGGCCGCCTTCGACGAGCACGTTCGTGAGTCGCCTCGATCCCAGTTCGACGAGCAACGACTCCAGGCGTTGCTGCGGACGCTCGTCGCGGCCTTGCCAGACCTCGCATCCAGCCGCTTCCAAGTGCCGCAGGCGGTCGGCGGGAGCCGTCGGGCCCGTCGCTATGAGCAGCGGCACCTCGCGAGCGGTGCGGACCAGACGGCTTTCCAGCGGCAGGCGGGCCGAGCCGTCGAGCACGATCCGCAGCGGCTGCCGCGGCCCGGCCGGCCGCGCGGTCAGGAGGGGATCGTCGGCGAGTGCCGTGCCGATGCCACAGAGGATGCCATCCATCCGCCCGCGAAGCCCATGCACGAGCGCCCGCGAGGCTTCCGACGAGATCCAACGGCTCGCCCCGGCGGCGGTCGCGACGCGACCATCGAGACTCATCGCCCACTTCGCGATCAGCCAGGGCCGCTTGCGCTCCACCAGTGTGCGGAAGGGGGCTGTCAGCCGTCGGCACTCCGCCTCGCAGAGGCCTGTCTGCACCTCGATGCCAGCCTGACGCAGGGCGGCGATGCCGCCGCCGTCGACGGCTGGAAATGGATCACGGCAGGCCACGAGCACCCTCGCGATGCCGGCGGCGATGATGGCGTCGGTGCAGGGAGGCGTCTTGCCGTGATGGCAGCAGGGCTCCAGCGTGACGGCCAGTGTGCCCCCACGGGCCGCGGCTCCGGCGGCGGTCAGCGCCGACACTTCCGCGTGCGGACCGCCAAACGCGGCGTGCCAGCCCTCGGCGACGATCCGGCCGGCGCCGTCGACGCCAGGTGCGGCCGCGACGACCGCGCCCACCATCGGATTGGGTTCGACGAATCCCTCGCCACGGCCGGCCAGTTCGAGGGCCCGCCGCATCAGTTGCTCATCGAATCCGGTGGCGGACCCGCCTTCGCGCATGGACGGCCTCACCTCAGCCCGGCGTCCAGATCGACTTCTTCTCACCTGCCGGACCCGACTGGTCGCCACCCGGCGTCCACAGGCGTCCGGTTTCGGCGGCCGGCTTGCCGCCACCCATCGGCATCCCTGCAGCGCCCGGCATCTGCGTCGCAGCAGACTGCGCGGCCAAGGCAGCGAGGTCGACCCCCGCCTCCCCGAGCACTTCGGCCAGCGCCGCGATCACCTTCTGATCGCGGGCATGCTCCCGCTGCAGGTGATTGAGCAGCCGCATGATGCCGGCCTCGTCGGCGCGCGAAAGCCGGACACGCAATTCGGCGACGTCGAGCATGCCGTCGTTGGCGTTGAGCGTCGTGGCGAGTTCCCGGAGTTTGGCGATGATCGCGAGTTTCTCCAGGCTCGTCGCCGCCCGATCCTCGAGCAGGCCATAGGCCTCCCAGCGGTCGGCCGGCGTGGTGTCGGCCCGCGACACGATCGCCTCGGCGGCCCGCGCGGCCGACAGGTCGAAGCCGGCGTCGAGCGAGGTGAGGAAGAGCGCCCGGAGTTCGTCGACCGGGAGCCCGTCGAGCACGACCCGGTGCCAACGCAGCGGCGGCACCTCCTCGAGCGGACGTTCCGATCGCAGTGGCGCTGGCGCGGGCAGCCCCAGTGTTCCGCGAACGGCCGTCCAGGCGGCGGAGGCGTCGGGTTGGCGAGAGGCCGCCTCCCCCTCGTTGATCATGGCTTCCACGCGACGGGCTGGTTCCTTTCCCGCCTCGGCGGCAGCCTGTCTGGGCGTCTTGCCGAGCAGTTCGGGAAGTGGTGTATCGGGCCAGACCGCCAGGAACCGATCCCAGACCGCCTGCCGCTGTCGGGCGAGCAGCCGGTCGACCATGGAAGGACCGTCGGCAGCCGCAGGCTCCTTCGACAATTCCCCCGGCTTGACGCGGAACTGCGTGTTTTGCAGCCAGGCGGTGGGCGAGGTGGTGGGGAGGCGACCGCGGCCGGTGTCCACCGGGGCGGCGAAGGTGCAGGCGAGGATGTGTTCGACCACCGGCTTGGCTTCCGCGACGTCGGGCTCGAAGCCCTGCAGCACCGCCTCGGGCTCTCGGTCGGTCTGCCGTCCGAAGATCATCAGCGATGCCAGCAGGCGATCGGGCTGCCCTGCCGATGACGAAGCGCCCGTCGGTGCCGGAGCAAAGACCCGCCACACCGAGTGGGGTGGCGCCGCGCCACGCGCCACCCACGCCGAGCGATCGAATGTCGAGACATCGAAGCGTCCATCGTGGCGGAGTTTGTCTTCCAAGAGCTCGATTCCACCGCCTGCAGCATCACCGGCCGCGGATGCGAGCGGGGCGATGATGCTCGTGATGGTCACGACGGGCGAGCGATCCGGGTCGGCCTCTGTTTCCATCGCGATCGCACGGCCCGTGGCCTCGACGGCGTCGTCGGACATGCCGGCGCGGAGTCTGGCGACGGTCAGCCAGGCCTCCGAAGCTTCGTATGGCCGGGCGAGCATCTCGCAGAGAACCGCGATGTTGGTGAACAGTTCGGGGCTCTCACCCGCAACCGTCTTCAGGCTGCGGAACGTGGCGAGGGACTTCGAAAGCCGCCAGTCGGCGGCCGCTTTCAACGCCGATTCGAACTCGAAGCGATAGGGTGAATCAGCCGGTGACGCCTCGAACGACACCTTGGTGCGAAGCGCCGGCGGAACGCCGCCGGCGCCGACGATCGAGGCCAGCACCTGCCGCTCTTCCTCGCTCCCGAGCGACTTGTCGATCAGCCATTCAACGATGCCTTGGGCACAGCCCGGATGGCTCGTCTGGGCGGCTGCCTGCACGAGCGTCTGGGCCGTCCGCACGAGGTCCTGAGGCATCTCGGCACCGGTCACCTCGCCGGCCTTCTCCCGCGCCTGGTCGAAGAGCGCCATGGCCTCCTGCATCCGCCCGACGATCGCCTCGGACACCGCAGCCTGGCCGAGGGCCACCGGGTTGTCCGGGCACGCTTCCAGAAACGCCATGCTGCCCGCCGCGGCCTCGGCGAACTGCTTGGTGGCCAACTGCAGCCGGGTGCGGTGGGCCATGAGGCAGGCCCGCCCCGGATACCGCTGCGTCAGTTTGTCGACCTCCGCGAGCGCCGCCGCATATTGCTGCCCCTCGGTCAGCCGGTCGAGTTGTTCCAGGTCGCCCACGAGTTCGGAGCAGCAGAACTTGATCTTCTTGCCGGTGCCGCCGGGACAGGGCGAATAGGGGTCGATGGGCATGCTGTGATGATCTCCGGGAAGCGGGCTGTCGAGCGTGTCCGGCAATGTACCACCAGCACTCCGTCCGGGCGAGTTGCCGCCTGTCCGCCGCCGCTGCATACTTTGCGGTTCTCAGCGGCGTTTCGCGGCCGAGGGCAGGCGGCCAATACCGCGGCGGAACGTCTCGAGTTCGTTCCTCCCGTCGCCAGCCACATCCGCCCGAGCCATCCCGTGCAGCAGCCCCGCATCCTCGTCGTCGATTCCGCGGGCAGCGCCGGCCTGCCCTACGCCAAACTCCTCGCCCGCCTGCAGCCGTTCGAGGTGCGGGTGGAAAAGTCGCTCGCAGGGGCAGTCGCCACGCTCTCCCGCGACTCGTGGGACCTCGGCGTCGTGACCGCCCGTTCGGATCCATCCGCCGATGTCCTTCACGCCGCGCTCAGGCAGGCCGATCCCCAGCTGCCGATGGTGGTGATCGATCCACGGCCGAACATCGACACGGCCCGCGTCTGCCTGCAGGCGGGCGCGGGGGAGTACCTCGACCTGGGGAGGGCCGAGGCCGAGCTCGAGGACGCGTTGGTGAGGCTGCTGACGGAGTCGCGGCGGAAAGCGGCGGAGGAGGTGCTCCGTCGCGCCGTCGAGCGCCCCTATTCGTTCGATGACTTTCTGGGGGAAAGCCCGGCGATGCGGCAGGTCTATTCGATCATCGACCGGATCGCGTCGAGTTCCGTGGACGTGCTCGTGACGGGCGAGACCGGAACGGGCAAGGAACTGGTGGCCCGGGCCATTCATCTCCGCAGCCGCCGCAGCGGGGGGCCCTTCGTGCCCGTCGACTGCGGTGCGATTCCCGACGCCCTCATGGAGAGCGAACTCTTCGGCCATGAGCGGGGCGCCTTCACCGGGGCCGACGCCAGGCGGATGGGATTGGTCGAATGTGCGGACGGTGGCACGCTCTTTCTCGACGAGGTTGGCGAACTGCCGCTGCCGTTGCAGGCAAAACTGCTGCGGGTGCTGCAGGAACGACGGGTGCGGCGGGTGGGGGCGCGGCTCGAAAATGCGGTCGACGTGCGGGTGATCGCGGCGACGTCGAGAAACGTCGATGAGATGGTCGAGCGGGGCGAGTTTCGCCGCGACCTCCTCTACCGGATCAACGTGGTGCGGATCGACCTGCCGCCGCTCCGTGTTCGTGGCGACGACATCGGGCTGTTGGCCGAGTTTTTCGCCAACCGCGCCGCCCAGGAGATGGGCCGGCGGGTGAACGGACTGTCTACCGACGTCTATCAGGTGCTGAAAAGCTACCATTGGCCGGGCAACGTTCGCGAACTGCAGAACGTCGTCCGCCGGGCGATCGCCATGACGCAGTCCCCCACGGCCGGAGTGGATGATCTCCCTGACGAGCTGGTCGCTGCGGCCGGCCGCACCAGCGCCGCGGCGGGCTATTTCGCGCAGCGTGCCGAACACGTGGCCAGGTTTGAAAAGCAGTATCTGCACGACCTGCTCTCGCGTCACTCGGGCGACGTGTCGGCAGCCGCCCGCGACGCCCGCCTGCCCCGCGGCACGCTCTACCGGCTCATGAAGACCCACGGCCTCGACGGATCCGCATTTCGGAAGTGAGCGGCCAGTGCGAACACGTGCCCGAGTCAACGCCCCTTCCCGGTCTCCGTCCCGGTCTCCGTCTCCGTTCGGCTTTCTCAACGGCCTCGGTCGGCGCTGGCCGACGATCCTGGTCGTCACCTATGCGGTCGCAGCCTTCAGTTGGTCGATGCCGGCCGGCCTGTTTCCGCCGAAGCCCGTCATCGACCGGGTGACGGCTGGTCCGTTCCTGGTGCTGGGGTTGTGGCAGTCGTGGGACATGTTCTCTCCCGATCCTCGCACCGCCGACATGTGCGTGGAGATGCGGTGCACCGATCGTGACGGCACCAGCGATCGCAGAATGCTCACCGACATGGTCGCGATGGGCTTCTTCGAGCGCTGGCAGAAGGATCGGTGGCGCAAATATTTCAACGACCACCTCCGGCTCGACGACGAACGGTTTCTCTGGCGGCCGTTCGCCGACTATGCCGCACGACGACTGCGGGCCGAGGGGAACGACCCGGTGGCGATCGAGCTGGTGCGCTGGTGGCGGACATGCGAACCGGTCGTCGGTCCCCACCTCCGAGCCGACGTGCGTCGCACGCCGTGGGATCGCCACGCGTTTTATCGGAGCGTGGTGCCGCAGGAGCGGGGCCGATGACGTCGCCGTGGGACATGATTGCGCGGGCGGCCGCGGCCTGCGACCATTGGGTGCGCGATCCGGTCGATCCGCGGCCGCTGGCCTGGTTTCGCTCCTGGTTCGGCCTGCTCAGCCTCGTCAATCTCTGGCTGCTGTGGCCCGACATGCCGATGTGGCTTGGCAATGACGGCGTGCTCCCTCCCGGCGTGCACCGTGGCGTGATCGGCGGCGCCCGGATCAGCGTCTTCATGGTCACCGGCTACAGCGACGCGGCGATCGGGCTCATTCGCGGCCTCGCACTGGCGGGAGGCCTCGGGCTCTGGCTGGGAATCTTTCCGCGGTGCGCCGCGTTCTGCGGCTGGCTGGCCGCGGTCAGCTACTCCTATCGCAACATGTACATTTTGCACTCGGGTGACGCACTCATCCGTATCGGTCTGTTCTTTCTCATCTTCGCCCGGTCCGACGGGGCCCTGTCGTTGCCCCACGCGGTGCGACGCCGCTTCTTTCCGCAGGCCGGCCCTGCCGCCGATGCTCGGCCCAGGCTCGTGCCGGCCTGGCCGCAGCGGATCCTGCAGCTTCAACTCTGCGTCCTCTATCTGGTGGCGGGCATCTGGAAGGCCACGGGACCCACCTGGCGAAACGGCACCGCCGTCGGCATGGTGCTGCAACTCGGCGAGTTCCAGCGGTTTCCCATCCCGGACTTCTTGCTGACGCCCTTCATGTCGCAGGTGATGACCTTCACGACCCTGGTCTTCGAGCTGGGGTTTCCAGTGCTGGTCTGGATACCAAGGCTGCGGCTGCCGGTGCTGCTGGCAGGCCTCGCGTTTCACGCGGGGCTCGATTGGGTGATGAACGTGCAGCTGTTTCAGTGGCTGATCACCGCGTATTACCTGCTGTGGCTGCAGCCGATCAGCCCTTCGCCGGCTTCTTCCGCTCCCAGGTCTGTCCCTGCTTGTAGCGTTCAGCCCGTTCCACGAGTTCCTCGTTCTTCGTCGTCCCCAGCACCTTGTCGAGCGCCTTCGTGAATTCATCCTTGTTGGCGTCACGAAGATTGCGATGGTGCGCGAGCTCCACCACGCTCAGGCAGGCGGGCTCCGCCAGATTCGGGTCGTCGAGGTAGGGCACGACGAACCGCAGCGTCTCGATCGTGCGGATGGCGTTGGCCCGCTCCAGCACGCGCCGGCGATCCTCGTCGCGCCGACAGAGCGACATCGTCTTCTGCATCAGTTCCAGCTTCTGGCGGTCGTCGAGCTTGTTGTCGGGCAGCGGTGCGATCCGGATGAGCGCTCCCAGCAGTTGGTCGCGTTCGGCCGGATCCTGTGACGTGCCGAGCAGGTCGAGCAGCCGCTGCGAGACGGTGGCGTCGGGCCATTTCGTCAGGGCCGTGAGGCCGAGTCTTCGCTTGGCGGTGTTCGTGTCGGCGATGAGCCCATCGACGATGGCGATGGCACCGCTGCCCCCCACGCGGCCGAGCACCGTCAGGAGTGTTTCCCGGGCCGTATCGTCGGCCGCCTGAAACTGCGCGAGCAGCACGGTCGCCGCCCGTTCCTTGCCGCGGTTCTGCGTGCAGACCGTCACCAATGCCCGCTCCGCCTCGTCACGCTCGCCGCCAGCGGCCGCCTCGAGCACGCCCTGCACCATGCCGGGAACCTGTTCCGGGCCTCCGAATTTCGAGAGCGCCCGCATCGCGGCCGTCCGGATGGCCGCATCGTCTCCGACCGCGGCGGCAAGCAGATCGGGCATGGCGGTCACGGCGCGGCGGTCGGCGAGAATGTCGATGAGCGTGGGCCGCAGGCCGGGGTCGGCCTGCTGGGAGGCCGCGACGATCGCTGCCGTCGCCTCGGCACCGCGGATGACCGTGAGCGCCCGCCGGGCCGCCGCTTTCTCGGGGTCAGCGGCAGCGAGTGATCGGATCAGCGCCGCGACCTCGGGGCCGCCTCCGAGTGCGGCCAACGCCTGGACCGCCGCCCCCCGCACCGCCGGCTCCTGGGAGGCATGAAGCAATGCCATCACGGCCGGCAGGGCGGCACGATCGCCGCGGTCGGCCAGCGCCGCGGTCAGTTCGAGTTGTCGCGCCGGTGCCAGCTTGGAGAGGAGCCCGGCAAGCTGCTGCGTGGTCGCCTCGCCTTTCAGCCCATACCGGACACGATCGAGGCCGATGGCGCGGAAGTCGGCGTCATCGCGCGTGAGGAGATCGATGGTCATCTGCACGGCATCCTGCGGAGCAGGCTCGGCGGCTCCTGCCGGCTGCCGCAGGGGGCACCAGAAAAAGCAGGCAAGCGTCAGCAGGGTGACGCTGGGGGCGACCGAGCCATGAACCCGAACGGACGGCATACGCATGGTCTATGCTCCAGAAGACTGTCTCAATCGAGTGAAAGCGAGGTCGCTCAGGAAGGCGTGGTCGTGTCGAGGCAGGCGAGGATGCCCCGGGCGGCGGCGAGTCGCGCGGACTTCGCCGCCGGCGTGGTGCCCGTCGCCGCGGCATCGGCGACCGACTTGTAGATCGCCATGGCCTCGGGCCGTTTTCCCTGCCGCACGAGCGACTCGGCACAGGCCAGCCGCGCATCGGTGATGGCGGCGGCGGCCGCCTTGTCGGTGACAGTGCCCGCGGCCGCAAGCGCCTGGCATGCCTCCGCCGAGTGGATCCTCCCGAGCGCGTCGGCGGCGGCGACGGCCGTTCGGGAGTCGCCGGAAAGCAGACCCGCCAGCAACGGCACGGCGGCGGCGTCGCCCCGGCTCGCCAGCGCGGAGATCATGCCGATCTTCAGATCGCCCTGCACGCTCCCCAACGCCTTCCGCAACGCCTCGGCTGCCTCAGCCGCGGGAATCCGCTCGAGCGCGTACCGGGCCATGTGCGAATGATCCTTCTCCGGCAGGAGAGCGGCCAGCGCTGGCACGGAGGCGGCGGTTCCGATCACCGAAAGCTTTCGGCAGACATATTCCTTGGCGGCGCGGGAGGTGCCCGCACCGAGCAGGGCTGCCAGCCGTGTCTCCAGATCGGCCCGCGCGGACGGGGTGCCGTGGGAAGCGATGACGGCGGCGTCGATCGGCTGGAAGGCGGACGTGTCGCCGCCCCAGTCGAAGGCCTTCAGGACGTCGAGCGGCTTGTCGAGGCTGGCGGGGTCGTAGGCCATGGTCGGGCTCGCGAGAGGAAAGAAGGAGGAACGGGGTGCGTGGGTGTCGGTGAGGCGAAGGGATCGGCCAGGCAGGGAGCGGTTCAGCGTGTCCGGGGCCAGGTGGGTCAGAGGATCCAAGGCTCTCGGCGGGCACGGTCGCAGAGCCGATTGGCCTCGTCGTCGCCCGTGAATTGCTGCGCCGCGACGTCCCACTTCAACGACCGCTGGAGCCGATAGGCGATGCCGATCATGTGGGGCGCCGTCATCGTGTTGACGGCCAGTTCGATGTCGCGGAAGGGACGCTCCCGGGTCTTCACGCACTCGATGAAGTCGCCGTAGATGCCCCCGGTGCCCTTGTAGACGGGCACGGGCTTCGCGGCCCGGGGCTGCCCATCGCCGGCAATCTGGATCGCACCACGGCCGCCGACGAGCGGATTCTCAGGACGGAGGTGCTGGGGCCTGTTGTGGCACAGTTCGACGCCGTTGGGATAGGTCACGCTCACATAGGCTGCTCCCTTGCCGTCGGACGAGGCGGGGTGATAGGTCACCTTCGACGGCTGCACTTCGCGGAGGTCGGTCGCGAAGATCGTGCCGCCGAAGTGATGAGCGCCCCAGTCGGTGAGGCTGCCGCCGGAATAATCGACGTATGACCTCCAGCTGTTGCCCTTCGTGCCGTAGTTGCCGTCGCAGCGGCCGGAGTGGTAGGGCTCCCACGGGGCCGGCCCGAGCCAGAGATCCCAGTCGATGTCGGGGGGCGTCTCCTGCGCGGGCAGGAAGCAGAGTTGCGAGGGGCCATCCACGGTGACATCGGCCGACTTGATCGCACCGATCTCGCCGGCCCAGCAGGGATGCACGATCTCCTTGTAGTCCTCGAGCACGCGCTGGCTGCCGCCGGAGACGACGCGGCCGTAGCGCCGGGCCGCCGCGATCATCAGCG
>JBILWX010000194.1:0-5179 GCA_044369655.1 Pirellulales bacterium
GTTCGACCAGTATCGGTGTCGGTCGGGAAGAGTAGACGGCAGGACTTTTTAGGAATTCCAACAGGATCGTGGCGATGGCAAAAAAGACAAAAGCAAGCGAGGCGGCCACTCCCGCGTCAGCGGACACCCCGCGGATGCTGGAACACTACGTCAAGGTGGTGCGTCCGCAGCTCGCCAAGGCATTGGATCGCACCAACCCCCACGCCATTCCCAAGCTTGAGAAGATCGTGGTGAACATGGGTGTCGGCGTGGCCGTGACGGAGAAGAAGTATCTCGAGGAGGCTATCGGCGCCATGACCCAGGTCACCGGCCAAAAGCCGGTGGCGACGCTCTCCAAAGCGGCCGTCTCGGGATTCAAGCTGCGGGAAAATCTTCCGATCGGTTGCAAGGTCACGCTTCGTGGCCGACGGATGTACGAATTCTTCGATCGCCTCGTTTCGTTGGCGTTGCCGCGGGTGCGTGACTTCCGCGGTCTTTCCAACACCGCATTCGACGGCCACGGCAACTACAGCCTGGGGCTTTCGGAGCAGATGGTGTTTCCGGAGATCAACCCTGACCGCTACACGCGGCCCCAGGGAATGCACATCACGATGGTGACGACGGCTCGGACCGACGACGAGGCGAGGCAGTTTCTCGTCGCGATGGGCATGCCGCTCAAGAAGGACGGAGAGGATGGCGGTGCCGCGGCGTAGCGGCATCTGAACTGGTCGATACGAATCCAGAAACTCATATGGCAAGCAAATCAAAGATCGCCGCTGCCAAGCGGCCGCCGAAGTTTTCCACCCGCCAAGTGCACCGTTGCATGCTGTGCGGCCGGCCTCGCGCCGTCTACCGGAAGTTCGGCATTTGTCGCATCTGTTTCCGGAAGCTCGCCGATCAGGGCTGTATTCCCGGCGTCAGAAAGGCCAGTTGGTAGTTCTCGCCGTGAGCGATTGGGCAGGGTTCGCTTTTTCGCGGACAGGCCGGCCCAGACCGGGTGGAAAACCGAGCCAGACAAGACAGCAGCAGACAAGACAGCCAGCAGACAAGACAGCCAGTTCAACCAGATAGACACGCCAGAGTGGACGACCAAGAACAAGTCCCAGGATTTCACAAGAGGGTTCCGCTGACATGATGACCGACCCCATCGCCGACATGCTCACCCGCATCCGCAACGCGGTGCGAGTCGAACGCGCCACCGTGGAACTTCCGAGTTCAAAGGTGAAGCGCGGCGTGGCTGACGTATTGAAGCGGGAAGGATTCATCTGGGATTGGAAAGAGGTGGAGGCCGCCCCGGTCGCCCAGCTGCAGTTGGAACTGAAATACGGCCCGAACGGCGAGCGTCTCATTCGTCACATTCGACGCGTGAGTTCGCCCGGGCGACGGGTGTACAGCCGGTCGGCGTTGCTGCGGCCCGTGCTCGGTGGGCTGGGGATTTCGATTCTGTCGACGTCGAGCGGCGTGGTCAGTGATCGCGAGGCCCGGCAGCGAAAGCTCGGCGGCGAAGTGCTCTGTGAGTTGTGGTAGTCCAAAACGCCGATGCCGGGTGAACCCGCAGGCCCGGCGAATGGTCGACGACAGGAATCAGTAGGCAAGCAGAAGAAAGGTCAGAGGCGATGTCCCGCATCGGCAAGGCGCCAGTACAAATTCCGAAGGGTGTGAAGGTGGCGGTGAACGCCGGCAACCTGACGGTGGAAGGACCGTTGGGCAAGCTCGCGCACCGCGTCCACCCGGCAGTCGCTGTCGCCGTGGATCAGGCCGCGTCTTCGTTGACGGTGACGCGGTCCGACGACAATCGGGTGGCGCGGAGCCTGCACGGCCTGACCCGGGCCCTCGTGGCCAACATGGTGGAAGGTGTTTCGAAGGGGTACGAAAAGAAGCTCGAGATCGTCGGCGTCGGCTACCTGGCGGCGATCCAAAAGAACGTCTTGCAGCTCCGCGTCGGCTTTGCGAACGAGCTGCAGGTTCCGATTCCCGCGGGGCTGACCGTCACCTGCCCCGATCAGACGCACATCAGCATCAAAGGCATCGACAAACAGCTCGTCGGCCAGTTCGCCGCCGAGGTTCGCGCCCTGCGAAAGCCGGAGCCCTACAAGGGCAAAGGCATCCGCTACGAAGCGGAGCAGGTGCGCCGCAAGGCCGGCAAGGCTGTCACCAAGTAAGCATTCACGTAGCGAATCCCGTTCACGATCCTCCCCCCACATTCCTCGTAGCCAGCGACACCCGCCATGGACCACGCCCGTACGATTCTCCGCCAGCGCATTCGCCGCCGCCATCGCGTGCGCCGGTTCATCCGCGGCACGGCGGAGCGGCCCCGTCTCTCGGTCTTTCGCGCCCACAAGCACATCTACGCCCAGATCATCGACGATGCGACGGGTCGCACGCTGGCATCCGCCAGCACCATGGAGAAACAGCTCCGTGCCAGCATCGGTTTCGGTGGCAATAAAGATGCTGCTGCCGCAATCGGGCGCACCGTCGCGGAGCGTGCCCAGGCTGCGGGCGTCAAAAAGGTCTGCTTTGACCGTGGCGAGTTCCGCTATCACGGTCGGGTGGCGGCCCTTGCCGACGCCGCGCGGGAAGCCGGTTTGGAGTTCTAAGTCGTCGGTTGCGATCCAGATTTCAACGTAGCGTTATCACGAGCACACAGCCTTCCAAACGAGAGAGCCAATCGTGTCCACAGGTGGCAGCAGAGACAGGGATTCGAGAGACAGGGATTCCCGCGGTGGCGAATCCCGAGGCGGTGAGTTCGCCGAGAAGGTCGTCAAGGTGCGTCGTTGCGCCACGGTCGTGAAGGGTGGCCGCAGGTTCAGCTTCGCGGGCCTCGTCGTGGTCGGCAACGGCCGCGGCAAGGTGGGCTGCGGCTACGGCAAGGCCAATGAAGTGCCTCCCGCCGTCGAGAAGGCGATCAAGGACGGCATGAAGAACCTGATCGAGGTACCGGTCGAGGCCGGGTCGATCCCGCATCGCGTCGAAGGTTTCAGCGGTACTGCGAAGGTGATCATGTTGCCGGCCAGTCCCGGCACGGGAATCATCGCCGGCGCCGCGGTCCGCGCCGTCTGCGAGTCGGCTGGCATCCGGGACGTGCTGACAAAGGCCCATGGTTCCACGAATCCGGTGAATCTCGTGAAGGCCGCGCTCGACGCGCTCAAGCAGCTTCGTACCCGGGCCGACGTCGAGCGGCTCAGGGGTGTGACGCTCTCGTGAAACGGATAGCACAAATCGAAAGCCGAAAGCGGGAGAGAAAAGCATGAAACTCAACGATGTGAACAAGGGCGTCCACAAGAATCGCAGGCGGCTGCGGGTCGGCCGCGGTCCTGGATCGGGGCGTGGCAGAACGGCCGGCCGCGGCAACAAGGGCCAGGGGCAACTCGCCGGCTGGAGCGCTCCCGCGATCTTCGAGGGCGGTGGTACCCCGCTGATTCGACGCATCCCCAAGCGTGGCTTTCACAACCGTCATGGACGGATCGTGAAAGACGTCAACGTGGAGGATCTCGAGGAGCGGTTCGCTCCGGGCAGCGAGGTGTCTCCCGAGAGCCTGCGGGCGGTCGGTCTCGCCAAGGGCATCTGGGACGAGGTGAAAATCTTGGGCAACGGCACGATTGCCAAGTCGTTGAAGGTCTCCGCCCACCACTTCAGTGCCCAGGCCCGCGAGAAGATTCTGGCGGCGGGCGGCACGGTCACGGAGATCCCCGGCCCCGCACCGGTCGTGAGGAACAAGCGTAGTACGAAAACGGCATCGCGAAAAAAGCCGGCGGCAGGGTAGGGTATCGTGCCGGCGGCCTGGAGTGCTGCCCGAGTCCGTCCGAACCCCCAAAAGGTTGAGGAGCCCGTCCCGTGCTTGAAAAGCTGCGCATCATATTCACGATCCCGGAGCTGCGCCAGAAGATCCTGCTGACCCTGGGGCTGCTTGCGATCTATCGCGTCGGCTGGCAGGTGCCGCTGCCGATCGTCGATCCCAAGGCGATGACCGCTTTTGCCCAGGAGTCGGGGGGCATCGGAGACCTGCTGCGGACCGTGGCGGTGTTCTCCGCCAGCCAGCTTTCCCAGGCCACGATCTTCGGCCTGGGCATCATGCCCTACATTTCCGCCTCGATCATTTTCCAGCTGCTGGCGACGGTGTGGCCGCCGCTGGAGCGGCTCTCGAAAGAGGGCGAGGCCGGTCGCAAAAAGATCAATGAATACACGCGGTATGCGACCGTGCTGATCTGTCTGGTGCAGAGTTGGGCATACGTGGCGTTTCTGTCCACTGCCCGTGTCGGCGATACCTCCCTGATCCAGCCGAGCTTCCTCGTGGATGGCCGGCTGCCGTTGATCTGGCAGTTCGTGGCGGTGATGACCATGACGGCCGGCACGATCTTTCTGATGTGGCTGGGAGAGCAGATCGACGAGTTCGGGATCGGCAACGGCATCAGCCTGTTGATCATGGCCGGCATTCTCGCGGCCATGCCCAGCGCCCTCGTTCAACTCGGCGGCGATACGAACTGGGAGCTTGGCGGGGGCGGCGGCAAGATGGGCGTGGAGACGCTGCTCGTCCTGGCGGCGCTGTTCGTCGGAGTCGTGGCGGGGGTGGTGTTCATGACGCAGGGGCAGCGGCGAATCCCCACGCAGAGCGCCAAGCACGTCCGCGGCCGACGCGTGTATGGCGGCACGCGGCAATACCTGCCGCTGCGGGTGAATCAGGCCGGTGTCATGCCGATCATCTTCGCCAGCTCACTGCTCCTGTTTCCGCAGATGTTCTTCCAGTATCTCCACAACGCCTTTCCCTCCAATTCCGTGCTGGCCGCCCTCCACGATTCATTCACTCGCGGCCAATCGCTTCTCTACAACGTGCTCTACGTGGTGCTGATCTATTTCTTCTGCTACTTCTGGACGGCGATCACCTTCAATCCGAAGGAGATGGCCGACAATCTCAAGAACTTCGGAGCGTTCATTCCCGGCTATCGGCCGGGCAAGCGGACGGCCGACTATCTCGAGCGCGTCATGGAGCGGATCACCTACGTCGGCGCCGGCTTCCTGGCGTTGGTGGCGGTGATCCCCACGATCGTGGGCGGAGCGCTCGGCATTCCGGCGCAAATCGCGAGCTTCTACGGCGGTACCGGATTGCTGATCGCCGTCAGCGTGGCCTTCGATCTCGTGCAGAAGATCGACAGTCATCTCGTGATGCGGAACTACACGGGTCTCCTGGAAAAATCCTGACCTC
>JBILWX010000075.1:0-16754 GCA_044369655.1 Pirellulales bacterium
ACCATCCCGGTGGCATTCACCACGACGTTTCCACCGACGTCGACCACGCCACCGATCGTGACGGCACCGCCGGTGATCGCCAGAGCTCCCGCGAGGGCCACCGATTGATCGAGGTTGATGGCATCCCGCGAGCTGCTGGAGATCGTCAGAGCGCCGAGCTTGTCGCGGCTGCCGATGGCCCCCGTCACGGTGACCGATGACGTCGCGGCGAGCACGAGATCCTCGTTCGCGCCGCCGTCGCCGTCGATCATTCCCTTGCCGCTGCCGAAGATCTCGATCGATCCGGCCGTGGCGGTGACGGCCGCAGTCACGTCCGTGTGCACGATCACGTTGTCGTCGATCGAGATCGACGTGCCGGAGACGGTGGGGCTGGCCGCATCGAGGTGGAACGTGTTGCCCGATCCGACGATCGACACCGGCCCGGTGGCGGTGAGTGCACCCACGTCGAGCGTGCCGCTGCCGCGGGGCGCCCGCAGCACGATGCCGCTGCCGAGCGACATTTCGGGCGAGTGGAACAGGTGCTGGCCCTCGATTCGGCCGACGACCACCTGCTCGAAGGCGGTGTCGAACATCGCGATCTCATCGGCGTCGAGCGTGAAGTCGTAGGGGGCGGCCACTTCGATATTCGGAGCGGACGTGTAGTTGCGGCCGGGATTCGTGACCACGAACTCCTTGACGGCAAACCGGCCGGTGACGGGATCCGGGTGATCGGTGTCGAGCACGGCCCGCACGAGCGCCTGCCCGGGCGACGCGATCGAGACGCTCGGAGCGCTGACGTAGCCGGCTCCGGCATCGATGATCTCGAACCCGACGATCACGCCGTCGGAGCTGACGATCGCCTTGGCCTTCGCCGGATTGATCGGCGTGGCGCCGGAAATGCCGCCGCCGGAGAGCGTGATCGTAGGCGGGTCTTTGGGCGAGTAATTCGTTCCCCCGAAGATCACGTCGATGGCCGTGACCTGGCCATCCTGCACCACCGCACTGCCGAAGGCCCGCTGTCCAGCGGGGTCCACGATCACCAGCGGCGTGGTCGTGTAGCCGCGGCCGCCCCAGAACTTCGTGGCGTCGAAGCCGATGAGCTTACCATCGGCGACCACGGCGGTGGCCCGGGCACGGGTGCCCGAGAGGCCGATCTCGGCGGCCACCTTCACGGGCTGCAGCACGATCGAGCCGCCGCCGCCCGACTTGTTGAGTTCGACGTTCACTTCCACGTCGTCGGCGGTCAGCTTCACGTCGCCTGCACCGACCGCGATCTGCCCGCCCTCGTAGATGATCTTGCCGGTCACCGGATCCCGGTCGTAGATCGGGATGGTCTTGGCGGCATCCTGCCAGAGCGGGCTGCCGTTGCTGTCGACGAGCTGCCGGGGCTGGCCAAGCTCGATCGCGCCGCCGAAGGTCGTGACCGTGACGTCGCCGCCCACGGTGCGGATGCCGTCGATGCCGCTGTTGAGGCCGATCCGCAGGGAATCCTTCTCGAGCAGGTGCACGCCGCGGTTGGCCCCGGTGACCTGCGCGACGAACGTTTCCACGTCGCTCTTGATGGGCTTGAGCGGATCGCCCACGCCGGCGCCGCCAACGGCCACGAGTGTTCCGCCGATCGAGCGGATGTGGACGCGATTGAGCAGTTGGTCGCCGGCGGCGTTCACGGTCGCGCCGGTCGGGCTGCCCACGATGCGGCCGAACCCGTTGGGACGGATCGTGACCTTCGGCGGCTGGCCGTATCCATCACCCGGATAGGTCACGGTCAGAAACTGGATGCTGCCATCGGAGTTGACCGTCGGCGTCGCCGTCGCCAGTCCTTCGACCTCGACCAGCGGCGGCAGGGCCGCGTCGTAGCCACTGCCACCGGAGATCCGCTTGAAGCCTGTCACGCGGCCATCGGCGTCGAGCAAGGCCTCGAATTCGGCACCGGTGCCGACCGAGATGCCCGTATAGGTCGTCGTGCTCGTGATGTCGTCGAGTGTCGTCCGCGTGCGGTAACGGAAGTCTCCGTCGATCCATTCGATCACGCGGCTCCCCTGGGGGGCGCCCGGCGTGGAGTCGGTGGGGAAGAAGACCTCACCGCTCGTGTCGACCATGCCAGTGTCGGCGTAGAGGATGACCCGGCCCCGTCCGTCGCCCTGGCCGACGTTCATGGTGCGGCTCGAGGTGGTCAGCGTGGCATCCACCTGGATGCTGGCCGGTGGCGGAATCACGACGATCGGAGCGGGATTCGCGAAGTAGCCGCTGCCGCCGGAGAGCGACGTGAATCCCGAGAGGCTCGTGCCCGAGCGGGTGGCCACGAACCGCGCCCCCGTGCCGGCCGACGTGTTGGTGCTGCCGACGGTCAGCGACGGGTCGAAAAAGTAATACTTTCCGGGATTCGCCAGCGTCAGGCCGGTCACCGCCCCGCTCGCGACCTTCGCGACGGCGGTCGCCAGGTTCGCTTGGGCGTTGATCTCGCCCTCGCCGGTGGCCGAGCCGTCGCCCGTCACGCGGATCTTGATGTCGCCGCTGTTGGTCGTGTCGATCGCATATCGGATCTGGAACCCGTGGGAGGTCGTGATGCCGACCGTGTCGGCGACGATCCGCGCGTTCTGCACCATGCGGCTGGCGTTCACCGTGAGCGTGTCGAAGAGCGCGACGTCGTTGTCGAGCGTGAACACGCCCTCGGGCAGGTTGACGGCGACCGAATCCACCTCGCTGGTGTCGGACTGCCGGCCGTACGCGCCCTGCGGGCCCACGCCGACGAATCGGACCTTCTTGGAGTCGACGTTGATCGTGTACGTCGCGGCGTAGAGACCCTCGCGGGAGAGCGACGCGGCCGGCCGGACCGACGAGAACACGAGCTTGTCGGCGAAACTCCCCGGCGTGACGAGCATGACCTTGGGATCCGTGTAGCCGCGGCCCTCTTCGATCACCTGGATCGACACGACCTTGCCCGTCTCGTCGATCGTGGCCGTCGCCTTCGCACCGAAGCCGGTGGGGTCGACGATCTTCACCTCGGGGGCAACCGTGTAGCCCGATCCGCCGGACGCCAACGCGATCTTCTCGATCGACTTGCACTTGCCGCAGATGGTGACGGCGCCCGCGGTGGCGGCGGTGACCGGCCGCACGTCGTCGACCAGGATGCCATCGCCGTCGATCTGCGACGCGTCGTCGATCGTGAAGTCGTAGATGTCGTCGCCGAGCCCGCCACGCAGCAGGAGACCCTTTCCGCCGTTGGCGTTGCGGGTCTTGGGATTCACCAGCTTGAACGTGTCGGCGTCGGTCGAGCCGCGGGCCTCGGTGAGGCCGACGACGTTGAACGTCGCCCGGTTTTCGGTACCGGCCGTGGCGCTGCCGAGGTTCCCCGACAAGAGGAACTCGACCGCCGAGGGCACGCCGCTCATGTCGAGCAGGTTCTGGAGGGCGTCGGCCGCGAACGTGACGCTGTCGAAGCCGAACTGGCTGCCGAACACGACCGTCGAGGTCGAGCCGGCGGCCGTCCAGACGGAGTCGGTGCCGCCGCCGGCGTCGATGACCACCGTCCCGACGCCGCCGTTGATCGTGTCGTTGCCAAGCCCGCCGAAGATCGCGACGAGCCCACCGCCGGTGACGGTGATCGTGTCGTTGCCATCGCCGCCATCGAGCGTCGTGACCGTCGAGCCGTCGCCGGAGCCGAGGATGACCGTGTCGTTGCCGTCGCCCCCGCGGAACTCGAGCGGGATGCCGTTCAGGCCGCTGGCGTCGAGGTAATCGTTTCCGATGCCGCCATCGAACACGATCCGCTTCACGCCGGAATAAGTCCGGACCTTCGACTCACCGACCTTGTCGGAGTAGTCGAGGTAATTGACGAAGACGGTCGATCCAGAGGTCCAGATCTTGAAGCGCTCGGCGCCGTCCTTCGCCTTGAGGGGATCCTGGTTGCTCACCCGCTTGGGCGCGTTCTCACCGACGTTGAGCAGCAGCGTGCCCGGATAGTTGGTGCCGCTCTCCTTGTCCTCGTAGTTGATCACGCTGCCGTAGAGCGGCGTGCCGTCGCTGCCGTCGTGCTGCAGTTTGAAGAGTTCGAATCTCGCGAAGTCCTGGCGGCCCGAGGCGAGGCCGAGCACGTCATAGTAGTAGCTCGCATAGGCCTCGCCGCGGAGGCTCAAGTCGAAGAGGTCGAGAGCGTTGCCGGTGTCCTCCACGAGGCCGATCGCCTCCGTGAGCCGGAGCTTGCCGTCGTCGTTGGGATCGTTGAGGTCGACCTCGGCGATGACCCGCACGCCCCCCTCGATGCCCGCCTTCACGACGAAGCCGTCGACGCCGCCACGGAGGGCCAGCCCGGCGACGGCACTGAATTCCGGTATGTCCGCGCCGGTGCCGTCGGCGTTCGCCCGGTCGGAGACGTAGAAGCCCTGCGTGACGTCGAACACGTTGCCCGAGGCCTCGTAGAGCTGGAAACCGTAGGTGTCGAACCCGAACATCAGCTTCGCATCGAGCTCGAAGCTGAGCCGTGCGCTCACCTCGAAAAAGGCGAGGCGGAACAGCGGGATCGTCTTGTCGAGCTGCAAGGCGACGGAGGGCAGCTGGTAGGTGAACAGGGGCACCGGCTGTCCCATCATCATTTGGAACGCCGTGAGCGGATTGTCGAGGATGGGGATCCGGATGCCCCCCTTCTTGATCGAATCCTTGATGCTGGCGTTCTTGCCGGACATCTCCGGGGAATCCGGGTTCGCGGCCTTCAGTGCCGTGAGCGCGTCGAGTGCCGCGGCTGCGTCCGCGTTCGTTCGGTCGATGCCGACGCCGAGGGCGACGTTGTCGTAGCGGAAAGCGGTGTATTCGTACGACTTCGTCGCGTCGTTCATCTTCTTCGGGAACCAGATCCGGCCGAGCGGCAGCTGCACGTTGACGCCGGTCGGTAGCGACGCGATGCGGGCGACGAGGTTGTCGACCGCCTTGACCACGTCGACGACCGCCCGCAGCCCCTTGCCCTTTTCGCCCCCGAACTTCTCGATCAGGTCGATGACCATGATCTTCGTGCCCGCGATGTCCGACACGACAGGCACCGTCGACGTCAGGAAGTCGAGGATCGGGCGGATCTTGTCGATGTATGGATCGGCCCGCTTCAGATTGGGCTGCAGGAAGTCGGAGAGGAATTCGCCGAGGTCGAGGCGGATGTTCGAGATCCCGACCTCGGGCCGCAGGTCGTACTTCGTGACGAGCTTCGACGAGGGGTCGAGCCCCTTGTCGCCTCCGGTCGTCGAGGCTTTTTCCGCCTCCTTGGCGAGGAGCTTCTGCTGGCTGTCGCCGCCGTCCTGCGTGCCCGCGTCCTTGGCGTCCTGCGCCTTCTGCACCTCCTGCTCGACCGAGTACCGGGCGTAGGCCGTGCTCCAGTCCATGTTCAGGTCGGCATAGAGCCGCGGCACGTTGGCGAACATCGAATCGGGCTTGTCGCCCATCGACATGAAGAGTTCGAGCTGCAGGTTCACCACGGCCGTCGCAGAGAGGTCGAGCTTGAAGATGCCCAGGCCGCCGAGCCGCATCTCGGTGTAGGTGAGCCGGTCCTTGCTCGCATCCTCGTCGATGGCGAATGCCCGGCCGCCGATCAACCGCGGACGCCAGAGGTCGGGCCCGATCACGAACGTGCCCGTCTGGGGATTCTTCTCGCGGCCGTTCGCGTCGAGCTCGGCCTGGTCGACGACGTAGAACTTCGGCTTCGGCTTGCCGATGGACTTGATCGAAAACGCGAAGCCGTCCGCGACCAGGTTCCGGCGGTTGGCCGGCGCTCCCTCATCACCGTCGATCTTGCCGTTGTTGTTCTCGTCCTTGGCGGCGGTTCGCAGGGCGAACGTCAGCTGCGCCGCCCGGTTGGCCGCCCCGACCGACGACGTGGCGGGCAGCTCCACCAGATAGTTGGCATTGTCGTAGAAGATGTTGACGAGGATCGGCTGCGAGGTGGCGGAGTCGACCATCGACTTGGGGAGCAGCACCGTGGTGAACGGCACATAGGGCACGGACTGCATGAATCCCAACCCTGCGGACTGAATCGCCTTCACTCGGCTGAACACGATCGGCGTCTGCCCGAGAGTGATCGAGCCGACCCGGTCGTCCACCGCCCAGCCGGTGTTCTTGTTGGTCCGGCCCTCCGTGATCAGCACGAAGAGCGGCTTTCCGTCGTTCCATTCGTCGCTGGAGTCGGCGTCGAAGGCCCGCTCCCAGCGGCCGGACGACACGCGGTAGATGCCGTTCTCCTCGGCGATCGTCTGGTCCTTGACGAGCACGCGGTCGCCCGCCATGAGCTGCACGCCGTCCACCATCCGCACGCCCTGCAGATCGATATTCGCCGCCGTGGCCACCCGCACCGGGAACTCGATCGGACGGTAGTCGGGACCCGGCCCCTGCTTGAGCGTGAACTGATAATACTCCCGCAGCGGCGTGGAGTTGTTGCCCGTGAAGATCGGGTTGCCCTTCGCATCGGCCAGCTTGTAGTCGTCGGGATCGACCGTGGCGTCCTTGACCGCCGTGTAGGCGGTCTTCGTCGAGCTCGGATCCTGGATGTTGACGCCGATCACGCCAGTGAACATCGTGGGCAGATCGTTGTTGCGGTTGACGCCCTTGTCTTTGTGGTCGCGATCCTTCGCTTCGACCTGCGGGCCCTCGCTCGTGTCGAAGTTGTAGAAGGCGTCGAAGTCGGAGTAGTTCGAGAGCCCGCGGCGGACCATGTCGCTCGCCGCGAGCTTGAGGAAGGACAGGCCGCCGACGAGCCGGGCGGGGGCCATGTTCTTGACCTCGATCATCGTGTGGACGAACGGTGAATCCTGCGGCACATACTGCCGCATGTCGTTGAACTCGGCCGGCTTCCAGTCGCCGGAGGGCGTCTGCGCCGCGACGACCCACCAGATCGGCGCGCCCCCGCTCGTCTTCTTTGGCGAGTCACCGCAGTCGCACTCGTCCGTCGCGGCAGCCGGGTTCAGCGACACCCGCGAGCCGGCGGCGTAGGTCCGCGACGCATCACCGCTTTTGTAGGCGACCCCGGTGAGCGTGCCCGTGCCGGTGACGTTGCCGGTATAGGTGAGCACCGTCGAGTTCGTGCCGTCGGTGATGGTGATCGCGCCGCTCGTGGGGTACGACGACGTGTCGCCGAGCGCGAGGCTGCCCCCCAGGGCCCCGACGTTGCGGGACGACTGGAGCACCACGACGCGCGGCACCGTGGCGGTGACGTCGGCGCCGTACTTGTCGACGGCGATGGCGCGGTAGGGGGCGTTCGTGTCGGGATTGACGATGGGCTGCCCGTTGCCGTCGACGATCTTCCAATACTGGCCCGTCGCATCCCACGACTGCGTGTATTTCGCCGATGCACCCGTGAGGGTGGCGTCGAACCGCAATTGCAGTTCGGGATTGTCGGGATCGAGCTTGATGTAGGGGCCGAGGTAACGATCGACGCCGAAGCCGATCGACAGATCCCAGCCCAGTCCGAGCCGCAGGCCGCCGTCGAGCTGGAGCCTGAGGAATGGCTCGAGCTGGTCGAGCTTGAAGCCGAGGTCGATGCCGGTGTCGAACAGCTTCTGGCCGAGCCGGACGTTGAACTCGAACGACGTCGCATTGCGGACGTTCGTCTTCAGCTCGTTGCCGAACTCGTCGAAGAAGGTGAGGCCGACGTCGCTCGGCCGCTGGGCGGCGACCATGCCCTCGACGGAGCGGATGGCATTGAGGCCGTTGTATTGCAGGAGGATGCCGGCGCCCTTCGGCCCGAGCAGGTCGAAGATCCCCTGGCGGGCGACATCGAAGAAGCTCTGGCCTGCGCCGCGGAGCTGCCGCCGCATGTCGAGGAGGAAGCCGCGACGGAAGCCGAGCGTGCCGTTCACGGCGCCGCCGAGGCTGTTGCCGATGAGAGGCAGGTCGAGATTGTTGACGGAGCGCAGGCTGTTTTCGAAGAGCCGCAGCACGGTGTCGAGCGTGTCGAGGACGATCGCGGGATCGCGGACCAGGTCGAAGATGCTGTTGTCGGCCCCCAGGACGGAGTTCGCATTGTCGAGATCCGGGGCGAAGACCCGCAGCGCGTCGGGCAGGTCGGCGGCGGCGAGGCTGAGCCGCTGCTGCCACTGCTCCACCGTCACCCCGTTCGAGTCGACGCCCTGATTGGCCTGCCGGAGCGCGGCGAGTGCCGCCTGCGCCGTGTCGAGTTCGTCGACGAGGCGGAGGTAGTTCCCGAGGTCGGAAATGCCGAGGTAGAAGCTCGCCGGGTGCTTCTTGATGTTGTCGTAGTCGGTCTTCAGGTAGGCCTGAGCGTCCTTGATGCTCTGCTGGGTCGTCGTCGCGGGCGCGAACTCGTCCCAGATCGGCATGTTGGCCGACACCTTGCCCGTGACCTGCACCGAGTAGTTGGCGATGGCGAGGGCTGACAACTGGCCGGCGTCGGGCCGCACGAAGTACTGCGACGACGGGGCGGTGCCGGTCGGGCCGTCGAGTTTGACGATCAGGGCGCCGTCCTTGATCGACGCCTTGCCGTCCTTCACGAACATGCCGAACTCGGCCGGGAACTCGAGCTTCGTGCCGTTGACGGCGACGTCGATGCGGAACGACGTGCCGTCGCCGATGGCCGCCGTCTGGCCGCCGTCGTGGCCGTAGAGGAACGTCTTCATCGACGTCAGGTCGATGCCCACGCTGAACACGCTCGTGGCCGAGAGCACGAGGTCGAGCGGCGTCTTGGCGTCGCCGTCGATGAGCTGGTCGATGCCCTTGGGCGGCAGGCGGCCGAGTTCCAGATAGTAGGGAAGCAGGTCGGCCTCGAACTCGATCTTCTTGGCCACGCTCGTCCGGTAGGCCATGTCGATCCGGTAAGCGAGCCGGTCGCGGTCGAAGGAGATCGCCAGGTCGCTCGTCGGCAGCGACATCGCCCGCTCGATCGCCCGCTCCAGTTCCGCCGGGGAGCCCGCCGTGAGCGTGGACAGCGTCGCCAGCCGGGATGCGAGGCCCGTATCGAACGAGATGTATTCCGCGAGCGGCCCGGCGAGCAGCGGCCAGGTCACGTCGGCGTAATACCGCAGATCGGTGGCGAACGTGGAGTAGACCGAGGTCGCCTGCTTGAGCGCGTCGGCCACCGCCGCCACGGTCAGCTTCGCCTGGTAGCCGGCCTCGCCAAGGCTCGAGGCCACCGGCATGCCCACCTTGGCGTATTCGGGATTGGGCAGCTGGGCGGCGACCTGCGGCTGCACGCTCGCGCCGGTATCGGCCGTGAATTGCACCGTGGACGTGGCGTCGAAGGTCTCGGGATCCCCCGAGCCGATCTGCCGCGTCGCCGTGACTCTGGCCGCGTTGATGTCGGCCACCAGGTCGGCGAACGACGTGTTGTCGGTGGTCGCCGACTTCGCCACTGTAACGGTGTAGGTGGTCGACCCGTCGACGAAGTACACCGCCGTGTCCGAGCCGAGCCGCCCGGTCGTCGCGCCGCCCGCGGCGAGGTTCGGCACGAGCTTGCCCGACAGCACGATCGTCGACGGCGTATCCGACGTGCAGAGCACCGTGATCCTGCCGCCGCTGCCGGTGAGCGAAAGGTCGGCCGTCAGATTCACCGGCGAGCCCCCGGCGACGCCGCTCGTCACAACCCGGGCGGATTGGAGCGCGAGGCTGAAATCGTCGAGGAGGTCCGCGAACGACGCGTTGTCGAGCGAAGCGGTCTTCGTGACCGCGATCTCGTAGGTCGTTCCCGCCCAGGTGAACTGGATGGCGGCGTCGGCCGACAGCCTGCCGGTCGTCCGCCCGTCGGCCTCGAGACCGATCACCGGCAGCGGCACGCCGACCGACTGAAATCCATCGACCGTCTCGGCCGTAAAGTCGTCCACCTGGATGCTGATCGAGGCGGACGGCGAGACGTCGTTCGTCGCCCCCACGCGGGACAGGCCAGAGAGCAGGATGCGGGCCGAGTCTACGAGGCTGGTCGAAAGGAGCGATGGATCCGACGAAAACTCCTCCGCTGATCCACCGGCCGTCGGCAGGGCGATCGACACGCTCGCGGCCACGGTGCCGGAGGTGCCGGTGAACTCCAGCGTGTTGAGTCCATAGGTGACGGCGCCCTTGAGGCCGCCGAGCGGCATGGTCATCGCCGCGGTCGCGAACGGCAGGGTCGCGTGCGGCACGAGCGTCGCCGATGAACCGGCCGCCCGGGCGAAACTGGTGATCGGCGACGAGTTCGTGGAGGGCAGGCCGTCATCGAAGCCGAGATCGATGGCACCGCTCGACCGACCGGCCTCCAGCGTGATCGCCGTCGGCATGCTCGCGTCCACGGCCGGCGTGTAAAACTCGAGGCCGACGCCAAACTCGCTGCGCCGCGCCTGCAAGAGCGTACCCGACAGGGCCGCGTTGACGTCGGCGAGCAGGTCGTCCACCGAGTTGTTGCCGTCGGTGTCCGACTTGCGGATGGTGACCGTGGTGGCGGTGCCGAGCGCCGGCTTGATCGTCAGCGACACGTCGCTCGACAGCCGGCCCGATTCCACCGGAGCCCTCGATGCCCCCAGCGCGATCGGCGACGTCGGGCCGACCGCGAATTTCAGGCCGAACCCGAGTCCGACGGGAACGCTGACGGTTTGTACGGCGGGATTGACGAACTCCAGCGTGCCCAGCGGCTTGATTCCGAACTGCACGGCCGGCGTCGCGGCGATCGATTCGGTCCGCGTCGCGGTCACCTGCACCGAGACGGTGCCGGCAGCGGCGTCGTAGACCGGCTGGAAGCCCAACCCCGGGAACTTCGTCGCGAAGTCCCCGAAGGTCTGCATGTCGGCCGGCCTGCCCGTCACGCTGCTTCCGTTGACGGTCGTCGTGGCGGTGACGTCGACCACGTCGCCGATCTTGTCCTCGAAGACCTTGTCGAACGGCATGAAGGAGGCAAGCGTCTTGTTCTGGACGAACGGCACGCCAAACGCGAGCGGCCCGCTGGACGATGCGACGCTGCCATAGACTTCTCCCGCAGCCAGCACGGCCGCGACGATGTCTTCGGAGGTGACGCCGCCGAACCACTGCAGCCGCTGGAAGCCGGAGAGCGCCACCGCCGGGGGCGAGCCGCCGGCCCAGTCGCCCGTCACCGTGACCTTGCTCGCCGCAGTCGTCACGGCCGTTCCGCCCAGGCTCGCCACGACGGGCATCTCGATCGTCA
Source organism: Pirellulales bacterium (assembly GCA_044369655.1). GTDB lineage: Bacteria > Planctomycetota > Planctomycetia > Pirellulales > UBA1268 > CAMCQY01. The sequence goes on from JBILWX010000075.1 coordinate 11,096, forward strand.
GCGTCGGCGTGGGGAGCGCCGAGGCCGAGGCCCCGACCGATTCCCAGTTCGCCACCGTCCGGTCCGCTCCGCCGCTGAACGAGATGCTCGTGAGGAGCGCGGGCGTGGAAGTCGCCGCCAGCGTGGCATCGAGCGCCCCAAACCGCACGGCGGTCGCCGCATGCCCGAAGAAGCCGCCGGTGAGATCGAGCGTCGGGATCGCGATCGAGGCGACGGGGGTCGAGGAATCGGACAGGTCGATCGTCACCGTGAAGGCGCCGGAGAACGTCGTGCCACTTTCGAGCGCAGGAGTCTGGCGAAGCACAAGGCTCACCGCCGAGTTCAGATCCTGATAGAGGCGGCCCCAGGTCGTGGGGGCGGCGTCGGGGCCGGGGTCGAGCGGCTGCGTGGTGGTGCCGGTCGCGGCGATCGTCACGGCCAGCTCGATCTTCGTCACGTTGTCGCTGGGGTCGGACACGATCGTCGGCGTCACGGTGACGGTCGCGGCCCCGGAGCCGGCCGATGCGACGATCGTGTCGAGCCGCGTCTCGAGCGCCGCCGCGAGGCCCGCGAGGGTCGGGGAAGCGCCGCCGAGATACGTGGTCGCGGCCGTGGACAACGACAGCATCGAGGCGACGTCCGTGGGGCTGACCGACGTGCCAGCCGTGAACAGGTCGGCGATCGTCCGCTGGGAATAGGCGTCGAGCGACTGACCGCTCACGCGGGCGGCGAGGGCCGTGCCGACGGCCGGGGCGATGTCGGTCTCGAGCCGCGTGAACGCGGACTGGAGGGCCGTGCGCACCTTGGACGAAGCCAGCGCGTAGTCGGTCGGGGCCGCGAGCGTCGTCTCCCAGAGCACGTCGACCCCGGTGACCAGCGTCGGGGCGGCCACATCACCGGCGACATACTCGAGATCGAAGTCGCCGCCGAGAGCAGCCGGGCCGGTGACGTCGGTCGATGCCGCCACGTCGAAGCCTGAGGCGGCATGGATCGTGTCGATGAGCGCGGCGCCGTCGCCCCCGGCGATGTCGCAGCCCCAGAGGTAGAGATCGGCTCCCGGCGCGGCGAGCCGGTTCCAGGCCACGAGACCGCCGGCGAGTTCGTCGACCGATGCGGTGTCGAAGCTCGTGTTGCCGAGCGAAAACGTGCCGGCCGCGCCGTGGCTGACCAGATGGATCGACGACACGCCGGGATTCGCGGCGAGGGCCGCGGAGACGTCGGCGAACAGATCGGTGGAGGAGGATGCGGAGAGTATCCGCGTGCCGGTGCCGAACGACGCGGCGATGCCGCGGTCGGAGGCGAGCGTGGCATCGATCACGACCAACTGTCCGCCGGGGGCGGCAAGCTGCAAGAAGGGTTCATCCCCTCCTGCGACCACGGCCAGCAGCTGCCGTTGTTCGAGCAACTCCGGGGCGGTCATCGGCAGGGCACGCGTCCGGCGGCGCCGGGGCGTTTCGCTCGCATTCCTGCCGCGGCGTCGCTCGCGCCGGCCGGCGAAGCAGTCGCGGAGCAGGTCGCCGTCTTGGTCAGGACGCGGGGGAGGCGGGGGGGGCATGGGACGGCTTCCGATGCGGAGGGAAGGGCCGCAGCGACGTCCGATGCGGCTCGGCAGGGAACGCCCACTTTACCGTCGCGACCCGCCGGGAGCCAGCAAATGGCAGTGTTTCTCCACCGTACGACGCAAACGGGGGGTCGGTTCGCGCAGGAGGCGGGAAACGCGGCGATCGCGGGCCTGCGCAGCCCTTCCAGCCGGCATGATCGGCCCGATCGGTCCGGCCGACGTCAACCGGTCACGGGGTGGGCATGCCCGTCGGCCCTGCGTGTTCCTCGCCCTCGTGGGCGGGCCGCGCGTCATAGAGGCCGCGGAAGACGTCGATGTCGACCTCGAACGGCCGGCTCGACACCGAGAGTTCACCCGCGAAGGGGTAGCCGAAAAGGCAGACCAGGTAGAGATTCAACCCGATCACGAGCGCCGTGAGCGTGGTGATGACCATCTGCAGACGGCCGTTCCCGACGCTAAACAGGCCTGCGAAGAAGATCGTGACGACTGCACCCAGCACGAGCGCCACCCACTCGACCACCGGGATGCCGTATTGGGCGGTGACGGCCCGATCGCGACGCCTGTCCCAGAGTTCGCTGATCTTTTCGAGGATGCATGGATAGATCGTCTTGTGGGCCTCGCTCGCCGGCTCGAAGTCGTTGAGTGACTGCGAGAGGGCCAGCGCCGTGCGGCGGGCGTCCACGTTCATCCGCGCCCGCTCCATGGAGGGCCATTCAAGCTTCACCACCTGCTCGGCGTAGGTTCGGCAGAGATCGCGGACCCGCGAGTGCTGCGGCTCCGGGAGCCGCTCCGCCAGAAGGAAGATGTCGGCGAGGCAGTTCGATTCGAGCTGCACGACCTCCATGGCCTTCTCGAAGCGGGCCATGGCATCGACGACCACGAGCCCGAGGAGCACGGCGTAGAGGGTGCCCACGATGGCCAGCAGGTTTCCGGTGGCATCGTGGCCCTGCCGCAGCGCATCGGGAGGAAACAGCCGCCGGGCGAGCGCCACGACGGCGAGCGCCACCAGGATGCCACTGCCGACGATCGCGAATCCGTTCCAACAGCCGGAGTATTCCATGCCGCCGAGGCTAGCAAAAGTTGGTCAGGACTGTCAGCCTGCGGGCGTGTCGTGCTGCTCCCCGGCAGGCGAGGCGGTCGCGACCGGTTCGGCCGTCGTGAGCCCCTTGAACGAGAGCTGCTTCTTGCCGGCGACCTCGATGCAGTCGACCTGGATCGTGTCCTTGCCCTCGAACTCGCCCTTGAGCAGCTCCTCCGAGACGGGATCCTCGATGAAGTTCTCGAGTGCCCTCCGCAGCGGACGGGCGCCGAAGTCGGTGTCGGAACCCTTCCGGATGAGGAACTTCTTCGCCTCTTCGGTCAGCTCCAGCTTGAGACCCCGCTCGCCGAGCCGCTCGCGGACCTTCGCCAGCTCGATGTCGATCACCTGCTTCAGGTCGTCGACGGTGAGATGGTGGAACACGATCACGTCGTCGAGGCGGTTCAGGAACTCGGGGCGGAAGACCCGTTCGATCCGCTCGTTCACACGGCCCTTCATGCCGTCGTAGCTGGCGTCGTCGTCGGGCTTCTGGAAGCCGAAGGCGGCCTCGTTCTTGATCGCCTCGGCGCCCGCGTTGGTCGTCATGATCAGGATCGTGTTGCGGAAGTCGACGTTTCTCCCGAACGAGTCGGTGAGCCGGCCTTCTTCCATCACCTGCAAGAGCATGTTGAACACGTCGGGATGCGCCTTCTCGATCTCGTCGAGCAGGACCACGGCATACGGCCGCCGTCGGATCTTCTCGGTGAGCTGGCCACCTTCCTCGAAGCCGACGTAGCCCGGCGGCGCGCCGATCAGGCGGCTGACGTTGTGCTTCTCCATGTATTCGCTCATGTCGATCTGGATGAGCGCCTCGGCGTCGCCGAACATGAACTGCGCGAGCGCCTTGGCCAGCAGCGTCTTGCCCACGCCCGTCGGGCCGGCGAAGACGAACGAGCCGATCGGCCGCTTCGGATCCTTCAGGCCCGAACGGCTGCGGCGGACCGCCTTCGACACGCTCTTGATCGCGGCGTCCTGACCGATGACCTTCTTGTGAAGCTCCGACTCCATGCCCATCAGCCGGGCCTGGTCCTCGGTCGACATCCGCGTGAGCGGGATGCCGGTCATCTTGGAGACCACCTCGGCCACCACTTCCTCGTCGACCACGCCGTCGGCCTCGCGGCTCTTGTCCCGCCAGTCGCGGGTCATCGACTGCTTCTTCTTCTTGAGCTTGTCGGCCTGATCGCGGAGCGCCGCCGCCTTCTCGAAATCCTGATTGGCGACCGCCTCCTCCTTCTCCTTGTTGAGCTTCTCGACCTCGTCGTCGATCTCCTTGAGATCCGGCGGCTTCGTCATCGCCTTGAGCCGGACGCGGGCGCCCGCCTCGTCGATCACGTCGATCGCCTTGTCGGGGAGGCAGCGGCCCGTGATGTAGCGGCTGGAAAGATCGACGGCGGCCTCGAGCGCCGCGTCGGTGATGCTCACGCGGTGGTGGGTCTCATAGCGGTCGCGAAGACCTTTCAGGATCTCCACCGCCTCGGTCTTGCTGGCGGGCTCCACCATCACGATCTGGAATCGGCGGTCGAGTGCCGAATCCTTCTCGATGTATTTGCGGTATTCGTCGAGCGTCGTGGCGCCGATGCACTGGATCTCGCCACGGGCGAGAGCCGGCTTGAGCACGTTGGAGGCGTCGATCGCTCCTTCGGCACCGCCGGCGCCGACGAGCGTGTGCAGCTCGTCGATGAACAGGATCGTGTTCTTGGCGCGGCGGACCTCGTTCATCACCGCCTTGATCCGCTCCTCGAACTGGCCGCGGTATTTCGTGCCGGCCACCATCATGGCCAGGTCGAGCACCACGATCCGCCGGTCGGCGAGGAGCTCCGGCACGTTGCCGTCGACCACCCGCTGCGCGAAGCCCTCGACGATCGCCGTCTTGCCCACGCCGGCCTCGCCGAGCAGCACGGGATTGTTCTTCGTGCGGCGGCAGAGGATCTGGATCGCCCGCTCGATCTCCTTCTCGCGGCCGATCACCGGGTCGAGCTTGCCCTGACGGGCGAGTTCCGTGAGGTCGCGGCCGAAGCTGTCGAGTGCCGGGGTCTTGCTCTTGCCCCCCTTGGTCGCGGTCTCGCCGCCGCCGCCACCGGCCCCGGCCGGCTGCCGACCGCCGCCCATGCCGGCCCGTTCGCCCCCTTCTTCCATGCCGTGGCCGAGCAGGTTGAGCACCTCCTCGCGGACGTCCTCCAGCTTCAAACCGAGGTTCATCAGAACCTGGGCCGCCACGCCCTCCTGCTCCCGCAAGAGCCCCAGCAGGATGTGCTCGGTGCCGACATAGTTGTGGTTGAGGTTCCGGGCCTCCTCCATCGAATACTCGATCACCTTCTTGGCCCGGGGGGTCTGCGGGAGCTTGCCCATGGTGACCATGTCCGGGCCGCTCTGCACGAGTTTCTCCACCTCCATGCGGATCTTCCGCAGGTCGATGTCGAGGTTTTTCAGGACGTTCGCGGCGACACCGCTCCCCTCCTTGATCAGTCCGAGGAGGACGTGCTCGGTGCCGATGTATTCGTGATTGAACCGCTGGGCCTCTTGATTGGCCAGCTGCATCACCTTGCGAGCACGGTCGGTGAAACGCTCGTACATGAAAATGGTCCCTTCGTGAATGGTCCCGGGGCCCGGACATGCCATTGCGGCAGTCGCCCGCGGCCTTCCTGCCTACCCTCTCGAAACCATGCAAACCTTACGCCAAATGGTGCCGCTTTTTCCAGCGCGGACGTTGCAGCGGGAAAAAACCCGCCTTTGGCAGCTATTCAGGCGGCCCTGTCCCGGGCAGTCGCAGGTTCGGACAGGTCTGCCGCATCGCGCGTGATCGGCAGCGTGGGCAGGTCGGCGGCTGCCGACGCCGGCCGGCGGGCGGCGGCAATCCGTTCCAGTTCCCTGGTGATGGCCGCCCGCCACGGGCCACCCGTGTCGCTGCGGGAGAGGGTTTCGAGTGCCGCGCTGGCCTCGTCCAGCCGGTCTACCCGCCGCAAGAGCGTGCCCAGGAGGAGTTGGGCCTCGCCATCGGTCGGGGCCAGGTCGAGCAGGGCGCGGAGCTTGGTCTCGGCGCC
>JBILWX010000290.1:0-2613 GCA_044369655.1 Pirellulales bacterium
CACGTGCACGGCCGCCGTCGCGGCCGCCAGGAGCGCTGCCGTGGCCGCGCAGAGCAGGAGGCCGGGACGCGGCCGCTCGGCGAACCAGGCGATGCTCGCCATCCAGGCGGTGGCGGCCGCCGCGGCCGGCAGCAGCCACCCGAAGGCCGGGAGCGTCTGCCCGGAGAGGAGGGCCGCAAATGTCGCCAGCCCGAGCACGACGAGCATGTTCACGCGGAAGAAGCCGGCGGGCACGAGCGCCGCCGGCGTGAGCACCAGGGCCACCGACAGTCCCCAGCCGAAGCGGCAGAGAAAATCGACGAGGAGCCTCATCCGCCCGTCTCCGTGGCAGCCGTGGCGACGGTCATCGCGCACGGCCTCCATATATGAGCGACATCACCTCGGCCCGGCTGGAGATGTTGGACCGAAACAGCCCCTTCATCGCCGACGTCACGCAGACGCTGCCCGGCTTGCGCACGCCGCGGATGGTCATGCACGTGTGCGAAGCCTCGACGACCACGGCCACGCCCTTGGCGCCGAGATCGTGCACGAGCAGGTCGGCGATCTGTTCGGTCATCCGCTCCTGCACCTGGGGGCGATGCGACAGCGCCTCCACCACGCGGGCCAGTTTGCTCAACCCCAGAACGCGTCCGTTCGGCAGGTAGCCGATGTGGGCGTGGCCCATGAAGGGCAGGAGGTGGTGTTCGCAGACGCTGTTGAAGGCGATGTCGCGGACCAGCACGATCTCGTCGTATTTCTCGGTGAATGCCTTGCGGAGGTGCACCTTGGGATCGGCGTGCAGGCCGCTGAACATCTCGGCATACATGCGGGCCACGCGGCCCGGCGTCTCAAGGAGGCCTTCACGATCGGGGTCCTCGCCCACGGCCAGCAGGATCTCCCGCACGGCCCGTTCGATGCGGGCATGGTCGACGGGGCGACCGGACGGGGAGCAGGCTGGACCCGGGGCATCGGCGTCACAGGAGGGGGATTCACGATTCATGCCGGGAGTTTACCACACCCGCTAATTCACGCTGAAGGCGGGCGGAAATACCCGACTGGTGACGGCCGAGCCGCGGGCCTCGATGGCATTCATGAGCAGCCTGACGCGACTGACGACGTCGCACTCCGACAGCAGCCGCAGCTTGGTGTCGAGGTCGAGGTCGATGGTGTAGGCGACGATATCGGTGAGCATGCCGAGCGTGATCTGGCTGCCCAGCAGCTGATCGAGCTGTTCGTAGGCCTGGGGGATCTTCGGCATGGCCCGCTTGAAGACGGCAAGCAGCTGCTGCTGCAGGCCGGCGGCGCCGCCGGCCGTGGCCTGATCGGGCTCGAGGTCGTCGAGGATTTCCGACTCCACCACGCGAAACGGTTTCGTGGCTGGCAGTTCGCGGCCGAGCCGCAGGCGCCGGACGCCCAAGAGCAGCACGTTGTAGGTGCCCTGCGGCGTGCGCTGGTGGGTGGCGATCCGGCAAAGACAGGCGGTGGGCTGGAGTCGGGGGCGGTCTTCCTCGTGATGTTCCCAGCCGGGGGCGAGGAGTCCCAGGGCGATCAGCCGGTCGTCCTGAATGGCCTCTTCGAACATCGCCAGATATCGGGGCTCGAAGATGTGCAACGCCTGCATGACGTGCGGAAACATCACCATGTTTGGCAACGGAAAGACCCGAGCCAATCCGGAAAACTGGTCGGGGGAGAAGGCCAGTGGTTCGTCAGCCATGGTGCCTGTCACGCTGCCGGGGGCGGTGGATCAAGGTGGATCTCCGGAAGGAGATCGGGATTGAGTTCGATCGATGGAAAGTCTTCGGTGCTGGCGGCCACCTCGGCGAGGCACACGTCAAAGCTGCCGAGAAATCGGGTGACGTCGAGCCCCAGGTGATGGGGGCAATAGGGTTCCAGGTAGCCGTGGACGCTCGTGTGCAGTTTGCGGGCCCCGCGGATGTTGCCGTTGCCGAAATGATAGAGGGCCACGGCGGCCTGGATGAGTCCCTGGTAAAACTTTCGCGACGGACCGCGGTATTCCGTCCACAATTCCTCCCAGACCTCGTGGCTCTCGAAGTATTCGCACTCGTTGAATTTCTCGATCCCCTGCAGGTAGAGGGGCTCGTAGGCTGGGGTGTCCATGGAAAAGACTCGCGGAAGGCGGAAGGCGGCACGGATGAATGGTAGCAAGCAGGGCGGAAAACAGGCGGGGCAGGCGGGCCGGAATGTGGGGGCTGCCGTGGCGAGGCGGCTTGCCCGGGGCTACCCGCAGGCCCATTGTTCGCTCGACTTCGCCAGCCCCTTTCAGTTGCTGATCGCCACGATTCTCTCGGCCCAGTGCACCGACAAGCGGGTGAACGCCGTCACGGGGGGGCTGTTTGCCCACTGGCCGACGCCCGCGGCCCTGGCGGCGGCACCCCAGCGGGAGGTCGAGGCCGTGATTCGCTCCACGGGATTCTTCCGTGCCAAGGCCAAGAACATCCGCGGCTGTTCTGCGGCGCTCGTCGAACGGCATGGCGGCGAGGTGCCCCGCCGGCTCGAAGACCTCGTCCGGTTGCCGGGCGTCGGTCGCAAGACCGCCAACGTGGTGCTGGGCAGCGGCTTTGGCCTGCCTTCGGGAGTGGTGGTCGACACCCACGTGGGACGGATTTCGCGGCG
>JBILWX010000295.1:0-2536 GCA_044369655.1 Pirellulales bacterium
GACTCGGGCTGACGCACCATGCCGACGCCGTTCGCGCCGAGCGGGATCTGATGGCCGCGGTGCCGAAATCGCACTGGATCGCCTTCAGTCACCGGATGATCGAACATGGCCGCACGGTCTGCACCGCCCGCCGCCCGCGCTGCGAGGGCTGCTTGCTGGCCGGGATCTGTCCACGTGTCGGAGTCAAGCCGGCGGGGGCAAAGCGTTGAAAAGAGCGCTCTTCCGAGGCTGACGGCCGCGAAAACGGTGCGGATAAAAATCCTGGCCGCAGGGTGATGTGCGCTGCGGCCTGAAGAGCATACAATCGCGTTCCTCGTCGGTCTGTTGGCGGCTCGGTTCGCGGTGTTGATCGCCTCCGGTTCGGTTCGCTCCTGCACGTTCGTTTTGCGAAGGGCACCATCCATGATCCTCTCCGGCAACGAGATCAGGCAGCAACTCGGCAGCAACATCCTCATCGATCCGTTCGACGAGAGCCGCCTCAATCCAAACAGCTACAACCTCTCGCTCCACGACGAACTGCTCGTCTACGAGGAGGTGGTGCTCGACATGCGGAAGAGCAACCGCGTGGAACGGATCCGCATCCCGGAAGAGGGGCTGGTCCTCACGCCGAACCAGCTCTACCTCGGCCGCACGGTCGAGCGAACCGAGACCCACAACTACGTGCCGATGATCGAGGGCCGCAGTTCGATCGGCCGCCTCGGCCTGTTCGTGCACGTGACCGCGGGTTTTGGCGACGTCGGGTTCTGTGGCTACTGGACACTGGAGATGTTCGCCGTGCAGCCGGTGAAGATCTATCCGGGGGTGCCGATCTGCCAGATCTTCTTCCACGAGATCGCCGGCGACATCACGGAATACGCGAGCGAAAAATACCAGCACAACCGCGACATCCAGCCGAGCCTGTTGTTTCGCGAACTGGGCACCGCGGCGGACGGCGGCCAGCAACTGCACCTCGAATTCGCCAACGACCGGCATGGTGCGGCGGCGCCCGTGTCGGGCCGGCCGGGCAGGTCCGCGGCGCCGACGGGCGCGGTGAGGTGAGGCGGCGATGGTGCAGAAAGTTCTCGCCTGGTCTTCCCTCGGCCTGGCCCTGCTGTTCGTGGTGCTTTCCCTGACGGTCATGTTCGCGGGCGGTTCGCTCGGGGCCTCGGCGCTGACGGTGGTGGCGCCGATCGCCATCGGAGCGCTGGCCGTCTCCATCCTGCTGGCCGTGGCCATGCTGGTCATGGCTCTGGTTCAATGACGCCGGCCGTGCCACACTGCACCGCCCGGTTCGTCGCCGGACCCGTTTTCAACCGTTGATTGTCACGCCACCAGAATCTGATCGAGGAAGGATCGACCCGTGCTGAGAAGTCACACCTGCGGCCAACTGCGACCGGAACACCTTGGGGAGAAGGTGTCGCTCTGCGGCTGGGTCGATCGTGTCCGCGATCACAAGGGAGTGATCTTCATCGACCTCCGCGACCGCTGGGGCCGCACGCAGGTGGTGGCTGGGCCCGACAGCCCGGCGGGGGTGCTGGTCGCGGCCCGCGCCGTGCGGCCGGAGTGGGTGATCCGCGTGCAGGGCACGGTGGGCATCCGACCGGAGGGAACGGCGAATCCAAAACTGGCGACGGGCGGCATCGAGGTATCCTGCCATGAACTCACCGTGCTCAACGAGGCCGAGACGCCCGTCTTCCAGCCGGGGGCTGCCGATCTGCCGGGCGAGGAGGTCCGTCTCGCGCACCGCTGGCTCGACCTGCGGCGGGCCGCCATGCAGGAAAACCTCTTTCTGCGGAGCCGCATGGTGAAGATCATGCGGGACCATTTCGACGAACTCGGCTTCGTCGACGTGGAGACGCCGATGCTGGGCCGGAGCACGCCGGAAGGAGCCCGCGACTACCTCGTGCCGAGCCGGCTCGATCACGGATCGTTCTTCGCGCTGCCGCAGTCGCCGCAGCTGTACAAGCAGCTCCTGATGATGGCGGGCTTCGACCGCTACGTGCAGGTGGCGAGATGTTTCCGCGACGAGGATCTCCGGGCCGACCGGCAGCCGGAGTTCACGCAGCTCGACGTGGAGATGTCGTTCGTCGAGGCGGACGACGTGATGGGCGTGATCGAGGGGCTCGTGCAGCGGACGGCCCGCGAGATCCTCGGACTCGACGTGAAGCTCCCGTTGCCGCGGCTCTCATGGGACGAGGCGATGGAGCGGTTCGGACACGACGCCCCCGATCTGCGGTATGGCCTCGAGATCGTCGATCTGACCGGCATCGCCGGCGAGAGCGACTTCCGCGTCTTCCGGGCAGCGGTGGAGGGGGGCGGTCGCGTCCGTGGCATCCGCGTGCCAGGCGTGGCGGAGCGATTCTCCCGCAAGGATCTCGACGCCCTCACGGCCGTGGCCATGGAGGGCGGGGCCAAGGGGCTCGTCTGGCTCAAGGTGGAGGCGTCGGGGGCATGGGCCGGGCCGGTGGCGAAGAACCTGACCGGCACGGTGGGCGACGGCCTGCGGGAGAAGCTCGCCGCGGAGCCGGGCGATCTCGTGCTGATCGTGGCCGACTCG
>JBILWX010000076.1:0-16686 GCA_044369655.1 Pirellulales bacterium
TTTCCGATCCTCGCGGAGGAGTTCATGACGACGGCCGACGGCCGTTACGAACAGGGGACCGAGTACCGTTTCTATTGCATGTGCGACCGTGTCGCCCTGATCCAGCAGGTCGAGCATCGGGGTAGGTCTGCGAAATGGAGCCATTACACGCCGGAGTGGCAGCGTATCGCCGACCGAGTCAACACTGAGAAGGAGCCCCTCGGCATCCGCGACCGGCCGAAGCGGCTCGACGAGATGCTTGACATCGCGACGCGCCTCGGAGCGTCCTGCGGCACGTTTATGAGAGTGGATCTGTACCACACCGCCGCCGGTTGCTACTTCGGCGAGTTCTCTTCCACCCCGAATTGGGCACGGCACTATACGCCCTGGGCCGACGAATACCTGGGCGGCATCTGGCAGGAGGTGTGCCCCGAGAGCGTCTGAGGATGCGGATCGTTCACATCTTGGGCGGGGCCGCTTTCTTTCTGGCGACGACGAAGGACTGGACCCGGCGTAGCCCCCGTGTGAAAGGGAACGCGCCGCGACTGAAGTACGCCTTGCTCGGTGTCGACCCGAAGTGCTCCCACTCCGACTCGGGATACAGCGACTGAAGTTCGTCGTCTTCCGATCGTCCGGATGTGATGAAGCACTCGTCACTGACGTCGTGACGACGTTGGTAGCCGTCGTCGATGGTGGACGTCGTGATGATGTGCAAGCCTCCGACGACGGTTTTGCGTTGCAGGCTCCGGATCACCCCGTGACCTGCTGACATGGAAGCATGCATCAGGGAGTTGACGCAGACGACGAGATCGAATGGATCTTCCCCCAGTTCATAGTGTGAGAATTCACCGGGCACCACATCGATCGAGCCGCACCCAGGAAAGGCGTGCGCGTATCGTTCGGCCCACTTCTTCTGGAAACCAATCTGCAACCCACCGGTGTCGGGATAAACGATCGACCGGACGTTCAGGCCGCGTTTGAGCAGGAAGATCGCGTTTCTTCCAACACCCGACGAAAAATCGACCGCCCTTGCCCCCTTGCCCGGCAGCAGTCCCTGACGCTCGGCATTCGCAACCTCCGCCGTCGGCGAGTCCTCGATCAAGCCCCAGCGGCGCCGCAACGGCATGTTCCCCGAAGCATACCAACGAACCATCGGAGCGCCCGTGTGACCGCGGGGCGGGGGCAATCCCGAGAGAACCCGCTCCCAGTCGCGTCTCATCTCGCGATAGTTCGCCCAGGACTCGAACTGGCCACCCAGGATTCGCAGCATCGCTCAGCTTCCTCTACCGGTTTCGACACTGGCACGTCGTGGCGATGGCAGCTCGAGAGGCACCTTCCCCCACATGGATGCCAGCCAACTGAACGAGCTGTTGTACGTGCCCACGATCTTCTCGGTCCTGGACAGCGTCAGCAGGTCGCGGAGGGCCTGCTGAACGCCACGCGCCGTCTGCCTGTCGACGGATGCATCGTTCCCGCCGCCACTCGACTCGTACGTCAGAAGTCGGCCTCCGTATCGGCGCCGGAAACCTTGCTTCACACGCTCATCATCAGAGCAAAGAAACAAAACGACATCTGAATCGGCTGCAAAGGAATCCAGCCGCTCCCAAAACCACTCGTCTGGTGACAGGTGCTGCAAGGGGAGATCACCTCGGCGAACGTGGACGCCGACCACCCTGCGACCGGGCGGAAATTCGAGAATCCCCCCGAGAACCGCCTGAACCGGCGTTAGCTGTCGGAGGCAACCGTGCCACCGCTCCACCCGCTCATCGATCCCGTTCCCGAAGAACGGGACTGTCCAACACTCTGCCAAACGCCAGTCCTTCACCCATGCCAGCGGTACCCCCGTGGCACGGGACGGACAGATCGCCGAAGGGTCAGTCATGATGTCTGTGCGGGCGCAACGGCCTTCTACCCTCGGGAGATCGTGCTCGAATAGATCAAGCCAATCACAGCCGCACGCGTCGTTGCGAATCCAGTTCATTTTCAATCGCACACCTTGGTCTTCTGCTTCGATCCACGCGCCGACGAGAGCCGCTAAGCGGTTGGCCAGACCGTAATGGAGCGAGATGCGGATCTCGCTCCCCTTGAAGACCTGCCGGACACTCTTCCGCACAAGATACCGCGGCACGTCGATGCAATTCTTCCGCAGAGCCCACGCCAGGGGCCGCAATTGACTGGTCCATCCCATGCTGATCCTCCGCCCCGCTCGAGGACGGCCCTCTCTCGTCACCCACACGCCTCGTCGAGCACAAAGCCCCTGGTCCTTGGCAGGTCGCACGAGAGTGTTCGCCGCGACCTTGCACGCCCATGGGACGAAGCAATCACCGATCGTTTCAGCCGCCCTCCGGTTGGATCCCATAGGACGCGAGCCACGGCCCGAGAATGGCCCGGGCAACGGCCTGCTCCGCATCGCTAAGTTCGTCTTGCCATGCCCTGCGATCCGCCTTCGGGGCGTGGTTCGCATGATACAGCGTCGTTGGATCGTACGACGAACCATTGAACTGCTTCCATTCGCCCGGATTGTCCGCCATCAGTGCGGTGCGCTGCCTGACCGTTTGCAGGCACGTCTCGTCGTCGATGCTTCCGAGCAGCTCTTCGGATACACCAGTGAATCCGAGATACATGGCGATTCTGAGAATCTGCTGCCGGGGCTGATTGACAATATCGTCGAACTCGACCCGCAGCGTGCCGCCATCCGCGCTCCAGCGGTCGGCTGCGGTCAACGATTGCCGCATCCGTGTCGCGATGTCCTCGACGGTCCCACCGAACTTTTCCCTGTACGATGCCACCGCCGCTAGGGGATGACGCACCGTGTAGACGTTCCGGACTCGCTTTTCAATGACGAAGCGAATCATCGCGGCAGTAGGAAAATGCAACTTGATGAGGTATGCCTTCGAGGACTTGCAAATGCGCCTCACATACCGATCGGCGTTTGCCCCCTCGTGGTAGCCGCACTCGACATTTCCCCCGCCATACAAGGCCTGCAGCAACAAGCGACATACGCTGAACGACCACGTAGAGCCGCTGCGTGGCAACCCGCTGCACAAGACAACAAAAGGAATCGGCATAGGGGAAAGTCCGTCGAGGACTGGCGGGACTGCGAAGGAGTCTCTGCGAGGGAACGAGGTACCCGCGGAAGAACGTCCTTCCCACAGGATAGCACCAGTTTTTATCAGCCGGATTGCCCTGCCTACGGTCACCCTTTCCGGGTGTCGAGGTGAAGCCGAATCGAGCGGACAGGAATTGATTGCCGGAAAGCAAAAATCTGACTAATCTAGCGACATTTCATGGAGGGGCAGGATGCCCTTCTCAGTTGGCCGTCACAGAGATGCGAAGACCCTCGGCATGATCTTCAACCAGCGTCGGGGATCCACGCGCACGCCTTCTCAGGTCCTCCACGCGATCGGTGAGGGTCTGAGGAGGCGTAGTCCGCGGATGTACAGGCTCGTCAAGCCCGCCTGGTATCGAGCTGAAGCATGTGTGCGACGGCTTCTCTCGAAGCCCGGGTACTGGGAGCAGCGGCGGGACTACGCCTATTACAAAGAAGTCGTGCGGTTTGCGCGGCTCTACGTTCCGAAGGGGCGAAGCGTCATCGACGTCGGCGCTGGCCAGACCCAGGTGCTTCGTGAGCTGGATTGGTTCGATCGCCGCGTCTCGCTCGACGTCACGTATCGTCCGTCGCAGAGAGGGATCGAGAGAATCGAAGCGGACTTCATGACGTATCGGGCGAACCACATATTCGATCTGGTACTCTGCCTGCAGGTGCTGGAGCATCTGGCCGAGCCTGGGCCTTTCGCGCGAAAACTCCTGAGCCTAGGCCGGACGACCATCATCAGCGTGCCGTACCGTTGGCCAGCGGGCCAATACCCTCCGCACGTTCAAGACCCCGTCGATGAAGCGAGCCTGGAGAACTGGACGGGCCGCAATCCGACGGCCACGTTGATCGTCGAGGACGAGGGCAGAAAGCGGCTGATCGCCGTCTACGCGGACGCCTAGGACCGACGACGCGACTCGGGGCTTCCCTCTCGACGGCGGTCCGACCAGAACCGGTAGAGCAGGATCTTCACGTTGTCGGAGAAGACCCACTCCGGTCCGGCGAGCAGCTTCGCCACGTCGGGGAAGAAATAGGCGATGCCGTCGAGCAGCCAGACGATGCGGGTGGCGATCACGACGGCAGTTCATATCCGAACCGCTCGATCTCCCACGCGTAGAGTCGACCGACGATCGCTGCGGTCTCCTCGTCGTAGTAATCCCGCAGTGGAATGCGGTGGTGCCTGATGCCCGTCTTGTAGGTTGGAATACGATCCGGTTGGAAGGGGACGTCGACACGGCGGCACACGCTTGCGATACCAGCCGACAGGTTCTCGAAGCGGATGAATTCATCCACACATTCCCGGCCGTCGATCATGTACGTGTCGCGGTCGAGCATGCTGCCGCCGGCACGGATCCACGCACGGAAGTTCGTGATCATGGTCGAATCGTTTTCGTGACGAACCGGCAGCACCCCGACGCCGCCACCTCTGAACCACGAACGGAGCCGTGCATACAAGGTCGGCGGGCGTTTCCACGAGGCCAGAAAATGGTATTCCGACACCAGTTTGTCGAAGGGATTGCGAACGACGGTGAACTTGAAGTAATCGTTCCAGATACGACGGCCGACGAGCGTGCGGATGCGGTGCGCCGGCATGTGGTTGTACCAACGTGGTTGGAAGGGCCACCTCGGCAGGTTGCCGCGAAAACCCACAATGCCCGCCGGCGAGACGTGCTGAGGTCGCATATGCGATTCCCGCCACTCGCCCTCAGGCATGCAATAGGGTTCGAAGTAGCCTTCCACAGACGTGCCGGCGGTCTTGATCGTCTTCGTGAAGATGAATCGGTGGCGATGGCTGACGAGCATGGTGAGTTGTCGTGTGTCGCCGCGTGCGCGGTGGGTCTCGGCCCGATCGTTCGCCGGCGTCCGTTCACGTTGCCCAAAGCACCGTGCGGACGAACGCGATTGTATACCTCCTGCATGCATCTGTAACTGCTTTGGCCTCGTCGAGCGACAGGAACCAATGCTGGTTCAAGCACTCGTCGCGACGCCTGCCGCTGAATGATTCGATCACCGCGTTATCCGCGGGCTTTCCTGGCCTGCTGAAGTCGAGCTTCACGCCGTTGAAGGAGGCCCACAGATCCAAGCACCTCGAGATACACTCCGGGCCATTGTCGACTCGAATCGACTTCGGCTTGCCGCGCTGTGCGGTCACTTGCTCCAAGCCGCGAATGACATCGTCTCCGGTCAGCCGCTGGCCCACCTCGACGGCGAGGCTCTCACGGCTGTGGTTATCGACTAACGTCAGCAGCCGGAACCGCTGCCCGCCGACCAGTTGATCGGCCATGAAGTCCATGCTCCCGCTCTCGTTGGTCTGCCCGGTTGGCGGACGCGCCTCCCGGACTTGAACGCTCTTCCTTCGACGTGGCTTTCGCCGCCTGATTCCAAGGCCTTCTTCGCAATACAGCCGGTACACAAGCTTCTTGTTCACGAGCCACCCCTCACGCCGCAAGAGAATCCAAAGACGCTGATACCCATAGTACACCCTGCTTGCCGTCAGGTCTCGAAGTCGAACCCGAAGTTCGGCCCGCTGGTTACGCCTGCTCTTGTAGCGGAAGCTCGATCGAGGGAACCCGAGCGCCCGACATGCCCGACGCTCAGCCACCTGATAGCAGCCCCGTACTTCCCGCAAGAGAACACGCTTGACCGCGGGCCTCAAAGTTTTTTTGAGAGCACGTCCTGCAGCATCTTCTTGTCGAGGCTCAGGTCGGCCACCAGCTGCTTGAGCTTACGGTTCTCTTCCTCGAGCGTCCGCAGCCGTCGCAGCTCGGCGATGCCGAGTCCGGCGAACCGCTTCTTCCACCGGCAGAAGGTCTGCTCGCTGATCCCCAGCTTGCGGATGATCTCGGCCACCGAAGTGCCCGACTCAGCCTGCCGTAGCGCGAACACAATCTGCTCTTCCGAAAAGTGCTTCTTTCCCATCTGAAAAACCCACCCTTTCTGGTGATGTCAAAGGTAAAAAACCTAACATCCCGGATGGATCAAGAAACGGGGAGGACGTCACCGTCGCGGTAATGGAAGTAGTAGGCCACGTTCGGCGCGACCGTCTTATCCTGCACGAGCCCCCACTGCTCCCATACGCCGGAGAACGTCTTCGACCGCAGGAACCAGGCGTCGAACTTCGTGTTGCGAAACGCCTGCACGGAATGGATCTGAGGCTCGCCGAGCACGTGCGTGCCCTCGTAATCGAGCAGTTCCACGTGGGGCCCGTCGCGGAGATCGCCAAGGGCGAGCGCGGCATCGAGCACCGCGATCGCGGCATCGCGGCCCTTCGAATCTCCCCCGGCGTCGGCAGGGAGGACGCGAAAGAACGAGTCGAATTTTTTCTTGGGGAGCAGGCCGACCGCCGCGGTGCCATAACGCGAGTTATGAGCCTCCTCGTAGCTGATGCCCCTGTGGCACAGCGAGGGGTTCGTATCTCACTTGCCGGCAGATGCGTCGCGGGGAATGGCGATGTCGAGAGTGCTCGCCTTCGCGGGCAGATGCATCTTCAGGAGTTAGTTGACGAAGAGCGTCTTCCCGAGAGGGGCCTCGCGGGTGGCCACGCCGTCGACTGGGCCACCCCGATGAGGTTGGCCAGCACGAGCAGCGCGACGCTCGTCGTGGACGAAGCCGTGGCACCGGTCATGGCGCTGCCTTGGCCGCCGCCGGCTCGAGCCGCAGGATGCCGCCGTCGCGGACCACGCCGAGCTTCGCGTCGACCGCGGCATCGACCGGATCGGGGCCGGTCTGGCCCAGGCGACGGCGGATCTCCTTCCGCAGCCACCAGTAGCCGGAGTTCCACGAGTAGAGAATGTTGCCGTGCGGCTGGCCGTTGACCGTGCTGATCGATTCGTTGAACGCGGGCACGTGCGCGATCTCGCGGCCGATCCGCTCGGCGAGCAGGGCGTCGATCTCCGCGGGGTCGGCCCCGTGCACCTCCGCCAGCAGGTAGTTGGCGGCGTCGTTCAAAAACCATGAGCCACCCCAGCAATAGACGCCGCTGTGGCCGGGGAGCAGCGAACCGTCGGCCGCGGAGATCACTCGCAGACCGTAGGGCGACTTCACTTTTTCACTCGTGCGAAAGTGGGTGAGCACCTGCTGGTCGGTGAGGATCTTCTTGCCGAAGACGGCATACGTGAGCGTGGCGCCGTAGAGCGTGTCTTGGCCGAGCGTGTCGCGCTTCTTGCGGCTGGTGGGCATGAAGCCGAGGTCGGTGTTGAAGAGCGCCCGGTAGGCGGCGATCGCCCGGTCGATCTCCTCTTCTGTCACGCCGAGGCCCAACTCCTTCGCCGCGAGCAGGGCCCCGCAGTGGAAGCCCTGGTTGCTGGCTGGCGAATCGTCTTCGTCGTAGGGCAGCACGTCGTGGTAGGTCTTCCAGCCCTTGGGGTTGGGCGCCCCCGGCAGCGACGGCGGCACGTAAAGGGCGTCTTTCTCGTGCGTGCGGATGAACTCGTAGGCCCGCTTCACGAGTTCGCCGTTCACGGTGCCACCCGCCCGCTTCATGAGCACGGCCCAGATCAGGTAATACTGGGCGTTGTCCTCGTAATCCATCCGCGTCCAGAAGACGGCGCGGTTGGATTGAACCGTCTTTTCGGGATCGTCGAGCCCCATGGCCGTGTAGAAGCCGTCGATCACCCACTGCTTCCAGCCGTAGGAGAGGCCGGAGATGAAGATGTAGCGGCCGTCCCGTGGCTGGTCGGCGGCGTCGCGGGCGAGGTTCCGCCGCAGGAGATAGAACGACGTGTTGCGGAGGATCGCCTCGACGGCCGAATGGTTCCAGCCCTTCGCGTTGGCGACGGCGAGGTGGGCGGCGAGTTGGGCGTCGTAGTGGGTGCGGGCCGGGCTGGCGAACACCCAGGTCGTGAACCGCAGCGTCTCGCCCGGGGCGATCGACTGCCAGCCGTCCATCCGATACTGGTAGGTGTCGCGGGCGTCTTCCGGTGGCGCGAGCATCATCGTGTAGGGCTCGCAGCCGTCGCCGGTCATGATTTCCAGGCGGCGTGCCGCCGGATCGAAGACCACCTGGCAGCGGTTTTCCCAGAGGCCGGCCGTTTCCGGGGCGATTCCATACACACGGTCGGCCGTCCGCAGCATCGCGACCGGGAAGGTCTGCGACTTCTTCTTGCGGTCGCCGGCGTCGTAGACGGTGCGGCCCGCCTCCGGGCCTGAGAACGATGCCTGCTGGCCGTCGATCGCAAGGTCGAGCGGAAAGGCTACCGTGAACCGGTGCGTGGCCGTGCCGTCGGCGGGCGGCGCCGCATCGGCCGTGACCTCGAGAATGCGTTCGACGAGCGACGGCGTCTTCCGTTCGAGCGACCAGCGGAGCGTGAGCGGGCCGAGCTTCTCCGGGCCGAGTACGATCGCCTTTCCCTGCTCCGCCTGCGTGTGAAACGAAACAGGCTGCCACTCGCCTCCCGGCAGCTTGATCGCGACGCCCGCCGGGGCGGCCGGGGTGGACCGGGCGACGAGCGCGTCGCCGGAGCGGTATTCGATGCCGACGCCGCCCTTCACCGGATCGCCCTCACGGACGACGACCGGGCGGATCTCGACGACCTCGGCCCGCACGGCTGGCGTGACGAACAGTGTGCTTGCGAGTGCCAGCGGGAGCAGCAGGATTTGTGAAGTGTTTCTCATGCCACTGAGCATGCGTGCTCGCAGTGGCCGCGGGAATGGCAGAACCTGCTGCCGGGCATGGCATTTCCTGCTGCAACGAGGAAGCGGCGCCGCGTGGGACGCATTGATCGGGATGGGTTTTAACGAGACCGCCCACCCGCCCTCGAAGCCCGAGGCGCGAGCCGAGGGAATGCGGCTCGACTCCCGGTGACGCCACGCGGTTTCCCTCAGCTTGCGCTTCGGGCTTGCATGGGAACCCCTCTTCATCCAAGCCTGCAGCGCAACCAAGAGAATACGGGACGCCTGCGCATCCCGCGCCGAACAGGAGTGGCTGCGTCCCCTTTTGTCCGCCAACGCGCTCACGGCCGATCGGCGCCGCCGTCGAGTTCGGCCGGCCATACCGACAGGTCATCGGGCGTGTCAAAGCTGCGATGCAAAAGGGTCAACTCGGCTTCGCGCTCACGACGCGGGAGCCGGGCCCACTCGGCCTTGGCGTCGCCCATCGTTCGCGCGAGCAATTCGTAATACCACTCCGGGTATCCGTCGGGCTGGGAATCCTCGGCATCTGTCGCCGGCTTCACGGGAGAACCTCCTCGATGGGTGGAGCGATCGCCTGGAGCCGTTCCGGCTCGATATTCGCCAGGATTGCCGCGTCGGCCAGTCCCTTTGCATACACGTCTCTGCGAACGCGGTCCGCCAAGGGTGTCATCGGCAGTTCATGTTCGTGGGCCGCTGCTACGATCCGCTCATGCTGCGCCACAAACGGCTCCGATACCGGCCACGGCCAGTCCGCGGCCGCCTGCCAGCGTCGGTACCACGCCTTCCAAGCATCCTGATAGACCGCGTAGCGATGACGATTGACCGCTTCCCAGACGAGTCGCTCGGCCCGCAGCAAAAACTCCAGTCGCAGGTCTTCGCAGCCGGCGTCGATCGACTCGAGCAATGGCCGGGCGGTGATCGCTCGGGCTCGCTCGGCAGCGGGAGTCATGGACCATGCCTGCCGCAGCGTCGATGCGTCGCGAAGGTGCAACACCGCCGATGTGTCGCCGCGAGCGAACGCTTGTGCCGCCAGCCCGCCGACGATCGGCCAATCCTTGTCGCGATCGGTCTTCTTCATCCGGGCGACGGTGTCGCGATCGGCAAAGTCGGGTTCCTCAGGATCGTGCCGCCACGAAGCGGTTCGTGGGGGATGGCAGAAAAAGTCGAGGTGATGATCGGGGCCGCCCCCCATGGTGCGGATGAAAATGTGGGACGACCATCCGCCGTCCAGCCAGGCAGCCTCGAAGGGAGCCCCGAAAATCGGACGGTATTGCACGACCCACGGCGGCAGGCGGCGTTCGCACCGCTCGAGCAGCCCGCGAAGCTTCGGCAACTCCGCCGCCGCGATGATCCAGTCGGAATCCTTCGTCGTCTGCTGCAGGCCGTAGCGAATGCATGCCATGCCGCTTGTGATTGCAAATGGAATGCCGACCGCCCGCAGCTCGTGGCGGAAAACATCGAGGAATTCAAGCGGGGTTTGCATGAGAGAAGAGAATACCACCTCGCAGCGGATGATTGTCGATCGCGGGCAGAAAAGCCGTGGACACAAAGAGCTGCGACCCCTTTTGTCCGACCCCTTTTGTCTTCCTTTTGTCGCCCGGCCGCCCTCGAAGCCCGAGGCGCGAGCCGAGGGAATACGGATGGACGGGGATCCCGGTTGCCATGAAACGCGACGGTGGGCTGCATGCTCATGGCGAGCGGGGTGGTTTGCAGACCCGGTGTCCCCGGGCTTCCGCCCGGGGCTTCTTGTGGGCGGTGTGGAACGCCGCGGGGACGAAAAGATCTGCGTCCCCTTTTGTCACTTGCCCAGGCAATCCGATCACCTTATTATGTCCATGAAAAGGAGATAGTTATGGACTACATTGCGGTCAACGAGCTGAAGCGGCCGCGGGCTGTGCGGGAACGGCTGGCTGCTTCCGAGGAGATGATTCTCACGAGCAACGGCCGCCCGATGGCCGTGATCATGTATGTGGATGCCGAGGACGATCCGGAGGATGTGCTCAAGGCCGCGAGAGAGGCTCGCAGCCAGATTGCCCTCCGCCGCATTCGGGAGCGGGCGCGTCGCTCGGGCGCGGCCACGATGTCTGGCCAGAAGATCGATGGCGTGATTGCCGCGGCTCGTCGTGAACGAAGGCAACGCTCATGAGCGACCGCCCAGGTGTCGCGGTCTTCGACACCAATGTTCTGGTATCCGGGTTTCTGAGTCCGCATGGCGCCCCGGGCCAGATAGTGGATTGGCTGAGAAGTGGTGCGGTACGGGCGGGATTGGATGACAGGATCATCGCGGAATACGAGGAGGTGTTGCTACGTCCGGAACTCGACCTCCCACGGCACGAAGTGTCGATCGTGCTCAGGCGGATTCAATCCCAGGCGGCGTTCGCCGTCGTCTCGCCGGCCCATGTTGTCCGAGGTCTTCCAGATGCCGACGATGCCCCGTTCGCGGAATGCGCGCTCGCGCTGGAATGCCCACTGGTTTCGGGCAACACGCGACACTTCCCGTCCGCCGCGATCAAAAAACTGACCGTTCTCACGCCCCGGCAGTTCGTTGACGCCGGCGACAACGGATAGGACGGTCGACGCCGCTGGGCGGGCCCGGTCCGGGCGGCACCGCGTGGGACGCGTTCATCGCGATGGGGTTTTCCCCGGGATCGCCCGGCTGCCCTCGAAGCCCGAGGCGCGAGCCGAGGGAATACGGCTCGATGCACGGTGACGCCACGCGGTTTCCCTCAGCTCGCGCCTCGGGCTTCCAAGCAACGGCCGGCACGCCAGCCGTTCTCACGCCCGGGCAGTTCGTTGACGCCGGCGAAAACGGTTCCCCCGAGGGGCGAACGGATATCCGGCAACGGCTCCTGCGCTGGCGACGTAGGTGGCCCGAGCCGCACTGCTCGGAGTATACGATCCGGTATAGCCAGTCCCGATCATGCGGTGCATCTCACTCGGACAACGCAGCCACGCGATCTCTCTCTGATGCTGGGAGCGATTCTTCCACCCCGTCGAACTGCAGCCGGCAGTGGTGGGGTCGAGGGCTGCGAGCTGATTCCAGAGCGTGGTCTCTTCGTTGAAGGGAAGAATCAATACACGCCAGTGAATCAATTTTTCCCAGTATTCGCCCCGAGTACAAAATCCGCACCCATGCTCCCGCCCCACGGGAAAGCCTTCTTGGCGTCGTGGTAGTTGTGGAGCGCCACTCCGATCTGTTTGAGGTTGTTTGCGGCACGGGATGCGCCTATCTCATTGGTTGATTACAGGATTGCTGCGGTTTTGTTGGGTACGCAATACGTATTCCCTCGCTCGCGCTTCGGGCTTGCATGGGAACCCCTCTTCATCCAAGCCCGCAGCGCAACCAAGGGAATACGGGACGCCTGCCCATCCCGCGCCGAACAGGAGTGGCTGCGTCCCCTTTTGTCCGCCAACGTGGTATGGCATACCCGGAAGCGCAATCACGGACAGTTCGCCAAGCGCCTCCTCAAAGCTGATGCCCCTGCGGCAAGGCGCGGGGTTCGCGGCTCACTTGCCGGCGGATGCGTCGCGGGGAATGGCGATGTCGAGCGTGCTTGCCTTCGCGGGCAGATGCATCTTCAGACGATAGTTGACGAAGAGCGTCTTCCCGAGAGGGGCCTCGCGGGTGGCCACGCCGTCGGCCCCCCAGACCTCCACGATCACGTCGCCGGCGATCGCGCCTTTGCGCGGAGCGGTCTGAAACCGTCCATCCTTGATCGACGCCCGGGCCTGCGGGCCGCGATTGCCGGCAGCGGCGTCGGGCTCGATCACGATTTCGCCCACCGGTACGGCCGCACCGTCGAAGGTCACCCTGCCCGACACCATGTGCCGGCCGTCCGGCCGGCTGCAGCCACCGACGCAGGCGGCCACACACAAGGCTGCGGCGAGCAGGTCAATCCGGCGCGTCATCACGGCAGCCTTCCGCTCGTGTCGCCGTCGTTCCGCCGGCCGAGCAGGCGGTGCACGGTGATGTCGAGGTTCGTATCGACGAACTGCACCGCCCCATCTGCAAACAGCATGTGGCAGCCACCGGGATGGAAGCTGCCGAACTTGTGCACCGTGTCGGCGATTCCGGTAGCCCACGTCCGGTTACATGGGTCGGTATCGGTGTGCGAGTTGATCCCGTCCATGGCTGCCGTGGACGTCAGGGGGTACGTGCAACAGCCGGCATTGCCTGAACGCGCGTTGCTGGCCCACGAGGCATACGAGTTGCTATTGTCGTAGCCGAGGGTGTTGTTCCTTGTCCAGGCATACATCCCTTCACCCACGAGGTAGGTCGAGCTCGAGCCGTCGGTGATGTCCTTGAATCGGATCCTGGAGTTGGGAAACAGCAGGCCGTTATCGAACCAGTACGCCTGCGGCGAAGCCGACGAGTTCCACCTTGCGAGTCCAGATGCCCCGCCTCCCATCACGCCGAAGTAGTTGGTCACGAACGCGGTCGTGTCTCTGTAGGACGGGCAGCGGAAGTCGGGGTTGCGGACGAACTGGGCGTTGCGGTTGTTGGTCGACGACTCGCTGTACTCCCCCGAAAACCCCTTGGACATGTCGAACGTGGCGTAACGCTCGGTGGACTCGAGGAACGGCAGGATGCGGACCGTCCAGGGGGCGCCGCGGGTGCTCGGGCCGTCGAAGGGGTAGGTTGCCACCGACGTGAACGCAGCCGGAAACCGCCCCACGGCGTCGTGGTGATTGTGCAGGGCGACGCCGATCTGCTTGAGACTGTTGCTGCATCGACTGCGGCGGGCGCTCTCCCGCGCCGCCTGCACCGCCGGCAGCAAGAGGCCGACGAGCGTGCCGATGATGCCGATTACCACCAATAATTCCACCAGCGTGAACCCCGCGGCTTTTCCGCTTTCCGTTTTCGTTTTTCCGCTGTTCACCATTGCTGACACCTGCCTTTCCTGAGTCTTTTGCGAACGTCCCGCTCCACCCTGACGAAGTATACGTCTCGTTGGCCCGCGGGCCATGGCAAAACCTCCTGTCGGCATATCAAATCCTGCTGCAACGAGACCGCGAGAGGCCCCGGATCGGAAGCCTTTTTTGGGGGGGAGGGGGATGATCTCGGCTCCGCAGATGACGCGGGAAGATCCGCTCGGCCGGAGTCCCCCGGCTGCCGCCGGGGGCTTCTTGTCGTTGGCATAGGCCACGATGGACCTACCGGCGGCATTCCCTTTGTTTGGCATATTCCCCATGATCGCCGGTCGCTTTATGGCCGGGAATAGCGTATTCTGCGGCCGGGCATATCACTTTCTGCACCTGATCTTCCCGCGCACCATGCGACTCGGCGGCCACCTCACCCCGCAGGATCAGCGGCTCGAAGCCGTCTTGATGTCGGCGAACGATGGCCTCACACCGTTCCCGAAGACCCGCTGGGTGCCGTCGCGGTGGCCGGGCTGGGTGCTCGACATCATCCACAGCGACCAGCGACAACGCATCGGCACTGGCGACACGTTCACCCGCAAGGCCGGCACCGTCGCTCTGTACCGGCCGAAGCTGCGGTATTACGAGTGGCAGTCGAAGGCCGGCTCGCAGCATGAGTCGTGGGTGATCTTCTCGCTCTCTGGCAAGCTCGAACAGGCGTTTGTCGACCTCACCGCCGACGGCGGCTTTTGCCACCTGCTCGACCCCGATCAACTGCTCGCCGACCACCTGCGGCAGGTGAGCCGGCATGTGCACTACCGCAGGCCCGGGTATGCACTGCGAGCACAGGCCGCGTTTCTCGACCTGATCGGACTGGTCGCCACGTCGCAGGGCCTCGAATCGCGGCTGCGGCTGGTGCGGGAGTCTTCCGAGCCCGCCAGCGCGGGCGATCTCGTGGCGCGGATCGATCGCTACATCCGCTCGCGGATCGACGAACCGCTCCGGGTGGCCCAGCTCGCAGCGCACGCCGGACTCAGCCCCTCGGCGTTCGCCCATGCCTATTCGCCCCTCGCGGGCGAGTCGCCCCACCGCACGATCGTGCGAGTGAAGATCGAGACCGCCAAGAAACTGCTCGTCAACGAGCGGCTCACCGTGAGAGAGGTGGCCCGCCGGCTCGGCTATTCGAGCGAGTTTCAGTTCTCCCGATCCTTCAAACGATTCGAGGGCGTGTCGCCAACCGCCTATCTCAAGTCGATGACCACCAAGCAGCGGCCCTGACGCGGGGCGGCCCGTACAGAAAGCCATTCCGCAAGCGGTTCCCACCCAAAAGCCCCTCGCGGAAGCGAGGGGGTGACGCGATCCATCACCATCCGGCCCGTTGCCCAAATGCCCCGCCCGTGATCGCCACGCGGCATCCCCCGGCTCCCGCCGGGGGATGCCGGGGAACGTGCGCCCCTCCCCGGCGCTTCCCGGACCATGCCCCCATCCCCAAAAGCCCCTCGCGGAAGCGAGGGGATGACACGATCCATCACCAACCGGCCCGTTGCCCAAATGCCCCGCTCGTGATCGCCACGCGTCACCCCACCGGCTCCCGCCGGGGGCTTCGGGGGAACGCGTCATCCCCCGGCTCCCGCCGGGGGCTTCGGGGGAACGTGTGCCCCTCCCCCAAAAGCCCCTCGCGCAAGCGAGGGGATGACGCGATCCATCACCATCCGGCCATTTGCCCAACCGCCCCGGCCCGCCCCACCACCAACGAACGCGAACGCGACCACGCCAACAATGATCGCCGCGCGTCAACCCCCGGCTTCCGCCGGGGGCTTCGGGGGAACGCCCGGCCCTGCCAACCGGCCTCTTGCATAACTATTCATTTGTACATATGCTCGCGACATGCGAAGCGAGGCCGGTCTGCCATACCGCTCGGGTCCGATGGCGTTCTTCCTCACATGGACGACCTACGGCTCATGGCTCCCCGGCGACGATCGCGGCTGGTGTGATGCCCGCGGCGTGATGCGGGAGGCAAGCCACCGCCTCGCCCTTCATGCGGCCCGTGCCCTGCGTGACGCCCGTGTGGAACTCGGCCAGAATGACCGCGGCATCGTCGAAGCGGCTGTGCGCGAGCATTGCGGGTTTCGAGGCTGGCAGCTGCGTGCCGTCAACTGCCGACCCACGCATGTGCACGTGGTCGTGTCGGCGGGCGAGCGGCCACCGGGGGAAGTGTTGCGATCCCTCAAGGCATGGTGTTCGCGGGAGTTGTCGAGTCGCGCGGGAAGGCGTCCGCGTTGGTGGACGCGTGACGGCAGCAAGCGATTGCTCTACGACACGCGGGCCGTCGAAGACGTGGTGGCATACGTGCTCGAATGCCAAGACCGGCCGAGGGGGTGAAAGCCGCCGCCCGTGTCCGCCACGCGTCACCCCACCGGCTTCCGCCGGGGGCTTCGGGGGAACGTGCGCCCCTCCCCGGCGCTTCCCGGACCATGCCCCCATCACAAAAGCCCCTCGCGGAAGCGAGGGGATGACGCGATCCATCGCCATCCGGCCATTTGCCCAACCGCCCCGCCTGTGATCGCCACGCGTCACCCCCCGGCTTCCGCCGGGGGCTTCCGGAGAACGTGCCCGTGCAGAAAAAGCCATGACGCAAGCACGTTTGGCTATTCCCATGCGGGGCGGGATCACGGACGCTGAGAGAGATCGGCTGGCCCGTGCCGTGATTCCCAGCCGCGATCTGCCAGAGGAGTGTCTTCGATGCGTTTCCTATCTCGTGACCGATGGCTGGGAGCGGCCCCCCGGCGTTGCCTGGCGACTCTCGTCTGCTGCGGTGCCGTTGCATGCCTCGTCGCCGTCGACAGCGGTGCCGCGGAGCCATTGATTCCCTTGCAGCCGGGCACGATCAAGCTGGGGGGCGAGATCGGTCGGCGGATCGGTGTCACCGTCGACAACAACCTGCTGGCGATCAACATCGAGCGGGACTTCGTCCAGCCCTTCATCGACCGCAAACACAAGGGCGGCTTCATCGGCTTAGGGATGCTGATCGACAGCCTCGTCCACATGGCCGCCCACACCGGTGACGCCCGCGTGCTCGACCTCAAGAAGCGGACGGTCGCCGCGGCGATCGCCACGCAGGA
>JBILWX010000196.1:0-5115 GCA_044369655.1 Pirellulales bacterium
GGGAGCATCCGGTCGGCCTCGTGGAGCACGGCGACGCTCTCCGCGCGGTGCGCGAGCCGCTCCACCACCTCGGGAGTCGCCGCGAAGCCCAGCTCCAATTCCTCGACCGTGGCCTCGTCGAGATCGGAGAGGAGCACGAGCCGGCGGTCGCCGAGGGCCCGGGCGAAAAATCGTGTGTGAAAAGCGTCGGCGATGAACGCCGGGTCGCCCGTGGCCACCGCCTCCCGGACGAGCATGTCGAGCGGCGCGCCCTCCCGCCAGCGCGAAAAGATCACGCCGGGCCGTTCGGCCAGCCGGCTGGCGATACAGACCGTCCCGCTGGGATGCGTCACGCGGGCCGCGGCGGCCACGGCCCGCACGAGCAGGCCCATCCCGCCGCCGGCATTCGAAAGCGATGCGATCGTGAGCATGGCCGCGGCCCGCACCCGCGGTCTCCAGCCGGCGGCCAATTTCCGCGCTCGCAGGGCCGCGGCTTCCGGCAGCCCGAAGGCCACGGCTGCCAGCGAGTCACCCCGGCCGCCGACGAGCCGCAGGCTCGCGCAGACACCCAGCTGCCAGGTCGCCTCATGATTGCTCGTCTTCCAGGCGTCGAGCGCCAGCCGGCCCCGGGTGGCGAGGGATCGCACGAGTTCCCGCCGGCAGGCTTGCCGTGAAAACGTGGGCCAGAGTTCGCCCTCGAGCGAGGAGCCGCCACACGCGGCGTCCCAGCCCCATCCGCCGGCGCTCACCACCACATCGGCATCCACGAGGGCCCGCGCCAAATGGATCGGTCGACCAGCCTCATCGGCGGCCATGTAGGAGGTCTGCGGCTCGTTGGCCGGGTCAAACTCGGCGGTCCCGCCGCTGCCGGGCACAGCCCTGGCCAGCGGCAGTGCCGGTCCTTCGAGCGGCGGGGCACGCAGCACCGTGATATCGGCCGCTGCCACGCCGGCCGCGGTTAGGCGTTCGGCCACGGCCGTCGCCACGACGGCCGCCTGCGGCAGGTCGCCAGCCAGCCCGATCGCCACCCGGTCGCCAGGCACCACGTGCGATTCGAGCGCCGGACCCTCGGCGGGATCGTCGACCGCCGCCAAGACCAACTGCCTGGCCGCGTCGCCAGCCACGCCTTCGGGCCCGTGGCAGTCCGCCACGATCGCCTCGTCATCCACCTCCAGAACCAACGGTTCCTCGGCGCCGTACTCGAGCAGGATGCATTTCAAAGTGGGATCACCTCTCCCACCATGGTAACCGCTGCGACGTCCCGCAGACGAGGGCTCGGCCGGAGGTCCGTCGGAAAGCCCGTCTCCGTGCGACCTCAATCACCCGCTTTGCGGGTGCACAGCTTGTGGAAGACTTCCTCGTTGACGGTTTCAGCGATGAAGTCGCAGTGGCCATCGGCGAAGACGACGTTGGCACCGCCCTGATGCCGGCTCGAGAAGTCGCCGAAATGCTGCTCCGCCGGATTCCCGTTCGGGACATGATGCCCGTGGGCCACGACACGGCCGATCGGCTCGGCGAGTCCCTGCACCATGCCGATCCACAGGCTCCCACCGATCCGGGAATCGCGTTCGCCTACCATGATCGTCTTGCTCAACCCGTCGCTGACGTGCCGGAAGGGCATCCGGCTGTTGGCGAAGAACAACCCGTTGCCGTCATAGGGTTCGCCTTCCTCGTGATGCTCCTCCTCTTCGCCCCCTCCGTGTTCATCCTCTTCGTGGGCCTCCCAGGAGTTCGTTCCAAACATGCCGACGTAGTTCGTGCGGGAGTACGTGGTCGCTCCGAGCGTCTGGTCGGGGTGCTCGTGGTCGTTGTCTGTGCCCCCCTCCTCGCCCGGCAAGAACGTCGGCTTGCCGGCGCCCGCGTCGGACGGGCAGAGGAAGCCCGGAATCACGGTCTGCACGGCCGCGGGGTTCGCCGCGACCAGGTCCGCGATGGCGTTGGCCGTCGTGGCCCTGATTCTCGGCTCGATATGAGTCCGGAAGAGCGCGTCCTCCTCCATGTAGGGCAGGATCCGTGACGCCCAGCCCCAGCCGCGGCCTTCCTCGGAATGATGGTTGTCGGGCGGATTGCCCGCGGGGTCGCACAGCCAGCCCTCGGGCAGCGCCTTGCGAGCGTCGTGGAAGTTCTGCAGCGCCAGGCCGGTCTGCTTGAGATTGTTGGTGCACTGGGCCCGGCGGGCCGCCTCACGGGCAGACTGCACGGCCGGGAGCAGCAAGCCGACGAGCGTGCCGATGATCGCGATCACGACGAGCAGTTCGACCAAGGTGAAGGCGTGGCGGGAGAGTTTCATGTCCGTGGCTCCAGGGAAGATTCTACGGGGGCGATGGGATGGAGGTTCAAGGCGACCTAGATGCAACTACTTTGCATATGCTACCGGTGTGCAGGTCGCTGTCAAGCGGCCGGCTGCACCATCGTTTCAGACAGCATCTTCCCACCTGTTTGCCTGACCTCTCATCTGGAGCAGCCCTCCGCGACGAAACTGCTTGCGTGGACCGTGGGGTGTTTCAAAAGCCGTCCTGGGAGCCTGTTCCGTGCGTATCGTCCGCCCGCTGCTGTTTGCCGTCGCCGTCAGTGCCATGACCTCGTGGCCCCTGACCGTGAAGGCCGCCCAACTCGACGGTGCCCAGGCGGAGGCGTCGATCATGGTGACGGAGCCTCAGTTGGCCCCCGGTGCGACTGGCGGAACTGCGGGCGACTGCGGCTGCCGAGGCGGCCAGCCGCCGCAATCGTGGCAACAGCCACCGTGGCACGGCAATGTGCGGGGCAACCAGTGCGGCGAGCCGCAGGCATGCTGCCGGGGCTCGAGCGTCTTTCAGGCAAACCCCTTCCAGCAGCTCCACTGGAAGCACAGCGGCTGCGTGACGCTGCCGCCCTGCCTGCCGCGACTCCATGCGTTGTGCCGGGAGGGTTACCTGCCGTCGCCCGTCCCGCCGGTGCAACCCCGCTGCCACCAGTGCGGCGCGGCGATCGAGGGAGGCTTCTAGCGCGACCCGCGGCCCGGCCCGCCCGAGTCCCGAAGCCCCATCGCCGCGACACCTGCGTGGCAGCGGAAGTCGACCCCCCTGACGCGGTCCGGCCGGAGGGCGTGCACCGGCCGGACCGCGGTATTGTCGCGGGGGACACCGTGACCAGGGCGACGAGCCCGGTTCAGAATCGTGACGCCAGCAGCATCGCGGCCGTGACCGTGATCGCCCCCGCCACGTCGATGACCGCGCCGCTGGCCATCATCGCCCGCAGCGGCACCCGGCCGGAACCATAGACGATCGCATTGCACGGCGTGCTCACCGGCATCATGAAGCCCAGGCTCGAGGCAAACGTGGCGGAGAGAGCCGCCATCAGCGGATCGACGCCGGTGGCCCGGGCCAGGGCGATGACGACCGGCACGACCATGTTCGCACTGGCGGTGTTGCTCGTGAATTCACTGGTCACCGCCGCGACGACGGCCGCCACGACCACGAGCACCGGCCCGCTCCACTCACCGACTGGTATCCAGCCCGTGATCGACCTGCCGATCGCCCCCGCCAGCCCCGTCGAAAAACAAAGCTCTCCCAGCGCCAGGCCGCCACCGTAGAGCAGCACGATATCCCAGTCGATCCGCGCCTCCCGCCACTCGAGAGCCCGCCGGCGGCGGCCGTCATCGCCGACGTCACCCGGCAGCAGAAAGAGGAGGATTGCGCCGATCAGTGCCGCCACCCCCTCAGGCAGCCGCTTTCCCAGCCAGACGCAGAGCGGATGCGACGCGCCGAGCGCCAGCAGCAACATTCCCGGCAGCACCCAGAGCGCCACCGTGATCGCAAATGCGGCCGCCACGGACCGCTGGCCGACCGTCCAGCCGCCCAGTCGCTTCCGCTCGGCGGCGACGTAGCTGCCGATCCCCTCCAGCCGCTCGACCCCCGCCGGGAACATCCGGGCAAGCACCGCCACGGCGATGGTCGCCATCACGGCGACCAACGGAATACCGATGGCACACCAACCGAAAAAGGAGACCTGCACCCCGACCTGATCGCGGATGAAAGCCAGTCCGATCAGGTTGGTGGGCGTGCCGATCGGCGTGGCCAGGCCGCCGATCGACGCCGCGAACGCCACGCAGAGAAACAGGCTCGTGGCAAAGGCCTGGCCCGGCGGCCTCCCGTGCCCGGCCGACGCGGCCTCCACCGCACCGAGAATGCCCGTCACGATCGCCATCATCATGGCGGCCGTCACGGTGTTGGAGATGAAGGCGCTGATGAGCACGGAAACCAGCGCCACGCCGGCAAGGATTCGCGTCGGCCGTTCCCCCACCCAGGGAACCGACAAGACTCCGTAGGCGAGTCTCCGGTCGAGGCGGCGCAGCCGGATGGCCTCGGCGATCAGAAATGAGCCGATGAACAGAAAGATCAAGGGATCGGCGAATGGACGGAAGACCTCCTTCGCCGGTGCCACCCCCGCCACGACGCACGCCACGGCCCCGAGCAGCGCCGTCACCGCCAGCGGCAGGGCCTCGGTCACCCACAGCACGATGACCAGCACGAGGATCGGCGCCAGGATCAGGGCTTCGGGCGTGAGCGGCATGGAACTAATGTAGCGGGCCGCCGCGCCCGTCGTCCTCAGGTGTCGCGTCCAATCGTTGCGACACCCGGATTGGGCATTCAGTTTTCAAAGCTGTGACGGGTTCGGGGCTGCCCACGCCCCGTCGCCGGACGTTCGCTCAGGCACGACCAATCCGCTACCGCGGATCGGTGCCCGGGCCTTCCCTCACTCGGATGTTGACTGCGCTTCGGCAGGATGCCGAGCCTTGCCGTGAAGCAGGCGTGGCACGATGCCACGCCTGCACTCCAAGCGAAAATCGGCAGGATGCCGATGTTTCGCGTGTATCAAGCGAAAATCGGCAGGTTGCCGATGTTTTGCGTGTATTCAGTACGTCTTGCCGAGCGCCGCCTGGGCCGCAGCCAGCCGGGCGACCGGCAGGCGGAACGGCGAGCAGCTCACATAGTCGAGCCCGACGTGATGGCAGAAGAGCACCGAGTGGGGATCTCCGCCGTGCTCGCCGCAGATGCCGAGCTTGATGTCCTTCCGCGTCTTGCGGCCGCGCTCGACGGCGATCTGCATCAACTGGCCCACGCCGGTGGCGTCGATCGACGCGAACGGGTTCGCCTT
>JBILWX010000256.1:0-3229 GCA_044369655.1 Pirellulales bacterium
CTGGCGGATCCGACAGGTGGCCTATCGATTTCGGCCTGCTGCCTTGCGCGCAGCCGCCAGCCCCAAGAGCGCCGTTGCGCCAGCATCGAGTCCGCCCTCATCCGTCGCCCCGACGAAGATCACGTTCTTTTCCACGGCGAAGGGCGACCAGGCGAACTCGACGATCGCCCTGCCGGGCCCCGGATACGCGGCGTCGGCCACCTGCGGCAGGATTTCGCTGGCCTGGAGGGCCGCCACGGCCGTGCCCGACGACGAGTCGCCCAACAGCACAAGGTGAGAATCGGTCGTGAAGGCCTCGGGCAGCTGGGCCGGATACTGATTGACACCCTGGTACGTCGTCAGCCGGGTCCACGGCC
The DNA here is from genome assembly GCA_044369655.1 of Pirellulales bacterium. Taxonomy (GTDB): domain Bacteria; phylum Planctomycetota; class Planctomycetia; order Pirellulales; family UBA1268; genus CAMCQY01. Next base: position 357 of record JBILWX010000256.1, read on the forward strand.
GGGCCCACTTCCGTCTGAATTCCGGCGTGGTGTCCACGAGCGTGGTCTCGCCTTTGAGCACCGTGACCTTTCGCTTGTCGTCGATGAAGAGCTTCACTCCCGGCTCGTAGCAGGTCTCCATGTCGGTGTTGTCGAAGTCGACGAAGCCATCGCCAATGATGGTCACCAGGCTGTCGGGCGTCTTCCAATCGATGGCCTTGCCGTCGGCCGTCGCGCTCGTGAGCCTGCCTTCGCGGTCGATGCCGAGGCGAATCTCCGCCTTCGCGGCGGATGGCGGCTGCTTCTCCGGGCCGCTCGCGGCACAGAGACGGGCCTTCGGATTCCAGACCCGCGGATAAGCCACCTTCCGCAGCACCGCAGACTCGGGCTTCGCGGAGGCCGGGATGCCACGGGCCGCAAGATCGGCGGCAAGCCTCTCCGCGAAACCCTTTTGGCCGTCGTTGCCGTAGACGACCACGAGATCCGGCTTGGTGGCCAGGAACGCGGCGATGACCGGCTCGTCAAAGACGCGGGCCTGGTCCTGCACCACCTGCGGCCGGGCCGCCGAGCCGCCAGCCCATGCCACCTTTTGGGAAGCGGTCAGCCCTGCCAACGGGCTCTCCAGCCGCACGACGTAGTCGCCCGCCGCAGCGTTGCTGCCCAGCGGCAGCGTCTCGGCGAACCGCCCCGCCGCGTCGGTACCGCGAAAGCAGGAATGCAGGATGCTCCCGTCGGGCGCGGTGACGGTGAGCGTGAATGGCCAAGGCATCGCCAGGCCCTGGAGGCGGGCGTCGACCGACAGGGCGCCATCCTTCGCCACGGCGGTGAGATCGAGTCCGGTGGGCCGCCGCGGCGCGACCACGAACACCTTCATTTCCCCCGCGGCGAAGCTGCCCTTGATCGGTGCCGCAGCCGCCGACACCTCTCCGGCCTTCCGCCAGTCGGGCCCCTCCACGCTCCAGACGACAGCCCCTGGCGGCAGCCCCTGCAGCGTGAACGTCGCCTCGTGGGCGGCGTAGTTGTAGATCCAATATTCCGCGTCGTCGGCGATGTCGGGCAGCGTGTCGCAGGCGTTGAGCACGAGAATCAGCTCTCCCTCGCCGGCCCGATGGCGTTCGGCGGCGAGGTGAACCGAATCCGTGGCGATGGCCGGCCGGGCCCGGGTCTTCGCGAGCGTCGCCTTCAAGAGCGGCGCGGCGGCGCGAGCCGGCTCGTCCATGAAGAAGTTCGTCGCATAGAGCGACGCCCGCTTCTTCGAGAGCTTGTTTTCGGGGGTGCTCTTCGTCCCGAAGACGGAGCCCCACCGCCAGCCGATGTCCTCGAGCTTGGCGTCGGTGGCGACGGCGTTGTCGAACTTCACGGTCGTGCCCTTGTCGGTGATGACCGTGCCGCCTGCCTGCTGGAAGGCCGCGATGCCTGCTCGCACGTCCGCCGGCAGGTCGAATGTCTGCCCGATGATCACGAGCACCCTGTAATCTTTTAGCCAGCCCTCGGCGACCCGCCTTTCATGCAGGATGTGGGCGGGATGGCCGGCGCGGGCGATCGCCTGATGGGCGTGAAGGATGCAGTCCTTGTAGTTTTGCCCGACGCTATAGGCACTGGCCGTCACCTGACCATCCTTCACGGCCGTATCCTCGGGCAGAGAGGCGATCATCAGCTTGATCTGTTCGCCCGTTTTTTTCGTGGCTTCCCGGGCGGCGATCTCCTTTTGCCGCATGGCGCACTCGGTGAAGCTCCAAAGCACCGCGATGTCGTGCCCCTTCACATCAGCACCGGCAAAGAGCGGCCCCAGCCGCGCCGCCGGCTCGTTGACGCTCTTGAGGTCCTCGGCCTTCATGCCGGTCATGTTGAGCCACCAGTTGCCGTGCAATCCCGCCATCAGCAGGGCGTTGAGCATCGCGCGGTAGGCATCGGTCTGGTTGGGCTGCGGCACCTTCGCCCCGAAGAGCTGTCCATTCATGGCATGGGCCAGCTTGCGCGAGGGGGCGTCGCACTTCTCGAGGTATGAGCCGCTCAGCGCCCCGAGTTTCCCCACGCCCCAGTCCATGAAGATGTGGCTGGTGGGGATGTCGTTGATTTCCTGATTGAGCGGGTCGCAGCCATCCATGATCGCGTGCGGGGCGTAGAGATCGGTCGCGAACACCATCGACGGCCAGACGCTCTTCAAATCCTTGCAGGCCTGCCTGTTCTGCTCCTTCATGATGCCGCAGCGGATGGTCATGTAACGCATCCAATCGGCGGCGTCGCGGCTGCCCGGATCGGCGGTGTAGGACCAGCCCCGCGACTCGTACCAGGCTCGCTCGTCCCAGTTCGGAAATCCGCTGGCCATGCCCCCGGCGGGGGTTCTGCCCCACGCTAGCCCAGGCTCGTCGAGCGTGCCGACCGCCGAGACGTTGGCGGCATATTTCCGCAGGCTTTGCGCCGTGCGAAACGAAAGCAGCCGCATCGCCTCGGTCATGTCGGCCGCCGCCCAGCTCCGCTCAGTGCCGAACGGCTTGTGGGTGACGTAGCCTGTCCAATACATATAGACGACCATCGGCAGGTCCTTGGCGATCGCGTTTTCGAAAGCAGTGAGGCCGGACGAACGCTTGCCGCGGGGCGCGGGATCGGGCTGTCCGTCGGGCCCGACGAGACCGGAGCCGAAGAAATTCCCCAGGATGAAATTCGCCCCGCCTTCCTTGAGCGGTCCGGTCTGAGAGACCATCAGCGGCGACTGCCAGACTCCGGCGGAGACCGTGAGCTTCGCCACCGGCTTGCCGTCGAGCTGCACGGTGTAGGCATCCGGAGCAAGGCTGTGGCCTGGCAACGCGACCACGACCGTGCGGCCGTCGCCGACCACGGGAATCGTGACTTCTTGCAACGTACTTCGGGCGGGCACGAGCTTCACAGAGGCC
>JBILWX010000014.1:0-45709 GCA_044369655.1 Pirellulales bacterium
GCGAGTAGAAGGCGTTGCGGCCCTGCGGGAGGATGATTTCCGCACCTCCTGCCGGAGCACGAAGAGCGGCGAGTACGAAAAGAGCACGGACGAGAGCGGGCAGGTAGGAAGTGTTCATGGGGTGTATCGACATCTGAAGACGGGATGCAGGCGGCGACAGGGCAGCAAGAATGGAATGACCCGCACGTCACTGCACCAGAACCCGCCCGGCTCTACAACTGGCGGATGCGCCAGGTGCCATTAGGTTGATGGTCGATAACGACGTGGCCCCCCCGGGGATCGGCCCTGGTCTTCCTAAACCCTAGGGCTTGAAGCCTCGGTCGTGAAGCTAGGGCCGACCGAAGGCGGATGTAGACTACGTCAGGGCAGTGGTGACGAAGCCCCGGCCACCGCGAGACTCTTTTTCACAACCGAACGGTTTTAGGCATGACTTGGGGATTACGGGCGTGGTTGGCGGGCTGTATCACCGTGATGGCCGTGGCATGGGGCACCATCGACGCCGGCGAGCCGGCTGCGGCGGAGTCGCCACCGCTCGTGCCAATCGCCACCTTGAAGCATCTTTCCGACGCGGGGCTCGCCGCCCGCCGCGACGTGAGGATCCGCGGAGTGGTGACGTGGCATGACGACCAGAGCATCGTCGTGCAGGACGACACCGGCGGCATTTGGCTCACTGAGACGTTCGCCCGCCGCGATCAGATCCTCGAGAACTGCGAGCCGCCGCTTGCGCCGACGGCCCTGCCCGGCATGGAGGTCGAGGTCGTGGGCGTGCCGACCCGCGACGCGCTCTTCAGCACCATGCTCATGCCGCGATCGCTCCACGAACTCGGCCGTCGCCCCCTCCCTCCGTGCCCGACGGTGACGTACTCCGAACTTTTCAGTGGTGCCACCGACCATCTGCGGATCGAAACCCACGGTATCGTGCAAGGATTTCGGCTCGTCGAGGACGGCCGCTGGTGGATGCTCTTCGTCGACGGCCAGCCGGGCGAGTTCGGCGTGCTCGTCCCACGGGAAGCCTTCCCGAACGATCCGGCTGAGATCGTCGACGCGGAGGTGCGCGTCCGGGGCGTGAGCGGCGCCTGCTACAACTATCGTGGCGAATTTCTCTCGCCGCGAATCCATCTCAACGGCCGCGACGACATCGTAGTCGAGAGGGCACCGCCTGTCGCCGCGTTCGCAGCCCCGAAACTTTCTCTGTCCGAACTGGCCGCATACCGGTCTGCCGGACAGGGCCGGCACCGGCGACGGGTGGAGGGAGTCACGACATTCGTCAAGCCCGGCGAATGCTTCTACATCCAAGAAAACGGCAGCGGCGTGCGGGTCGAAACTCGTTCAACGGCCCCGCTGCGGCCGGGGGACCGCGTCGAGGTGGCGGGATTCGTGGCGATGGACCGCCGCGTGGCGGGGCTCAAGGAGGCGATCGTCAATCCACTGGCCGCGGAGGAGCCGCCGACAGCGATCGAGACGACGATCGACGCGATCCGGAAGAATCAGGCCGTCGACGATGGCCTGCTCGTGACCGTGCCGGGAAGGCTGCTCGACGCGCATGCCACCGACGGCGGCTGCCAGCTCGTGCTCGTCGACGGTGATTCCCAGTTCGAGGCGCTGCTCGAAGCCGCCGACGCGGCGGCGTTGCTCCGGCTGAAGCCCGGGAGCGACGTGGCCCTGACCGGCGTGGTGCGGGCCGACCTGTTCTACGACTACCGCGTGCGGCCGAGCGTGCGGCGGGTCGGCATCCTGCTGCGGTCGGCGGACGACGTGGTCGTGGTGCGGCCGCCCTCCTGGTGGACGCCGCGACGGCTGCTCCAGTCGATGGCGGCGCTTGCGGCCGTGCTGCTGGCGGCACTGGGCTGGGTCGTCATGCTTCGGCGGCAGGTCACGGCCCAGTCGGCATCGCTCGCTCGTGAGATGCGGAAGCGACGCGACGCGGCGGTGGAGTTCGACGCCACGCTCCGTGAACGCAACCGGCTCGCGGCCAACCTGCATGACACGCTGCTCCAGACGCTCGGCGGCATCGGCTACCAGCTCGAGGCCTGCGAGGCCAGCGGCGGCGACGGCGACACCGAAACGAAGCGGCACGTGGACGTGGCACACCGGATGATCGATCACGCGATCGGCCAGCTCAAGGAATCGGTCTGGGCCCTTCGCAGCCTGCCGCTCGAGAAACGGACGTTCCCGAACGCGCTCGCGGCGATCGTGGCTCGCATGATGGACGGCTGTGACGTGCGGATCAGTGCGACGACGGAGGGCCGACTCGACGATATTCCCGATTTCGTGGCCGGTAACCTGTTGCTTGTCATCCAGGAGGCGGTCACCAATGCGATCCGGCACGGCCGGCCCGCCTCGGTCACCATTTTCGTGCAGGCGAGAGAGTCCGCCGGCACCATCGACGTGACGGTGGCAGACGACGGCCGAGGGTTCGTCCCGGGCACCCAGCGGGGATTGGACGAAGGGCATTTCGGCATCATGGGAATGCGGGAGCGGGTGGAGCGACTCGGCGGCGGACTCACGATCGACAGCGGCCCGGGCCGTGGGACGACGCTTCGGGCGCGGGTTTCCCGCCAGGCGTTCGACGCCGAATTGGCATAATTCGGAACCGCCAAGCAGACCGGGCGGCACCTGGCGAATCCGCCAGTGGCATCCAGCCCGGATGAGGGCGACAATGCTGGCAGTCCGCAAGCGTTTGCCCCGCCCCATGCGGGCCGCGCACCTCGGCGGAAACTCCCCCGCAGCGAAAACTCTCGCATGGTGAAAGCCGCAAAGATTCGCCTCATGCTCGTCGACGATCATCCCATCATGCGCATGGGACTGGCGAACCTGCTCTCGACCGATCCGGACTTCACCGTCGTCGCGCAGGCCGACGACGGACTTTCGGCGATCGAACTCTGGCGGCTCCACCGTCCGGACATCTGCCTGATGGACATCATGATGGATGGTCTCGACGGCGTGGAAACGGTGCGGCGGCTGAAGCGGGCCCACCCCGACGCCCGCGTGATCATGCTGACCTCGTCACACGCCCCCGAGGACGTGAAACACGCGATGGAGGCGGGCGCCAGCGGCTACGTGCAGAAAAACTCGCGACGCGGGGATCTCACCACGGCGATCCGTGCCGTGGTTCGCGGCGAGACCTTCGTGCCGGGCACTGCCACCGTGAAGCTCAACGTCACTGCCGACACGAGCGGCGTGTCGGAGCGAGAACTCGAGGTGCTCGGCCTCATTCGACAAGGCTTCACGAACGCCGAGATCGGCCGGCTGATCGGCATCTCGGAACGGACCGTCCGCTGGCACGTGGCGAGCCTGATGGAGAAACTCGACGCGTCCGACCGAGCGCAGGCCGTCGCCCGCGGCTTCGAACTGGGGCTCCTCGGGGCGTTGAAGAATCGCCCGCTGGCTCGGTAGCTTCTGGCGGCGTGTTGTGAACCGTCGCCATCCCGTCCACCGCTTGCGAACGGGCCCTCGACCGACCTATTCTTGCCCTCGCAGAGCCGTCCCAGGCGTGCTTCACCGTGTCCAGGGTCAGGGGATCCAATGAGCTTCCGGCAAACCATCAAGTCTTTCGTGCCTTTGCGGCTGTTGAAAACGTACCGCCGACTTCGTGACGCGTGGCATCGGCAGCGAGAAGTGGCTCAGCAATCCTGGCAACTGGCTCGCGAAGGATCGCCGTTCCCGATCGCCACGCGCTCGGCGAAGCTCGCTTGCCTTGGAAATGGCGACGGTCAATGGTGTGTTGACGAAACACGTGTCGGCAGCAACCCGGTTGTATTGTCGTTTGGAATCGGAAACGACATCAGCTGGGACAAAGCGATGATCGAACGATTCGGCGCCACCGTCTACGCGTTCGACCCTACACCTATAGCGCTGAACTGGCTGCAATCCCAGCACGTCCCCGACGCGATGAAAGTGATCCCGTTCGGCCTTTCCGACTCGAATGGCTTCGTGGATTTTTCGTTACCCACGACACACGGCGTTTCGTTCGTGATGAACCACACCGGCCCACACAAAACGAGCACCGCGTGTGAAGTGCGGACATTCTCGTCGCTGATCGACATGCTGCAGATATCGAAGGTCGACGTGCTAAAACTCGACATCGAGGGTGCCGAATACCGGGTGGTGAACGACATCCTGGATGCTGGCATCCCCATCCGACAGTTGCTGATCGAGTTTCACCATCGCTTCTACGGCGCAGAGGGCATTCACAAGACTGCCGACTGCATCCACAGGATCCAGTCGAAAGGTTTTGAGTTGTTCTATCGTTCGCCACGCGGCCTGGAATTTTGTTTCTCGAAGGAGTGTTGATCGACGGCTCCGGTCGCGTCATGACCTCGGCCGTGAATGGCGTTGGCTTCTCCGTTCGACCACGGCTTCGGCGATCGGCCGAGGCGATCAGCGGCGCCGTGCGAGCAGCCACCAGCCGGCGGCGATCTGCACGAACAGCGTGACGAGACCGGCCCGCGGAAGACCCGACGCCGCCAGCACCGCGCCGAACAGCAGGCTGGCCACGAAGCCGGAGAGCTTCGTGCCGACCTGGGCGAGTCCGAACGTGGCGGCGAAGCGGCCGCGGGGCGCCATTTCGGCCACCAGCGCACGAATCGCGCTCTGCACGCCGCCGAGCACGAGCGCCAACAACGCCGCCAGCCAGTGGAGCTGCGCAGGCGTCTGCACGAGGCATGCCAGCGCCAGCACGATCATCCAGCCGAGAAGGCACACGACGAGCGCCCCGTCGCGACTCAAGCGGGCCGACAACCAGCCGACGGCGATCGCCCCGGGCAACGCGACCGCCTGCACGAGCAGCACCAACCACACGAGCGCCGTCCCCTCGAGATGAAATTCCTCCAGGGCCACGCTCGAAAACTGCGCGATCGCGGTCTGCACCGCCCCCAGCACGAGCACGCACCCGAGCAGCACTCTGCCCAGCGGCCGCCCGGCCACGCCGGCCACGTCGACCTGACCGTCACGCGACGGCGCTATCAACGACCGCGCGAAGGCGAGCAGTTCGCCGCCCGACGACGCGGCATGCAGTTCCTGTCCGTCGCCGTCGGCCTGTCCGTCGACGCCGAACCGCGCCCAGGCCGCCGGCAGCGAGAACGCGAGCCACCAGCAGCCGGTGAACACGAACGCCCACCGCAGCGCCCCCGGCGTGGTCAGCCCCAGCCGATCATGCGCCGCCACGATCGCCGTCGCCGCCACCAGCGCGAACGCACCGCCCGCGTAGCCCGCGGCAAAACCGCCGGCGGAGAGTCGGTCGGCCGCGGGCCCCGAGGCGATGCGCGGCAACAGGCTGCCGGTGAAGATTGCGGCCATGTCGAAGCCGACGGCGGCCACCACGATGCTCGCGGCCACCGCCAGCCGTGCGGCCGGCGGCACGGCACCGAGCAGCACGAGGGCCAGACTGCCCACCGCCACGCTCGCCATCAGGGCGGTCTTATGTCGCCGTGTTCGATCTGCCCACGCCGACAGGAAGGGGGCGGTCACCGCGGAAATGAGCATCGCCACCGCCAACGTCCACGCCCAGACGACGCCGCCGGAGAGCCCCCACGGCTTGCCGGCAAACGCCACCCGCTCGACGTAGGCCACCATGAGCGTGATCTGCACCGTCGAAAAGGCACTGGCCGCCCAGTCGAGCAGCACCCATGCGACGGTGGCGAACCGCAAGGCGGGCGCGGCATGTGCGTCGTGATGGCGGGAGTCGGCTTGCATGGAACTCCGCATGCATCCAAGCCCGCAGCGCGAGCAAGGGGGGCGAGAACCGGCGGGCCGAGTCAGCCGTAGAGATCGATCGCCTGCACGATCTCGTCGAGCCGGTTGCTCACGCTGACGGACCGGTTCGCGAAACTCGCCCGGCTCACGCCCCGGCTGCCGAGCACCTCGTTGAAGAGTTTCTGGTCGGTGGTGTGGTAGGCCACCGTCGCCGTCGGGTCCTTGAGTTGGTGGCCGGTGAGGATGCAGACCACCCGCTCGTCCCGCCCGATCACGCCCTCGGCCACGAGCTGCCGGGCTCCGGCCACGCTTGCGGCGCTGGCGGGCTCGCAGCCGAGGCCGCCGGCCCCCACCTGCGCCTTCGCGTCGAGGATCTCCTGCTCGGTGACTTCGCGGACCACGCCGTCGCAGACCTCGAGCGCCCGCAGGCACTTGTTGAGATTCACCGGGCGGTTGATCTCGATCGCACTGGCGATCGTATCGGCCCGCTTCTTGTCGCGATCGAGTTCGTCGTAGTAGTGGCAGGCGGGGGAAAGGTCGGCCCGGCCGCCTTCCCAACGCAGGCCCCGCTTGTGATAGAGCTCGTAGAGCGTGTTGGCGCCGGCCGCGTTGATCACGGCCAACCGGGGCACGCGGTCGATGAGGCCGAGCTTCCGCAGTTCGGCGAAGGCCTTGCCGAAGGCGCTGGAATTGCCGAGGTTGCCGCCGGGCACCACGATCCAGTCGGGCACCTCCCACCCGAGCGACTCGAGCACCCGGTACATGATCGTCTTCTGCCCTTCGAGCCGGAAGGGATTGACGCTGTTGACCAGGTAGATGCCGAGCTTGCCGGCCACTTCCTTGACGCGGGCCATGGCGTCGTCGAAGTCGCCCGCGATCTGGATCGTGAGCGCGCCGTAGTCGAGCGCCTGCGACAACTTGCCGTAGGAGATCTTGCCGGAACCGATGAAGATGATGCCCCGCATCAGGCGGGTGACGGCGCAGTAGACTGCCAGCGAGGCGCTCGTGTTGCCGGTCGACGCGCAGGCGGCGCGACGGGCCCCGATCATACGAGCGTGGGTGAAGGCCGCCGACATGCCGTTGTCCTTGAAAGAGCCGGAAGGGTTGAGCCCCTCATACTCCAAAAAGAGACGGCCCGGATGCATGCCGACATACGCTCCGACGCCGTCGGAAGCGGCCAGCAACGTCTGCCCCTCGCCGATCGTCACCACCGACTCCCGGGGCGCGAAGGGGAGCAGTTCGTGAAACCGCCAGACGCCGCTGTAGGCCAGCGGATCGCTGCGCCGCATCCACTTCCGCTCGAACACCTCGAACGAGGTCGGCGGCCGGATTCGCTCCCAGTCGTATTCCACGTCGAGCAGGTTGCCGCAGACCGGACACGCGGTCAGCACCTCGTCGACCGAAAACGTGGCGCCGCAGGCAGGCGAGATGCACTGCTGAAACGCGAGATCGGTGCGGGCGGCGACGGACACTGGGTGAAACTCCAGGAGAACCCTAGGCCAGTTTTCGGCACGGCCATGCCGGCGGCTGTGGAAAGAGTTTCGCCGTCGGATCGGCGGGACAGCCGAGCCACGGCACCCCCAAAGACTAGGTCAAGGTTTTCGGACCAGCAAGAGTTTTCCGGAGCCGTTTGTCCGCCCCAAACAGGCTGGCCCCCCAGCCAGCCCACCGGAGGGCTGCCAGTTTGACAGCCTGGGACGTTGGCGATTAGACTCCGGGGCTTGAAGGAGCGGCGGATTTGCATCCAGGCTGTAGGCGGCGCGGGACAGATCCATCGGCAGGCAGCGCGGGACAAAACCCATGAAAGCGGCGGAGACCAAGGCGTTCAAGGCGACGCTTCAGGCGATGCGGGCCAGACTGCGGGGCGACGTCACCACCATGGCCGACGCAGCCTTGCGGAAGACCCGCTCGGAGTCGAGCGGCGATCTGTCCAGCATGCCGATCCACATGGCCGACATCGGATCCGACGCCTACGAGCAGGAATTCACGCTGGCCCTCATGGCCACCGAAGAAGACACGCTCGACCTCGTCGAGCAGGCGCTCGAACGAATCCGCACCCGGCGGTATGGCACCTGCGAGGAATGCGGTGGCGTGATCGCCAAGAAGCGGCTGGAGGCGATTCCTTTCGCCCCCACCTGCATCCGCTGCGCCGAGAAACTGGAGAATGGCGGACCCGGCGGCGCCTCGGCCGGACGGCCGCGGCAGCCGCGCTGACCCACCCGCCGGCTGTCATGCCCAACCAACCGGCAGCCCCGCCCCACCACCGTGGCTGGTTCACGTTTCTCGCGATCGCGGCCCTGGCCGCGATCGCCGATCTGGCGACGAAGTCGGTGATCTTCGGTCGGCTGGGCATGCCCGGCGAACGACCCGGGATCGTGCTCGTGCCCGGCATGCTATCGCTCGAGACCAACCTCAACGAGGGCGCCCTCTTCGGGATGGGCCAGGGACTCGGGGCCGTGTTTGCGACCGTCTCGCTGGCTGCCATCGGCGGCATCCTCTGGATGGTGTCCCGTCCCGCCACCCGCACCGACCGCTGGCTGCTCGTGGCCCTCGCCCTGATCACCGGCGGGATCATCGGCAACCTCTACGACCGGCTCGGCCTCCCCGGCCTCGACTGGCACGCGCCGCTCGAACGCCGCGGCGAGGCGGTGCTCGCGGTGCGGGATTGGATCCACTTCAAGCTCGAGGGAATCATCGATTGGCCCATCTTCAACCTCGCCGACACGTGGCTGGTGATCGGCGCCGGATTGATGCTGCTCGTGTCGCTGCGAAGCCCGCCCCCCGCGGCTGGAGACCACGCCCCATGACGACCCCAACGCCCCATCGGTTGCTCGCCGACGACGTTTCGCGACGGCTCGAGACGGCACTCGCTGCCGTCCGGCTGGCTGCTCCATTGACGCGTCGCTGGTTCAATGCCGCCGACCTCGCCGTGATCGAGAAGGACGACCGCTCGCCGGTGACGGAAGCCGACCGCGCCGCCGAGGCGCAGCTTCGCAGCCAGCTCCTGGCCGCCTTCCCACAGGACTCCTTTCTCGGCGAAGAGACCGGCACCGTGGCGGGCACGTCGGGCTTCGAATGGGTGGTCGATCCGATCGACGGCACGAAGTCGTTCATTCGCGGCGTGCCGCTCTACGCCACGCTCGTGGGCTGCCGCCACGAGGGCAGGGGGGTGCTCGGCGTGATCGCGATCCCCGCGCTTGATGAGCTGGTCTACGCGGCCACGGGCGGCGGCGCCTGGCATGCGGTCGGCGGGGCTGCGCCGACGAGGGCGAGCGTCTCGTCTCGGAGCCGGCTCGCAGAGTCGCTCCTGTGCACCAGCGACTTCGCGTCGTTCCGGCGGCGGTCCGATGGCCCCGACAGGGGACAGGGAGCCCGTCACCGCCTCGAGGACGCCTGCCTGCTGACGCGGACCTGGGGCGACGGGTACGGCTACCTGCTGGTGGCCACCGGCCGTGCCGAGGTGATGATCGACCCGATCATGAACGCCTGGGATGCAGCAGCCGTGGAAACGGTCGTCACCGAGGCGGGCGGAAGGTTCACCGACTGGGAAGGCCGGCCGCGAATCGATTCCGGCGACGGCGTGGCCACCAACGGGCTCGTGCACGAGGAAGTGCTGCGGCTCGTGAGGTCGTAGCGTTTTCGCGGCTCATCTTGCGAAAAACGGCCAAATGGCTATCCTCTGACGTTCCGGTTCACAAGTTTTTCCCTCTTTCAACGAGTTGTTCCCGTGGCACGTTCCTGTCAGGTCTGCGGCAAGGGTTTTTCCGTCGGCAATCAGGTCACCATTCGCGGTAAGGCGAAGTACCTCGGCGGCGTCGGCACCAAGGTCACGGGCATCACCCGCCGGAAATTCAAGCCCAACCTCCAGAGGCTCCGCGTCACCGTCGGTGGCACCAACACCACCATGCTGGTCTGCACGCAGTGCATCAAGGGTGGCAAGGTCACGAAACTCGTCCGCCAGAAGCCCTTCCGGCTGCCGACCGTCGAGAAGGCAAAGGCGGCCGCCGAGGAAGCGGTGCCATCGGGTCCGCGGGCTCGGCCTTGATCTGGTCTGGGCCACGAGGGTCGGCCTCGCCGTCCTGCGTGTTGCCCACCTCGCCCTCCTCCTGACCGAAGACGACACGTTCTTCCCCGCACCGCTGGCGACTCCCCACAGCCACCCACGACACCCCCGAGCCTCAGCGTGAGCACTCCACCGCAGCCGATGACGGCGAAGGACGTTGCAAAAGTCGCGTCGCTTGCGCGGCTCGCCGTCTCCGCCGCCGACCTCGAGCGGATGACCGGAGAGCTGTCGAAGATCGTCGGCTTCGTGTCGATGCTGGGCGAACTCGATACGTCCGACGTGGCGCCGCTGGCCCATCCGCTCGACACGCAAAACGTTTTCCGTGACGACGAACCGACCCCCTCGCTCTCCACGGCGGAGGCCCTGCAATCGGCGCCTCGGCACGACGGCGAGTGCTTCCTCGTGCCGGCCGTACTGGGGGAATCAGGGGCGGCGTAGCGACCGCCCCTCGAACGAGGCACCGCCTCGCTGCCGCCCACCGCACGCGATCCCCACAGCCTCATGCAACCAACCGAACTGTCCGCCGTCGATCTGGTGACCGCCCTCCGGCAGGGAGACATCACCGCCGTGCAGTGCGCCACCGCCTTCCTCGACCGGATCGAGGCGACCAACGGCACGATCAACGCCTTCCTCGCCGTCGACCGGGCGGGAGCGCTGACCAAGGCGGCCGACATCGATGCCCGGCGGAAGGCCGGAAAACCGGTCGGACCGCTGGCCGGCCTGCCGATCGCACTCAAAGACGTGCTCTGCACCACCGACATGCCCACCACCTGCGCATCGAAGATGCTGCAGGGATTCCGGCCTCCCTACGACGCCGACGTGGTCGCCCGGCTCAGGAAGGCCGATGCGGTGTTCGTGGGCAAGACGAACATGGACGAGTTCGCGATGGGCGGCTCGAACGAGAATTCCGCGTTCGGCCCCGTGCGTAACCCATGGGATCTGTCGCGGGCCCCGGGCGGATCGAGCGGCGGCTCGGCGGCCTGCGTGGCGGCCGACATGGCGCCCGTGGCGATCGGCTCCGACACCGGCGGTTCGATCCGGCAGCCCGCCGGGCTCTGCGGCATCACCGGACTGAAGCCAACCTACGGCCGCGTCAGCCGTCGCGGCCTGGTCGCCTTCGCATCGAGTCTCGACCAGATCGGCCCCATGGCCCGCAGCGCCGCCGACTGCGCCCTGATCATGGAGACGATCGCCGGCCATGATCCGGGCGACTCCACGTCGCTGGCCGCCGACGTGCCACGGTACACCGACCTGCTCGACAAGCCGCTGGCCGGTGTGCGGATCGGCCGCGTGCCGGAGCACTATGCCGAGGGCCTCGATCCAGAAGTGGCCAAGGGCGTTGAAGAGGCGTTCGCCGCGCTCAAGGCGGCGGGTGCCACGGTGCACGACGTGCAACTGCCGCACGCGAAGTATGGCATCCCCACCTACTATCTGATCGCGCCCTGCGAGGCATCGAGTAATCTCGCCCGCTACGACGGCGCGCACTATGGGCACCGGGCCGAGCCCGGACAGGCCGACGGCTTCGAATCGCCGCTCGTCGAGATGTATTGCCGCAGCCGCGCCGAGGGGTTTGGGCCGGAGGTGAAGCGGCGCATCATGCTCGGCACCTACGCCCTCTCCGCCGGCTACTACGACGCCTACTACGCCAAGGCCCTGCGGGTGCGGCGGCTGATCCGTCAGGATTACCTCGACGCATTCCAGACGGTCGACCTGATCGGTGGTCCGGTTTCGGCCACGCCCGCCTTCAAGCTCGGTGAAAAGACCGACGATCCGCTGGCGATGTATCTCGTCGACCTCTACACGGTGGGCACAAACCTGGCCGGCGTCGGCGGCATTTCGTTTCCCTGCGGCTTTACGAAGTCGGGTCTGCCGATTGGCTTCCAACTGCAGGCCCCGCCGCTGGCCGAGCCGCTCCTGCTCCAGGCGGCCGACCGCTTCCAGCGGCTCACCGACTGGCATCGCCGCCGGCCCAAGGCCGCGGGGGAGGTGAAGGCATGAGCAACGCCGCTCCCTACACCACGATCGTCGGCCTGGAAGTGCACGTGCAGCTGATGACCCGCACGAAGCTCTTCTGCGGCTGCTCCACGAAGTTTGGCGGTGCGCCAAACACGCAGGTCTGCCCGACCTGCCTCGGCCTGCCGGGATCGCTGCCGGTGATGAATCGGCATGCCTTCGAACTCGCGCTCCGGGCGGCGATTGCGCTCAACTGCAACATCGCGCCGTTCACGAAATGGGACCGCAAGAACTACTTCTATCCCGACCTGCCGAAGGGCTATCAGATCAGCCAGTTCGACCTGCCGTTCTCGAGCGACGGGTTCCTGGAGGTGGTCGATCCGAAGGGCGCCTTCGAGCCCCGCCGCGTGGGCATCGTCCGCGTGCATCTGGAGGAGGATGCCGGCAAGAGCATGCACGACGAGGCCGCCGGCCGGGGCGACAGCCGCATCGACCTGAACCGCGCCGGCACGCCGCTGTGCGAGATCGTGACGCAGCCCGACCTGCGGAGCCCGCAGGAGGCGAGGGCCTGGCTCAACGAACTGAAGCTCTTGCTCGTGTATCTCGGCGTGAGCGATTGCAACATGCAGGAGGGCAGCCTGCGGGTCGACGCCAACGTCAACCTGCACATTCCGCAGGCCGACGGCCGCGTGGCCAAGACGCCGATCGTCGAGATCAAGAACGTGAACAGCTTCCGCTCGGTCGAGCGGGCCCTCACCTATGAAGCCGCCAGGCAGTGGGAGGAGTGGCAGGCGACGAAGGCCGAGATGGGCAAGACGCCGAAGCAGACCCGCGGCTGGGACGATCCGGCCGGCGTGACCCGCGCCCAGCGGCACAAGGAGGAGTCGAGCGACTACCGCTACTTCCCCGAACCCGACCTCGTGCCGGTCACGGTGACGGAATCGCAGGTCGCTGCGATCCGCGGTTCGATGGGCGAACCGCCCGTGCAGCTCCGCAAGTCGCTCGCCGCGAAGTGGAAGATCTCGCCCTACGATGCCGACGTGCTCGTCAATCAGGGCCGTGAACTGGTCGACTACTTCGAAGACCTCGCCACCCGCGTGGGCGAGGGCAAGGTTGCGAGCAACTGGATGCAGCAGGACGTGCTCCGCATCCTGAACGAGACCAACGGTTCGGTCGCCGCCTTCCCGATCAGGCCCGCCGGGCTGGCCGACCTGATCGGCCGCGTGATGAAGGGCGACTTCGACACCAGCCGTGGCCGCGAGATCTTCGCCGAGATGGTGACCAGCGGCCGTTCGGTCGACGACGTGGTGGCGAGCATGGGGATCGCGGCCGTCAGCGACGACGACGTGATCGCACTGTGCCGCGAATTGCTGGCGGCCAACCCGAAAATCGTGGCCGACGTGAAGAGCGGCAAGGAACAGGCCGCCGCCGGACTGATCGGCCAGGCGAAGAAGAAAAACCCCAACGTCAATCCCGGGAAGATCCGGGCCACCTGCCTCGACCTGATCCGGGCGATGGGGTGACGGCTGCAGAGGGTGGATCAGAAGAGGGCGGAGGACGGCCAGCGGCATGACTCGCGTCGTCACGCTCACCACCGACTTCGGCTCCGGCAGCGGGTATGTCGCCGAACTGAAAGGCCGGCTCCTCCACGCCAACACTCCGTTCACGCTCGTGGACATCGCCCACAACGTGCCACCGCACGACATCCGCGCCGCGTCATGGCTGGTGGGGCAGGGCTGCCCGGCGTTTCCATCCGGCACGCTTCATATCGTGGTCGTCGATCCCGGCGTGGGCACCGACCGCGGTCTCGTCTGGGCCCGGCTCGGCACTTCGGAGTCGCATCAGGAATTTTTCTGCCCCGACAACGGTGTGCTGACGCTCGCGCTTCAGCGACTGCCACTGATAGCGGCGCGACGCATCACGGTTCCGGGCGATGCCGCGGCGACGTTTCACGGCCGCGACGTGCTCGCGCCCTTGGCCGTGCAACTGCTCGACGGCCTGCACCCTGAGCCACTCGGTGCCCCGCTCCACGACCTCGCACGCCTGCACTGGCCCTCACATCAGGAAACGCCCGCGGGAATTCAGGGCGAAGTGATCCACATCGATGCCTTCGGCAACCTGGTGACGAACCTTCCTGCCTCGCTCCTGCCACGGCTCCAAGCCGCCGGCCGGCTCCGCGTGGGGCCGCACGAGATCACGACCATCGTGCGCACCTACGGCGAGGCGCCCCTGGGCACGCCCGTGGCGCTCGTCGGCTCGCAGGGCTTCATCGAAGCGGCGATCGTGGAGGGCCGGGCCGACGCGCGGTTGAACGCGCGCCTCGGCACTCCTGTGGCGCTCACACTTGATCAGGCCAGATGCTGATCGAAGCCCGAAGCGTGAGCGACGGGATCGACCCCTGGGAGTATTCGAGAATCGTGCGAGTGAACGCTCACGGCGAACCGATGATGTGGCCGGCCCAGAGCTCCTCGAAAAACCGCCGCCACGGCATGACGTGCACGCCCCGCACGACCCGTTCCTCCGGCTCGTTGCTCACGAGGATCGAGAGCCGAGGAGCGTGCGTTTCGCCGAAGAGCAGGAGCGACCTCAGGTCGCGATCATCGATCCGTGAAGCTCCCTTCACCTCGATGGCGACCTCGCCCTGCCCGAGAATGAAATCAACCTCCGCTCCAGACTTGGTCCGCCAGAACTGGATGTCGTATCCGAGCTCTCGATACGAGCAGTGAGCGGCAAGCTCCATGAGCACGAGGTGTTCGAGCGCTCGTCCGAATTGCTCGCCCCGCGGTTCGTGGAGTTGCCGCTTCACGAGTGCCCCGGCGACCCCGACGTCGAACAGATAGAACTTGGGTGCCTTGCCGATGACCTGTCGTTCCTGGCGTTTCTTGAAGGGAAGGACCAGCCGACCGAGCAGCGTGTCGCAGAGAATCTGAAAGTATTCCTTGACGGTCTTGGCATCGACTCCGCAATCGCGGGCGATATTGGCGTAGTTGACGAGTTCTCCGTGCGAGTAGCCGACCGCCTCGAAGAACCGCGAAAACGCGGGCACGTTTCGTGTCAGTCCCTCGTCGAACACCTCCTCCTTGAGGTAATCGCGGACGTAGGCCTCCAACGACCGGCGCGGATGTGATGAGAGATAATGGGCTGGTAGCAGGCCGTGGTTGAGTGCCCGGAGGAGATCAAACTGGCCGTGGGGCCCGTCCGCCGCCGGGAACTCCGCCGTGACGAGCGGAAACATCTCGAACCGCCAGGCCCGGCCACCCAACAGATTGGCCCGCCCCCGCTTCAGTTTCCGAGCGCTCGAGCCGCAGAGAACGAACTGCAGGCTGCGGTTTTCGATGAGCCAATGCACCTCGTCGAGAATGCCGGGCACTTTCTGCACCTCGTCGAGAATGACCGGGCGGGTCAGTTCGGCGGCCGGTCGGGCGAGCAACCGTTCACGGAGCAGCGCGGGACGGGCACCGAAGGCCAGAGCGACGTCGGTTTTCAGGAAGTCATACGAGAGGCTTCCGGGAAACGCTGCTTGGAGAAACGTCGACTTGCCCGTCTTGCGGGCGCCCCACAGGAATGCAGACTGCCTCACTGGCAGATCGACACGCAAAAGACGCCGAAAGGTGTCGTCCATTCTGGAGCCTACTCCCGTTTAGTTGCACCAAAAGGGAGTCTGCTGCCGGAAGGACGGTCCGTCAACCCCTCCCCTACGGCACCGTTGGCGGCGTGCCTCTACCGCGGCTGCTGCTGCAACTGCTGCACGAACGGCAGCCGCACGCCCTGCGCGCGATCGTAGCGGGCCTGCAGATCGGCGAGTTGCGCCGGCGTGGGCGGCACGCCGTAGAGCTGACGGAACACGTCGGCGACGTAGAGATCCCGATTGGAACGCTGCCGCTCGAAATATTCCGAGCTGCTCAGGATGCCGGCCTGCACGTCGGTGAGCGTCTTGCCCTGCTGCAGGTCGGCCAGCCAGACCTCGGTCTCGTAGGGCCGCGGCGGCCGGCCGAGATAGGCTTGGATCCACTGCTGGATCTGGGCGCTGGGCGCCACGGCCGGCGCCGCCGGCACGGCCTGCCCTGCCACCGTGAGATCGACCCGCTGCTCGCGGTCGAGCGAGGCGATCGCGACCGGCGAAACCGTCTGCAGGAGCACCCGACCGGCATCCTCCACGCGGGCATCGACCGCGTAGCGGTGCTGCGGCGTGGGCACCGGCGGATCGAGCCGATACGACACCGGAAACCCCCGCGCCACCGGCAGCTGGCCCTGCGTGAGGGCCACGTCCCGCCACTGCGGCTCCGTGATGTCGAGCAGCCGCACCGTGATCACCGCGGTCGATGGCACCTGCAACCCCTGGGGGGCATTCAGCACGCCGCTGATGGCCCGCGAGGCGGTGCCGAACTGCGCCGGCGTCAGCAGCAGCGTGCCGGTTCGGCCGTTGCGAATCAACAGCGGCACCTGACCGCCAGGCCCCACACGGCGGGACACCTCGTCACCCACGTCGTAGAGCCGGTCGCCGACGAGGCCCACCTGATAGCCGGCCACGGTGACGATCGTGTCTCCAGACTGCACCCCGGCGGCCTGTGCCACCGACCCCTGATTCACGCTCACGACCTCGACGCCCGTGGCCGTGTTGCGGGCCATGATGCCCAGCGGATAGGCGGCCGGCGCCGCAGAGCCGGCGGGACCGACCGCGACGGCCGGCTCACGGGCCCGCACGTCGGCAGTCTGAGCCGCCACCATGCGTGGCCCCATGACGAGAAAAACGCCCACCACACTCAGGACCGACAGCACCAGCCGCCGGCCGACACACCGTGCACAAAACCAGGAGTGGTTGTTGATGGAAGACATGCCTGAAACCCTTCTCATGAACCCTTCTTTGAAAACCTCGGCACCACCGGGCAGCCTCAGGACACCACCCCGCCTCGGCGACTCGTCACCGCGCCATCGACCAGCCGAGCAGTTCCTGTTGGGAGTGAATCTCACCGCGAGTGAGCGGCAGCAGCCCGTCCTTTGCCACATCCAACTGACCGGAATAACTCAACACGTAGGCCATGAATTCGCGGAGCTGGCCGGACAGGCCACCCTCCTTCGGCACTGCCATTGCCAGAAACAACGGCCGGCAATCGGGCGTTCGGTCCGATCCCACGACGGCATCGGCCAGCGGCGCTGCATTGGCCGGAATGACCAGCGATAGCCGCTTCACGCCCGGCCAGTGCGCATGCTCGTCGCCGACCAGGCCCAACCCTCCCTTGTCGGCGGCAACCGCCTCGACCAACTCGGCCTCCGTCTTGTGCTCGGCGATCGCGAGCTGGCAGGAGGTGGCCCCGGTGAGCAAGCGATCCATGTGCCAGCGCGTGCCCGACCCAAGGCCCCGGCCATGAACGCGAATGGCCACATCCTTCCACTCGGCGTTCCCATTGAGGCGATCCCAGTGGGTCGCTGCCAGAGCCTCGGCCCCGGCGGCCCCCGCGGCGGCGGGCCGCAGAACCCCTGTCTCGGGAGACCAGGGCAGTTCGGCAATCGGATTGGACGGGTGCACGATCCAGACGAGCCGGTCGAATGCCGCCACCACGACGACCAGCCGCTTGTCGGCATGTTTTTGCCACACCGCCTTCTCGGCATCCGTCACCGGCCGACTCAGCAGCGCGACGTCGGCCTTGCCCTCGACGAGCGATTTCCAGCCGTCCTCGGAGGTTCCGCTTGCGACCGAGCACTCGACATCGGGATGGAGCCGATGAAATCCATGCGCCCAATGCGACGCTGCTTGCTGCAACGTGCTCGAACCGGCGAGGCGGACCGCGCCAGGGGCGGTTTCCTTCGGCTGGTAGGTCATCGTTGCCAGATCGGCCAAAGGATTCGCGGAAATCACGGGATTCGCTGCAGCCGCCGGCGGCGGATCCACAGCCTGCACCTGCGCCGACGCGATCCCGCCGCCCACCGTGAGCAGCCACGACGCGACCGCAATCAGCGGCCACAAAACAGTATTCATGTGAGGGTCTCCCTTGGATCCGGGAAGCTTAGAAAATCCCTCCTGGATCCGGGAAGCTCAGTATCGCCGCGGATTCCCGGCGGCAAACGCATGCGGGCGCGTGCCCTACTGCACCACCGACTTGCTGCCCTCGGTGGAGCCGCCGATCGGGGCGCCTTCGGGCATCGGTCGGCAGGCCGTGGGGATTCCGCTCCGATGCAATTCCTCGCGGATGGCGCGGTAGGCATCGAAACTGTCGGGATAGCACCAGAGCGTCACGGTCGTCTCGGGCGTCACCGCCGCGAGCACCTGGCGAAACCGCGACCGGGGCGAAAGGGCCTCGGCGGCCGTCTCGCCGTTGCCCACGCCGACCGGCCGCACCACCCATTCCCGCGACCGGATCAGCACCTGCCCGCGGGCCTGGTCGATCTTCGCCTCGATCACGTAGTCGAGTGAAAATCCCTGCACTGGTCCGACCGACTCGATCCGCGATGCCATCTCGGCGATGGAGCCAGAATGCCGTCGCGTCTGCGACTTGGCCAGTTCGAAGAGATCCTCGATCGGAATGAATGCGATTCGGCCCTCGCCCAGACGGAAATGAATCTCGTCACCCGTGACGGTGCGGCCGACCGGCGTCGGGTAGGCCAGCACTTCCTTCGTCGTGGCCGGCAGGTGCGAAAGCCCCTCCGCCTCGAGCGTGCACCGCTCGATCTCGGCCTCCAACTCCCTGCGGCGGGCGACGGCCTCGGCGGCCCGAACCTTCGCGACATCCGTCTCCCCTTTGCGCCGTTCGACCTCCACCTTGGCCGCCGACACCGCCGTGGCCAGTTCCAGCCGCGCCTGGCCGGCAAAAGCAGCCGCCGTCGCCACGGTCCGTCCCTGCGCGGCCAGTTCCTCGATCTCGCTCTCGGCCAGGGAGACCTTCTGATCGAGCAGGTCCACATCCTGCTCGAGGGTGGCCACGCGGTCGCTGCGCGACGGCATCGCGTCCACGATCACCTTCCGCGCCCGCCCCCCCACCAGCATCACCAGGATGATGAGGATGCCGACGATGTTGGTGACGACGTCGAGGAACGAATCCTGACCGGCGGAGCTGATGTCTTCTGGTTTGGGACGCGGCATCGCACGGACTCCACGATTCAACGGCTGGGCACCAACCCGGTGGTGCGTTCGATGGGGGGCAGGGGACGGATCACATCCCGCACGTCGCTCGACCGCGTGTCGAGGCCGCTGTCGGCGAGCAATCGCTCGAGTTCCTCGCGCCGCGACCGGCCGTCGGTGGTTTCGGAAAGCACCAACTGCGGCTTCCAATACATCCGGTCACCCGCGATGCCCCACCGGTCGACCCGCGCATGAATGGCGGCGACGAGCGGATCGATCGCCTCGGCGGTAGCGCCGGGAACGGCAATACGCGTCTCCACGCGGCGGCCCGAATCGTCGAACAACCTGAATTCCTGCAGCGAGCATTCGAGGCGGATGGGACGCGTGAGCGGAATCGGCCGGTCCTGCGTGGCCAGGCTCGCCCAGTTCTTGCCCCGCGACTGGGCCAGCGACGCCGATGCGGACGCTCCCCCCGCAGCGCCGGCCTGCCCGCCGGCGCTGCCGCCGGCTTGCACGAGCCCTGGCATCGCCGGACCGCTGCCACCCCCCGCCGAGCCACCGCCCCCTTGATTCGTGCCACCGCCCGCGGCGCCCGTGGCGGCGGAGCGACCCCCGGCACCGGCGGATCCGCCCGCGCCGCTTGTCGCCGTTGGGTCTCCCGCCAGCGCGGTTCCGGCCGCAGAGCCGCCTTCTGCCGTTGCGCCACCGCCCGTTCCTGCTGCACCGCCGGCGGCAAATCGGGAGCCGGCGCGATAGCGGCCTCCGACGAGCGCCGCATCGGACTGCCCGCCGCCTCCAGCCGGCCGTTTGCCACTGAACGTCCCCTGTTCCGTGCCGCCCGCCTCGCCACCAAGGATGGCGTCGCCGCCGACAGGATCCGTCCCGTTGAACTCACCAGCGCCTGACGCGTTGCCACGGGCCACGTCGCCCCGCCGGCCGCCCGAGGGGCCGGTGCCGTCACCGCTGCCGGTGCTCCCGGTGCCGCCAGGCCCCTGGCCACCGCCACCAGAGCCACCGCCGGCCGCAGCCCCGCCCGACTGGTTGGAGTTCGCCCAATCCCAACGCGACTGGTCCCCGAGCACGCTCGGCCCACCGTCGGCGACGACGCCGCCCCGCGTGGTGGCAGCCCGATACTGTCGCGACGGCTTCGCCGGCCGACTCGGCCGCACTTCCGCCAGCCACGCGAGCCGCGCCCGTGATTCCTCGATCGCCCGCTTCTCCACCTGGGCCAGCGTCGGATCGGCAGGCGGAAAGGTGAGCGTCCAATCCTCGTCGATGAGCTGGTAGCCAAAGTCGCTGCCCCACGACTGAATCGCCTCGCGGGCTGCGTAGTAGGCCATCACACCCGACGGCCGCACGAGCAGCAGCGGGTAGGGCTGCGCGGCGCGGTCGTTGGTGCCCCCCTGCGCGGCGACGACATGCTCCCGCGCCGCCCGCAACGCACTGGCGAGCGGATTGCCGGGCCCCGGAGGCCCCTCGAAATCGCCGGGGCTCAGCCGGATGCCCTCGGGCTGCAGAAAGACGCCGTCTCCGCAGCACTCGATATAAAGCGGCCGACGGTGCGTACCGTTCTGGCCGACATAGGGCACGACAGCATAGGCCGGCGGCTTGGTTTTGCCTTCCGCGCGAGCTTTGTCGAGTGACTCCCGCGCACTGGTAAGCCGCTGCTCGAGTCCGCGGAGCGTTTCCTCGTCGACCGCGACCGTCCCGGCCTGAGACGCCAGCGCCGCCGCCGTCCGCTCCAGCTTCTCAAACTCATCCTGCAGGGCACGAGTGCTTTCCTCGATGCCGGCCAGTTGCAGCCGCGCGGTGGCGAGTTCCTCGGCCGTCCGCTCACGAACGCCGGCGAGTTGCTCGCGGCGCCAGGCAAGGCTGTCTCGCGTCAGCTGGAGCTCCTCGGCCAGCGACTCCTGCGCCTCGTCGAGTTTGGCGGCTTCGTTCTGCCGCACGGATCGACTGAAGAGCACGAGCACGACCAGCAGCGCACCCATCGTGCACAAGAGCACGGCCAGGAACGGAAACAGCGAGATCGTGGGCCCGGCAACGGGGGTTTTGCGGCTCATGCAGCCTTTCCGGTGCGGCGGGCGGACTGCAACTCGACCCGACGGACGTCGCCCGACACGTCGCCGGCGCGGGCGGCCAACAGCTGCACGGCCGCGGCGAGCGTCGCCAGCGTCTCGTCGAACCGCCCCGTGGCGGCGAGCGTGCCGAGGTTCGCATCCAGTGCTCGCTCGAGCGCGGAGATGTCGCGGGTGGCATCGACGACCTTGCCCAACAGCGCGGTCTGATCGGCGAGGCTGCCATGGTGCTGCTCCAGGCCGCGGACGGCCGCGGCGAGCGAATCGGCCGCCTGGGTCCAGCGATCTTCACGCTGCGAGAGCAGCTTCTCGTGGGCCTCGACGAGCGACTCGCTCCACCGGTTCAGCGTGCCGTCGAGCGAGGCGGAGAGCGATTCGTTGAGCGTGCGGCCGGCTTCATCGAGCGATTTCGCCAGCTGCGTGGCAGCCGTCCGCTCCAACGCCCGCCATGAATGCGTCTGGGCCTCCAGCAGTTGATGCGAGCTGCGGCTGACGGTCTCGGCCAAACGTGCCACCGCCAGGGTGGCGCCGCCGTCGCCGGCGAGCGACTGGAACCGGCCGGCAAGCGTCGCCCAGGCGGTCTCGTCGACCTCGCCGAGGAGCGCCTGCTCCGATCGATCGCAGACGAACTGGAGGAGCATGAGCACCATCGACAGGCCGAGGGCGATGGCCGTCGTGTCGAACGCGGTGCCGAGCCCCGAGACCACGCCGGTCATGTTGTCGAGCTGCGACGGCGAAAGGCAGGCGATCGCATCGGTAATGCCGATCACGGTCCCCAGAAAGCCCATGATCGGAATGGCCCAGATCACGAACCGCACCAGGCCGTAACTCTGAGCGGCCCGGGCGGCATCGAGGTCGGAGAGGTACTTGAGATGCTCTTCGAGGGTATCGGCGGATCCCGTCCGCACCACCAAGTCGAGCGCCTCGCGGAGGCGGCGGACGACGTAGGATGACGCCTCGCGGGGCTCTTTCCCGTCAGCCTCGACCAAGGAGTCCGCCAGGCCCTGCGCGTCGGCCGGATTCTGCCCCCCCTCGGGGATCGGCTCAAGCCACTCGCCGCCAACGTCGCGTCTCTGGCTGCGGATTTCGGCCCCCTTGATGACGAGTGCCGCCAGACCGACGAAGAACATCGCCACTTCGACGTATTCGACCCAGTGCCCTGCCAGATACCGGATGACCAGGGCGTTGGTGATGACGCCCATGTGGATCAAACCAAAAAACCCAAAGCTGAGCGCCGCGCCCCATAGGATCGGCGAACGGATCAGAAAGGTGGCCAGGGAGTTGAGCTTCGACACGCGGGTGGTCCTCCGGAACGGCTGAAAACGACGATGCCGGAACGCATGGTCGTACCGACTTCCCTCTCCATCGGTAGGGTTTGCCCGACTGATTGAATCGAAACATCCGTCAGGGGGAAACACCGGGCAGGCCCGAACCGCCGCGGCAAGCGAGGCGATCTGGGCAAGCGCCGATTGGCCATCTACCGTTGCTGCTTGAAACAATGCTTCCGGCGGCAATAGACTCCTTCGAGCACCTGCATCCGACGCTCCGTTCTCTGCCCCAAACCGTCAGCATCTCCATGCGGCACGTCTGGAATTCCGCGCCAGTCGATCCTCGGCAACTCCTGCTCGCAGCAGCCTGCCTCTGCGCAGGGGTCGCACTCGCAAGTTGCCTGGGAACCGGAAGCCTGGCGGCGCAGCGGGCCGGCCGGCCGCTGCCCATGGGGGCCACGGACCAGTCTGGGCCGCTCTGGACGCTCGCCACGCCGCTTGACGACGGACGGCAGATGCTGCTTCTGGTCGATCAGCAGAACCGATCCCTGGCGATCTACCACGTCGACCCGGCCAGCGGCACGCTCACGCTCAAGAGCACGCGGGATATCCGCTGGGACCTGATGGTGGAGGACTTCAACGCTCAGGAACCGAAGCCATCCGCCCTGAAGAAAATGCTGGAAGTGCCGAAATAACGGCCCAAGCCGGTCCTGTCGGGTGGAGCGATTGGACCCGCGTTTGCCGCCCGCGGTGGACCCTTATAATTGAGCGGTCGACATCAGAAGGTGGAACGGTGTCGCGCCGCCTGCGGCGTTCCGCGATGCCCGACCTGACTTCCCGGAATCCAAGCGGAATCAAAGCGGAATCCAATCGCACCATGGCCGGAAAATTTCTGCCGCTCGAAGAAGCCGCCCGCCATCTCGGCGTGACCGCGGACGAGATTCACCGCCTCGTCGACCGCAAGCGGCTGTTTCCCCTGCGCGACGGGACGACGCTCAAATTCAAGATTGACGAACTCGATCGACTGGCCGCCGAGGGCGTCGAGCAAAGCGAGCCATCGGGGCTTTCCCTCGAACTCGAACTGGACGACGTGGAGGGGGCTCCGGCGGGAGGGACGATCGATCTCGATGCCGGCGCGGTGGCACGGCAGCCACCGGCACAGGCCGACAACATCGCCCTCGCCGACAGCGTCGCGATCCCCGGCACTCCGGACCAGCCCGACAGTCTGGTCCTTGGCGGCAGCGGCTCGTTGGCCGGTTCGCTCGGCGGAGACTTGGCCATCGATCTGGCGAAGTCGGGGGCGTCGGCGGCGCCAGGTGAATCGATCTTCGCCGACGCACCGCCCGCGCAGGACGAGCTCGCCATGACGATGCTGGCCACCGGCGATGCGATCGGAGTCGACGCGATGGAAATCGACCTCGACTCGATCGCCGCGCTCTCCTCGCCGGCAGCCGCCAAGCAGGTCTCACCCCCACCCGCGGCCCCGACCGATTCAGGCACCCTCGCCATCGATCTCTCCGACATCGGCGGCGGTTCAAAGGTCAGTCAGGCGACCGGCTCGAATGCCGCTGGGTCGCTGGTGCTCGGCTCGGACATCGATCCCGCGGGCATCTCCGGCTCGGTGACCAATGCGGGAGCTGCCCTGTCGGGAGCACTCGATAGCGGCTTGTCCCTCGAGGACGGCGACGCGGCCATTTCAGGAATCGACATGGGGCCGCTCGACGAGGGGCAGTACGCCGACGGCGGCGCCACCGCCCTCGCGGGAGAAGAGTTCGATCTGGGCGGCTTCGGTGACGACGACGAAAGCGCGTCGGTCGTCGCGGTGGAGCCGGAGTCGGGCGATTCCAGCTTCTTCGCGACGGCCGCGGGAGAAAGCTCTGAATTCACAGGCGACATTCCGCTCTCGGCCGACGCGGGCGGCGACCTCGTCGATCTGACGACGGCGACCGTCGTTCCCGACACCCGGTTCAGCGTCTGGCAGATTTCCGGTTTGGTCTGCTGTTCCCTGCTGCTGCTCACCGGCGGCTTCGTGATGTTCGACCTGATGAGGACCATCGGCAGCCCGGATGACCTGAGCCTTTCCAGCCCGCTTTTGACTCCCCTTTCCAGCGTCTTCGGCTGGCGCTGACGGGCCTGGAATCCCCGTCGCCGGGGCATCGTGCTACGATACAAGGATGAAGCATTCCTTGTGCTGCAGCATGTGCTGGGTGATCGCCGCGGGGCTGACGGCCTCTTGCCGCCCCGCCGCCGAGATCCAGCCGAATGACCTGCGCACCTACACGGTGCCCCGTTCCGCCAGCGCCTCGCCACTGGCGACGCGGCCTCCAGCGGGGCCGCCAGCCGGTGCGATGCCGTCAGTGGCGTCCAACAGTCTGGCGCTCGAATACGATCTGCCGGAGGGCTGGCAGGACAAGGGGGCCAGTGGCATGCGGCTGGCGACGTTGAGGACGGGCCCGG
The DNA here is from genome assembly GCA_044369655.1 of Pirellulales bacterium. Classification (GTDB taxonomy): domain Bacteria; phylum Planctomycetota; class Planctomycetia; order Pirellulales; family UBA1268; genus CAMCQY01. Next base: position 24,571 of record JBILWX010000014.1, read on the forward strand.
ACAGTGCGGCCGATGCCGGCGAAATCACGATCATCCCCGCCTCCGGCACGCTCGAGGGCAACGCCACCCGCTGGCAGGAGCAGCTTTCGCCTGGGGCGAGCCCCGATCGGGTCTCCCAGGCCATCGCGGAGGCTGAGAAAGTGCCCGTCAACGGGACCGAAGGCACGATCCTGCTGCTGGTCGACGACGCGGCGGCGCCTCAACAGGCGATCCTTGCCGCCATGATTCCGCTCGAGTCATCCAGTTCGCTGTTCGTGAAGTTCAAGGGGCCGGCAGCCACGGCCCGCATGCTCCGGGAGCCGTTCACCGCGTTCATCCGCTCGATCAGGTGGAAGTGACCCCGCCGCCTCGTGCCGGGCATCTGACCATCCCTCTGCCGCACACCTCAGCACGGACCCATCCCACATGGCAACTGGCAGTCTTCCCTCGCACGGCTTCACTCCCACGCTGCGTTCCACGGCTCGCGCCTCCCGCCGCGTGGAGGGTTCGATTCTCTGGCAACTGCTTCGGGCGGCTGGTTCGCTAAAAGTCACCGTGGTGATGTTCCTCGCCGGCATCTTCCTGCTCTTCGTCGGCACACTGGCGCAGGACGAGAAAAATCTGCCGGAGGTGAAGCAGGAGTATTTCAACAGCTGGATCGCCCAGGTGCCGTTCTCCGACTTTTTTCCAGTGACGATTTTCGGCCCCTCGACGCTCACGGGCTGGTTCCCGTTTCCGGGTGGTGCCACGATCGGGCTGGTGCTGCTGGCCAACTTGATCGCCGCGAAACTGACCCGGTTTCACGTGCACGCCACCGGTTCCAGGCTGATGGCAGGCACGCTCGTGTCGGTGACGGGCGGGCTGCTGACGCTCCTCGTGATTCTCAGCGGCCACTACGCCGATGGCCTGCAGGGCAGGCCGCCGGTCGACTACGCGACGGTCTGGCGACTCGTGCAGGGCGTGGCCGTGGCGTTGACGGCAGGGCTGATCTGGGCCGCGATTTCCGGCCGCGATGCCAGCCGGCTGACGCGGATCGTGCTCTGGCTGGCGGCGACGATCTCCGCCACGGTCGCAGTCATCAGCATCTTCGGCGGTGAGGAGTGGCGGATGGGCGAGCCGGGCCTGCGGATCATGTGGCAATTGATCCAGTCGAGCCTGGCGGCCCTCATCCTGCTGGCCGGGCTCGTGATGGTGTTCGGCAGCCGCGGTGGCAACGTGCTCATCCATCTTGGAGTCGGCTTGCTCATGCTGGGGCAGTTCGCCTTCGGCGACCGTCAGATCGAGGAGCGGATGGCGCTCATCGAGGGGCAATCGAGCACGATGGCGCTCCGCACCGACGAAACCGAACTCGCGGTGATCCGCCCCGACGATGCGACGAACGACCGCGTGACGGTGATCTCGGGCCGCCTGCTGAAAGCCCGCTCGGGCGGTGATCCGATCGTCGCGGACGAGATCCCGTTCGACGTGCGCGTGCTCTCCTACTTTCCGAACTCGAGCGTCGTCCGCGTGGGCCCGGTGGCACCGAATCAGGCGACGACCGGCCTTGGCAAGTCCTGGCTGGCGACGAACAAGGCTCCCGAGGGGGGCGCGAGTTCCCGGCCCAACATCGCGTCGGCCTACGTGCAATTGACGAACCGCGCCACCGGCGCCGACCTGGGCACGTTCCTCGTCAGCCAGTTCCTGAACGACCAGGCGCAGATCTTCATGGGAGCCGGCGGCGACGAGGTCGACGCCGTCGACGTCGACGGCGCGCCATACCGTCTGCAACTCCGCTATCGCCGGCAATACAAGCCCTACTCCGTCACGCTCACCGACGTGCGACGGATCAACTACGGGGCCAGCGAAACCCCCCGCGACTTCTCCTCCTATGTCACGTTCACCGACACCGCCACGAAGGCGCAGCAGGATGGGCGGATCTGGATGAACAACCCGGTCCGCTACCGCGGGGAAACCTTCTACCAGAGCCAGTATTCGCAGGTCGAACTCCCCAACGGCACCCGCGGCGAGATGACCGGCCTGCAGGTCGTGGAGAACGCGGGCTGGCTCATCCCCTACGTGGCCTGCGTCCTCGCGCTGTGGGGCATGCTTGCCCATTTCGCCGGCACGTTTCTGCGGTTTGCCGACCGCTACGACCGAGGCCTCACGGGACCGCACGGAGAAGAGTCCACCGGCTCCGGTCGCCCAGCCCGGCAGACCATGCACAACCGCCAGGCGAGCGGAGCGGTGGGGCTTCGTGCGCCGACGGCTCGAGATCTGCTCATGCCACTCCTTGGCCTGTCGCTCGTCGGACTGTTCTGCCTGCTGGCCACCTCCGACCGATCGGTGGGCAGGGGGGGCCATGACTGGCGTTCCGCGGGGGCGTTGCCGGTGCTGCACGAGGGGCGGATCAAGCCGCTCGACACCGTGGCCCGCAACACGCTGCAACTGCTCGGCAACCGCACGGGCGTGATCATGCCGAAGCCCGGGGAGGCCCCGCAGGGTGCACCCGCCGATCTGCCCACCGGCACCCGATCGGCCACGGAGTGGATGCTCGGCGTCATGGCCGGCGCAGACTGGGTGGAGCACGCGCCGGTCTTCCGGATCGACGCGAAGGAAGTCACCGACCTGTTCGATCTGCCGCGCCGCAAGGGGCATCGCTACAGCCATGCCGAACTGGAACCCGGCCTGACGAAACTCCGCAAGCAGCTGGAATCGATGCGGGACGTGCTTCCGGAGCAGTTCACCTTCACGCAGAAGAAATTCTCCGAGATCAACCAGAAACTGATGGCCTATGACCTCCTGCGATACAGCTACGAAACCCCGCGGCTACCCGATCCGGGCGAGGGGGAAGACGCCCGAAAGGCCTTGCTCGGCGAGATGGAGCGGATCATGCAGATGGCCCGGCGGATCGAGGCAAGCCATCCACCCGCGGCACTCCCCCCGAAGTCTGCGGCCGGAGGGACATCCGCCCGTGAAGGGGAAGGGGAGTGGCAGTCGCTCTACCCGGCGTGGGTATCGGCAATCGTGGGCCGGCTGCTGGCCGGACGGCCCGGTGAGCCGGCCTTCGAAGTGAACCCCGGTCTGCTACCGCTGACCGATCTGCTCGGTGCCGTCACCCGCTCCCCGACCGACTTCAACCGGGCTCTCACCGCCTTCACGGCCGCAACGGCTTCGTTTCCCGAGGTCCGCAGCGTCGCCGACAAGTCGGCCTACGAAGCCTGGCTTAACCGGTTCAATCCGACCGATCTTGCCAAGTGGCTCTACGTGCTGGCCGGCGTCGTCTGCTTCGCGAGCTTCCTCGTCGGTCGACGCCCGCTCAACCGCTTCGTGTTCTGGATGCTCGTCGGCATCCTCCTGCTGCATACGTTCGCCCTCGGCAGTCGGATCTACCTCACGGGCCGCCCCCCGGTGGTGAATCTCTATTCCTCCGCGGTGTTCATCGGGTGGTCCTGCGTGCTGGCGGGCCTGGCGCTCGAGGGGCTGCATGCCAACGGGATCGGCAATCTCGTTGCGGCGATCAGCGGAGCCCTCACGCTGATGGTGGCCTATGGCCTCGATTCCGGCGACACGATGCACGTCCTGCAGGCCGTGCTCGACACGCAGTTCTGGCTCTCGACGCACGTCATCACCGTCACGCTCGGCTACGGTGCCACCTTCCTCGCCGGCGTGCTCGGCATCTTCTCGATCGTGCACCGTATCGCCCGCCGATGGACGGCGGCGGCTTCGCAACGCCACCTGGCCGCGAAGCAATACGAAGATCAGCTCTATCGCATGACCTACGGCGTGGTCTGCTTCGCGCTCTTCTTCAGCTTCATCGGCACGGTGCTGGGCGGCCTCTGGGCGGACGACAGCTGGGGCCGTTTCTGGGGCTGGGATCCCAAGGAAAACGGCGCACTCATGATCGTGCTCTGGAACGCGGCCGCCCTGCACGCGCGGTGGGACCGCTGGCTCGGCCCGCGTGGTTTCGCCCTGTTTGCGATCGGCGGCAACATCATCACGGCCTGGAGCTGGTTCGGGACCAATCAGCTTGGTATCGGCCTGCACAGTTACGGATTCACCAGCGGCGTGCTCTTGCTGTTGGCCGGCTTCGTCGCCAGCCAACTGGTGCTGATCGCCGCCGGCTGGCTCCTCACCCGGCCCGACGACACACCTGTCGAGAATCCGGCCTGAGCACCGCCCGCGGGCAGGGATGGCGTTCTTGCGGAGTCACCGGCCGATGGATCGTGTGGCACCCGTTGCCATCGACCACCCACAAACTGCTGCCCGGCAACGGCGGAGGCGGTGAACGTCAATGCGATGGCGCCACCCGTCGACTCGGCGTCGGGCCCGGTCTTGATGACGGTGGTGCGACCGCCATCTATCCGCGCGGTGGCATAGGCCTCTCGAACCTCCGGCCACCCGAGCGATCCGATGCCGCTCACCACCACCCAGTCCGCCGCCGTGGCCCGCGCGATGTCGGGAGGCAGGCTCGTGCGGCTGCCATGATGCGGCGCCACGAGCACGTCGCAGGTATCCGGATCGGATGCGATGAATCGCGACAGTGCATTCCCCTCGAGATCACCAGTGAGCAGCAGTCGGCGCCCCGCCGCCTCAACGGCAAGCACGAGACTCGTCTCGTTATCGTGCGGGAGCTTGTCGTGCGTCTCATACGGTTCGGGTGCCGTGGCCGATTCCTTGATCAGCCCACCAACCGACACCTCGCGCACGGGTGCTGCCCGGCTGGCGACCGGCGGATGCAGCACACGAATGCGACAGAGCGGATCGAGCGCGAAGGAGTCCCCCCCCTCCGCCGTCCGCACTGGAATGCCCGCCGCCCCCGCCAACCGTAACACTTCCCCCGCCGCCCACGATTCGCTCTGCAGAAAGGGTGGCGGTACGACGATCTCGCCCACGGCAAACCGGTCGAACAGTTCGGGCACGGCGTTGAAGTGGTCGGTGTCGGCGTGAGAGATGACGAGCGTGTCGATCCGCGTGACCCCCTCGTGCCAGAGCACGGCGGCCATGGCCCGCCTGGCCGCGGACGGCGCTCCCAGCCGGCCGGCGTCGTAGACGAGACACCGGCCTGTCGGACTCCTCACCACGATCCCACAGCCATGCCCCATCGCCGCCACCACCACCCGCATCTCCGCCGGCGACGGAAAGATCACCCCCTGCGCGGCGACCATTGTCCACCCCACGCCACCCCATGCCACGGCCACGGTCACCCAGGTGCTGATCCGGCTCAGCCGTTGCCGCGACACGACGAGCAGCGTGGCGACCAGCACCACATACCATCCCACCACCCACCACCCCGGCGGCCCCGCCACCCAGTAATAGCCGCCCGGCAGTCCGGCAGCCCAGGACACGATGCCCCCGATGCACCGCAGCGTGCCGTCACACGCCCAGCCGCACGCTGCAGCCAGCGGGGTCGACACCGGGGCGATCGCGAGGCACAGTCCTCCCCACGCCATCGCCATCGCCACCAGGGGCGCGATCACCGGGTTGAGGACAAGCCCCACGGGGCTGACGAGGTGAAACCAGGATGCGACCACCGGGGCCGTCACTGCCCACACCGCGGCCCCGGTCACCACCATCTCCAACACCTGCCGACCGATCCGGCGCAGCCGCCGTTCGAGGGTCGAACGGCTTCTTTCGATAAGCCGTTCGATCGGATCGTCGCTCGCGGTGCGGGGCAGGGCGGCGGATGCGCCGATCAACACCGCCGTCGACAAAAACGACAACTGCGAGCCGATCCGAAACAGCTCGGGCGGGTGCCAGAGAAGCACGATGATTGCCGCCAGCGCGAGCGAATTGACCGCCAGCGACCGCCTTCCAAGCGACGCTCCCAGGCAGGCCAGCCAGACCAGCAGCGTCGCCCGCAGCACGGGTGTCTCTGCCCGCACGAGCAGCATGTAGAGACCGGTGCAGCCGGCCACCGCCACGAGCGCCCAGCCGCGGGGCAGGGCCAGCATCCGGAGCACCGTGAAGAGCGCCAGTGACAGGAATCCGACATGGAGCCCCGAGATCGAGAGAATATGAATCGTGCCCGTGACCAGGAATTCGAGCGAGTCCTCCCGCGGCAGCGACTCCCGGCTGCCGAGCAGCAAGGCGGCGGCCAGCGGCGCACGATCGGGCGAAAGATGGCGGCGCAGCACCTCCACGCCGCTGCTCCGCAGCCGGTCGATCCATCCCGTGGATGACCACCCGCCGGGCCGGGAAAGCACCCGCACGCACGCTGCCGAATGGGCACGCACGATCGACAGGCACCGCAGCGACCGGGCACGCTGGCGAAAGTCAAACTCCCCAGGATTGAGCGGGAGCGGAGGCCGCATGCCCCGGCCGAGCACCCGCACGCGGCAGCCCGCCGGGAGGTCGGGCGGCTCACCGTCGACGATCAGGGCCGCGCGGCCGGAGGCCGTCCGCCACGAGGCGCCGCGACGGACGGCCTGCAACGCCACCACGCACTCACTTGACGGCCGCTGGATCGCCGCCTGAACCGCCTCGCTCCGCAGCGGATCGAGCACGGGCACCGACAACCGCCGCGGAGACTCCACGACGACCCCCTCGACCGCCACCGGCTGCGGTGACGACGTCAGGCTCCATGCGAGGTCGTCGTGGGAAAAAAGGTTCGTCCGAATCGCTGACCAACCAGCGGTGCCACTGCCAATCGCCACCAGCAGCACGAGCGACGCCCATCCATGCCGACCGAGGCGGGCCACCATGGCCCATACCACCAACGCTCCCACGGCAGCCAACCACCAGATGACCGGCGAAAGATCGACCACGCCTCCCACACCACAGCCGGCCGCCACTACCCCGGCGACGACCACGAGCGGCCGTTCGGGCAGCGGCTCCCGGCGCACGCAGCGGCGGAGCCATTCGGCGCACGAATGAACCAGCTCACGGATCAGCTCACGGATCAGAGAAAAGAACGGCTGCTCGTCATCCATACCTCAGATGGCGAGCGCCGATAGCAGCGGGGGCAACGAAGCTTCATCCGACCCCGCCCGGCGTGTTGCCCGCAACGCGTACGTCACCCGCGGCGTCGGGCCTGTACGATGCGGGGGAGCGCGGCGATATCCTTGAGCGTCGGCTCGAGGCTCAAGGCCGCCTGCCCCGCGACGACCTCCTCGGCCGCAGTGGCTGTGGAAGGCCCCACCTCCACCAAAAGCCAGCCGCCAGGAACGAGCTTCTCGGCGGCCGCAGCAGCCAGCCGGGCGATCACTTCCACGCCGGTCGGCCCCGCAACGAGCGCCGTCCGCGGTTCGTGCAGCCGCACGTCGCGGGGGAGCGTGTCGAACTCGTCCTCACGGACATAGGGCGGGTTGCTCACGATCACGTCCCAGGGGCCGGCCGCCCGCGCATCACCGAGCAGGTCGCACTCCACGAACTCGACCCTGTCCGCGACGCCATGCCGCTTCGCGTTGTCGCCGGCCACGGCAAGAGCCGCGGGCGAGATGTCGGTGGCCACGAACTCGGCCTGCGGCAGTCGCTTCGCCAACGTCACCACGATCGCCCCCGACCCGGTCCCCACGTCGATGATTCGCGGCCGCTCGCCCACTGGCCCGGCCGTCTGGCAGAGATCGAGCACCCGGATGACCAGCTGTTCCGTTTCAGGCCGGGGCACCAGCACCGCCGGGGTCACGCCGAACGGCAGCGAAAAGAACTCCCGGCTGCCGACGAGATAGGCCACCGGCTCCCCCTCGCCACGCCGCTTCACGAGCCCTCGGAAGCGGGCCCGCTCCTCTTCGCCCACCGGCACGTCGAACGCCGTGTAGAGCGCGATCCGCGGGCAGCCCCGGACGAAGGCGAGCAGCACCTCGGCATCCAACCGTGGCGACTCGCTGCCGCGAGCCGCCAGCCAATCCGTCGTCCAGGTGAGCAGCCGGCCCACCGTCCAGGCATCAGTCGTCTGTTGTTCGCCAGCCATCCGGAAATCTCCACGTCGTCCATGAGGGTTGCCGGGGCGGGGCGACCCCGACGACGGCCAACGACACTGTCACGGGCCATCAGGTCGGGACAACCTTGGCGGTCCGTTCCATCTCGCTTTTGCGCAGCTCCCGCGCGTGCCGCTCGATCGCCTCGATCACGAGGCCCAGCCGCCCGGCCATCACCTGATCGAGCGTGAAGCTCTCGTTGATGCGATGGTCGGTCAGTCTGTTCTGCGGAAAATTGTAGGTGCGGATGCGCTGGCTGCGATCCCCAGACCCGACGAGCGTCTTCCGCTCGGCGGACCGCTTGTCATGCTCGATCTGCCGTCGGTGTTCATAGAGCCGTGTCTTCAGCACGCGGAGCGCCTTGGCAAGATTCTTATGCTGGCTCTTCTCATCCTGGCACTGCACGACGATGCCGGTTTCGAGGTGCGTGAGCCGGACCGCCGAGGCCGTCTTGTTCACGTGCTGCCCGCCCGGACCGCTCGCGCAGAACAGGTCCTTGCGGTATTCGTCGGGGGAGAGCGATACCTCCACGTCTTCCGGCTCCGGCAGCACCGCCACGGTGGCGGCCGACGTATGAATCCGTCCCTTCGTCTCGGTGTCGGGCACCCGTTGCACGCGATGCCCACCGCTCTCGTGCTGCAGCCGGCGGTAAATTGCCGTCCCCGACAGGCCCAGCACCAACTCCTTGAAACCGCCCAACTCCGTCGGGCTGGCGTCGAGCACCTCGGCATCCCAGCCCTGCTCGGTGCAGTAGCGGCGATACATCTCGTAGAGATCGCGAACGAACAGCGCCGCCTCGTCGCCACCAGTGCCCGCCCGCAACTCCATGATGCAGCGGGTCCGGTCGGCGTCCTCGTCGTCGGAGCAGAGTTCGAGCAGTTCGTCCCACTCCTGCTCCCGCCGCTGCCGGAGGCCGGGCAGTTCCGCCGCGGCCAGATCCTTCAGATCGCGATCGGCGCCTGAGGCCATCTCGACGTGCTCGGCGATCTCCCGCTCGAGGGCTACGAACTGGCGGTATTTGAGCGACAGTCGGGCCAGCGTGCCATGCTCACGCGCGACGGCCGAGAGCCGTGACTGGTCGGCAAGCACCACCGGATCGACCAGCGCGCGTTCGAGTTCCTCGAACCGGGAAAGCTTGGCTTCGAGTTGGTCACGCATGGATCCGGAGAACCGCCCTCCTGTGCGAAGAGCCCTGCAAGGCGGCCGTTCAGGAAGCCGGAGCGTCGGCCGCGGCGGCCGCCTTCTTGGGCTTCTTCAGGCTCGCGTAGCCAGCCGAGGCAAACTTCGACTTGAACTTCTCGATCCGGCCCGCGGTGTCGACGAACTTCAGCTTGCCCGTGAAGAAGGGATGGCAGACGTTGCAGATGTCGACCTTGATCTCGGGGACGGTGCTGTGCGTCATGAACGTGTTGCCACAACCACAACGGACGACGGTGTCGAGATACTTCGGGTGAATGCCTTCTTTCATGATCTTTTCTTCTCTGTGTTCTTCTGAACCGTTCTTCTGAAACCTTCCGGCCGGGAAACCACCAACGATACTCGCTTCGTGTCCGACGGGCAACGCGGGAAGCAGAGGCCGCAGGAAAACCCGGCAGGAAAGGTCCCCGTCCCTCCCGTTCAACGCGTTTTTTGCCCACCGTGGCGGGATTTCCGTCGCGTGCTACGGCCGTGGCTTCTTTTCCAGCTCCTCCGCGAGCAGTCGGCTGCCGAACCGCTGCGGCGAAGCATCTTCCCGGAGCAACGTGACGGCCTCGTCCGTCCGCCCGAGCGCAGCCAACGCCTGCGCCAGGTTCACGCGGGCTGCATCGGTCCAGCGGCTGTCGGGGGCGGCCTCCAGCGTCATGCGGCCGAGGTAATCGACGGCCGTGGCATTCTGCCCCTCGGCCAAGGTCAGGATGCCAAGCCAGTAGGTGGCGTCTTCTTTCATCTGTTCGAAGAGCCGCTTCACACCGTCTGCCTGTTCAGGAGGCACGGTCTTGAGAAGGTCGGCAATCGCCTGGCGGCCCGGCCGAGCCGCCAGGTAGCTCGCCTTCGCCCCCTGCGGCCCATCGAGGTCGCCACGAAATTCGCGGATGCGGGCGGCGTAGAGCGGGCGCACGACCCGCGTGGCCCGCCGCCCTCCCACCGCGTCGCCCCCCGTCGCCTGCGTCACCTGCACGGCCATCACCGCCAGGTCACGGGCGACCGCCGCCTGCACACGGGCCGCATCGCTCTGCCGGCGGACCAGCACCTCCCAGGGAAATTCCCAGAGCCCGGTCCGTCCCACACGGTCGTGTTCGCCGGCAGCGGGTTCGCCGGATCCCAAACACTCCAAGCCGCGGCGGGCGACGGCCGCCGCATCGAGGGCGAGTTCCATGCTTCGTGCGCCCACGAGTTGCTCCTCCACGGCCCGCATCCGCCGCGAGAGGTTCCAGGGATCCGCAGCCACGAGCACCGACAGACCGGCTATGTCCGCGGCCTGCACCGGGTAACTCCTGTCGGCGACGGAAAGCCGTTTCAAAATGGCCGGGTCGGCAGCCGCCTGCCGGGCCGTGGCCACACCGGTCCCGTCGGGCCCGGGAATCGGCACCCCATAGGTCGGCTCGAACAGCCAGATCTCGCCCCTCGAGAGCAACGCCGGTATCCAGGGACGGACACCGCCTCGGGCGGGATCACCGGTGGCCAGCATCACGCCATCGAGCCCCGCATGCCGCAACAGTTCGAGAAAGATCCACGCCCGCTGCGCGGAGCTGGCCCTGCCGGACAGCAGGATCTCGCCCGGCAAAAACCAGCGACTGCCCGGCGCAGTCTCGGTGGCAAGCATGGGCGGGTCGCTGACGAGGGCCAGCGACCGCACCGTCCACCGAAACAGGTTGACCGCAATGTCGAGATCCTCGACGGCGTCGCCCCGCGCGCGGGCAGCGACATCGGCGAGCCACCGCTGATCCCGCAGGCTCGTGACGTCGGTCGCCGCGTCGAACACGGCGCTGCCCAGTGATTCTGGCGTGGTGCCCGCCTGGAGGCGGGCGGGCAGCGCGGCGAAGAGCGGATCGACCCGCCAAGTGGCCGCGGACGTCGCACTGGCGATCACCGAGGCATGGCTCCATTGATTGAGCCGATCGAACACCTGGGCGAAAGCCGATTCCTCGTCGTAGTCGTCCAGCTGACCAAGCACCGCCACGGCGCCGTCGAGCAACTGCTCCCGCACCTCCTGCGGCACCACCGGCATCACCCGGACTTCATCGCCGGCCTGAGGCACGACGGGCGGCGCTGGCGGCGCCCCGCAGCCGGGCAGGAGCACGCAAGCACACGCGGCAACGCAGCATGCGATCGGCGCCCACCCACGACCGCCGCGACGTTGCTTCAGCCGACGCACCTTCGCCCCCCCGATCCCCCGACGATTCATCAGGTTGTCTCCATGCCCGCCAGCCCTTCGAGGCGGGCCTCGTGAATCAACAGCACGCGTTCCACCACGCCCCGCAACTGATCCAGCGGGACCATATTGGGGCCGTCGCTGGGACTCTGGTCGGGATCAGGGTGCGTTTCCATGAACAAGCCGTCAATGCCCACCGCTACCGCGGCCCGCGCCAGCGGCTCGACCAGCGCCCGATCACCTCCGGTCGAGTCGCCTCGGCTGGCTGGCTGCTGTACGGAATGGGTGGCATCGAAGATCACTGGCACGCCCATGGCCCGCATCGTGATCAGGCCGGCGAAGTCGTTGACCAGCCTGCCGTATCCAAAAAACGTGCCCCGTTCGCAGAGCAACACGTCGTGGCATCCCCCGGCGAGCAGCTTCGCCACCACGTGCTTCATGTCGGCCGGCGCGACGAACTGACCTTTCTTCACGTTGACGGCCCGGCCCGTGGCCGCAGCCGCGAGCAGCAGGTCGGTCTGTCGGCAGAGAAAGGCGGGAATCTGGAGCAGGTCGCAGACCTGCCCCGCGGCGGTGGCCTGCTCGGGCAGGTGGACGTCGGTGGTGATCGGCAGCCCGGTTGCGGACCGCACCCGCTCGAGCACGGCCAGTCCCTCGTCGAGCCCCAGGCCGCGATAGGACGACACGCTCGTGCGATTCGCCTTGTCGAAGGAAGCCTTGAAGACCACGTTGACTGGCAGGGCGGCGGCGAGCGCGGCCAGGGCGTCGGCAATCCGCAGGCAGAGGCTCTCGTCGTCGATGACGCACGGGCCGGCGATCAGCAGCAAAGGGCGACCCGGGCCGCACTGATGGGGGCCGATGATCGCGGGAAGTCTGGGGTTCACGGGACATGCCCTCGGCGTTTGGGGGGGAGCTTGGGCCACGGGCAGAAGGAGGCTTTCGCCCGTTTCCACCGGATCATACAGCCCCGGTCCACCTGAACGGCAGCCCGCTGCAATCTGCCCACACGGCGCCGCATTTGGCAACGTGCGCTGCAATATGCCCGGGCGGGTGCCCCCACCTGTCTCAACCTGCGACGGTCCGCAGGGCCTGAAGGCGGCGGCGTCTCGCCGCAACGATCGCCGCAGACAGACTGTCTTTTGCGGCTCTTTTTCGCCGCGTGCCGCGTCGGCCTCCATCCGTCTCGCCTGCCGGCCCGATTTTCTGCAGGGCGATCTGACTCTCGCGCGGTTTTGGCACGCGAGATGCTCTTCTGGGCAGATCGTCGGGGACCGCGGTCCCCGCCCCACCGTCATTTTGAAGTGGGGCCTCCGATCATCCCGGTCGTACGGTCGCTTGCCCCTGACCCGTACGGCCAAGACAGGGTGCTCCTGTCGGGTCAGAGGCCCCACTTTTTTCTTTTTCTTTCGGTGATGCCCGGGTTTTTGGCGGGCGACTCTTGACTACCCGGGGCTCGGTGCGCTACTGTGCGGGATTCCGGGAGCACGAAATTTCGCGCTTGTGAGCACGGTTTCCGCCCCGTCGGGCCAGCGTAGCTTCAATTGGCAGAGCACCGCATTCGTAATGCGGGGGTTGTGGGTTCGATTCCCACCGCTGGCTCTCCGCCGCTTCACCTCCGCCAGACTCCGTCCGTCGCCTCCAGAAAGGGCCTCATGGTCGCCACCGCAAAGACCCCCTCCAACAGCGTCGACATCCGGGAACTCGTCACGGGAACCGGGCCCTTCGGCCCCAACGAAATCCGTGGACTGACCCAGGCGCTCGCGGCTGACGCCTCCGCCCACCGCGACGTGCGGGCCGCTGTTCGTGAACTGGAGCAGACGACCGATCGCAGCCCGGCCGCTTCGGTCAGGCTGGGTGTGTGCCAATATCTCCTGGGCCGCTTCAGAGAGGCGCTCGACACGCTCCGATCCGCGGACGGCGGTGCCCTGGCGCTCTACCATCAGGGGCTCGCCCATGTCGCCCTTGAGGCATTCGACAAGGCCAAGGAAGCTTTCGAGGCCGCGAAGAAGTCGGGCTATGAAGCGATCACCTGTGGCGCCGCCGCGGCCGATGCACTGCGGGCGGGCGGCCATCTGGACGCAGCCTCCAAGGCGCTCGACGAACTGGCAAGCGGCAAAGACGCCGATGCGGCCGGCAAATCGGCCGACTACTGGGCGGTGAAGGGAGCGATTCTCGCTGACCGCGGTTCCCCGGCGGTCGATGTCGCCGCGGCTTTCGAGAAGGCCGTCGCGATCGACCCGGGCCACTCGCAGGCGTTATTTGCCCTGGGCATGCTGAACGACCGTGCCGGCAACGACGACGAGGCGAAGGCCTGTTACGAGCGGTCGCTCGAGCGGTATCCGGCTTCGCTGGGGGCCCTGCTCAATCTCGGCATCATGCACGAAGACCGCAACGACTTCGCCAAGGCACAGCAGTGCTACCGCCGGATTCTCGAGGCCATCCCCGACCATCCCCGGGCGCGACTGTTCCTCAAAGACTCCACGGCGGCGGGCGACTTGCGCACGGAAGAACAGGAGCAGAAGCAGCGGGACCGGATCGAGCAGGTGTTGGGCCTCCCGGTCAGCGACTTCGAACTCTCCGTGCGAAGCCGGAATTGCCTGCAAAAGATGGGCATCCATACGCTCGGCGACCTGGCCCGCACCAGCGAGGCCGAGATTCTGGCCAGCAAGAATTTTGGCGAGACGAGCCTCGTGGAAATCAAGGACATGTTGGCTTCGAAGGGCCTCACCCTTGGACAGTTTGCGGCGCCGGCCTCTGTGGAGGAAGTGGAGCCCGAGATGGCCGAACCTTCCGCCGACGAACAGGAACTGCTCTCGCAGCCGATCACCGAACTCAACCTGTCCGTCCGGGCCCGAAAGTGCACCACGAAACTCGGCATCACCCTCATCTCCGAACTCGTCCGGCGGACGGCCGAAGATCTCATGGAATGCAAGAATTTCGGCGTCACGAGCCTCAACGAGGTGCGTGAAAAGCTCTCCGAGCGGGGCCTCAAACTCCGCGGCGACTGACCGAATTGCAGGCACTTTTCGCAAAAACCACCCCAAAGAGGGGGCTTTTGTTTGCGTTTGCCGAGGGTTCCCGGTACCGTTGATTGACGCAGTTGGGATGCGCGGCCCGAGCGGAGGCCGCTTCCCGCTGGATTCACACCGGGAAGAACCAACGGATGACGTCAGCCAGCCTCAAGGAAAAGCCGGTCCGTGATCTTGCCCGCCTCGCCAAGCAGCATGGCGTCGCAGGCTGGCACGCCATGCGGAAGGACCAGCTCATCCGGGCACTGGTCCGCAAGGCCCGGTCGCGGCCACCGGTGGCCGCTGCATCGCGGAGCATCGACCTCGCCGACCGCGTCGGCAGGCCTGTTGGCCGCGCTGGGGCTGCGACCGCCCCCGCCCAAAGCGGCGGCGTGGCAGCGTCCGGCGTCGCCCGGGCCGTGGCCCAGCCGCAAGACGCCGCGGTCGCCCTGCGGCTCCAGCAGGCCCGCGAGCGGATGCTCAAGGCCAAGAACCTGACCACGCCGCCGGAAGGGGGCCGCTCGGCCCGCCCCGTGCGGGATCGCATGGTGCTGATGGCCCGCGGCCCGCACTGGCTCCACGTCTTCTGGGAACTCACCAGCCGCAGCATCGCCCGCGCCCAGGCGGCGCTCGGCCAGGAATGGCACGGCGCTCGGCCGACCCTGCGGCTGATCGAACTGGAAAGCGGCCTCAACGCCTCGCCGTCCGAACGCATCGCCCGCGAGATCGCGGTGCACGGCGGGGTAAAGAACTGGTTCATCGATATTCGCGAACCCCACCGCTATCGCTGCGAGATCGGCTATCTCGCCGTCTCCGGTCGGTTTCACGGCCTGGTGCGCAGCAACGCCGTCACGATGCCCACCAGCCCCCAGGGCGACACGCTCGACGCCCATTGGGGCGACATCGTCGACGACTGCGAGCGGATCTATGCGATGAGCGGCGGCTTCTCGGCCGAACACTCGAGCACGGAGTTGCAGGAACTCTTCGAAGAACGGCTACGCCGGCCGATGGGGCCGCCGGCGGCCCGCAGCAGCGGAGCGGACGACGACGACGCGGAGGATGGCGTGCCGTCCTTCGAGCTCGACGTCGATGCCGAGATGGTCGTCTATGGCGTTACCCAGCCGGGAGCCTACGTCACCTTGCAGGGCGAGCCGGTCAAGGTGCATGCTGATGGGACGTTCCGCGTTCGCGTGGAGATGCCGAACCGCCGGCAGGTGCTGCCGATCGTGGCCAGCACGGCCGACGGCGCCTCCCGGCAAACGGTGGTGATGGCGGTGGAACGCAACACCAAGTCGATGGGGCCGGCCGGTCGCGACCAGCAGGAGTGACCTCCCGCTCGATCGACCGGGCAGGCCGGCGACGAGAGTCGGGTGCAAGGATTGTGCTGACAGCCACTGACATCCATTCGAAGGAGCGTGCGGCGATACGTTTTCTGTCATGTTCGTGATGCGTCGATCCATGTCGGTGAGCTCTTAACGAGGCTCGTTGGGGGCCGATTGACGGCTCCGGTCGCGTGTACAGCCGAAGGCTTCCGTCCCGGCCGGGAAACTGGCCGGTGGCGGAAATACCGCTCGGATCACATGCCCCGGGGCCCAGGCACCCCCGTCTGTTTTTAAAACGAGCTCTCCGCATCACACGCCGCCACGGCATTGCGGTGGAAAACGTATCGCCGCCTGCTTCCGTCCGCCCACGAGTCCCTAACGCCGTGGGCCGCGGGTGGCCTGGGCCGCCCATGCCTCGAAGAGCGGCTGCGGCGGACTGCGGAAGACGGCGACGAACGCCTGATCGAAGGGCACGCCTTCGTCGAGCCGACTGACCAGCGCCTCGAGTTTGCTGGCACTCGGCATGATCGCGCTGATAAAACCGCCCCCCACCACGGCCGCCGCCACCGGATCCCCATGACCGGCGAAGAAATCGGCCGGTGAACTGCCCCGCTGCATCGCCGCCGGGAGCTCGCGCCGCCAGGTCTCCACCAGATCGGCCTTTGGTTCGAATTTCATGGCGACTGCCCGGCCGGCCCCCTTCGCAAACCAAGCCGGCACCCCGCGTCCCAGCAGGGCGGCCACCGTCATCTGTTCGGTGAGCACCACGCGGACGTCGGCCGTTCCGCTTCCCTTGCCTCCAGACGCTTTGCCGCCACTCCCCTTGTTTTCGGTCCCCTTGTTTTCGGTCCCCTTGTTTTCGGTCGCCTTGCCTCCCGACCCCGCCGCCGGCACGCAGGCCGCATAGGCCACGTCGCCAGAGATGCCGGCCGTCGCGGTCAGGCCCTTGGGCCGGTCGTCGGAGAAGACCGTCTGCCAAAAGCTCGAGAGGTCATACCCCTGCGCAAACCCGTAGGCGACGATGCCTCCCTTGATCAGGGGCGGTTTGCCCCCCATGACCTCATCCCGCAGCCGCCGGTCGACGGCTTCCGCCGCATCCGCCAGTTCCTCCATCCGCCCGGCCGACAGGTTGCCGATCACCAGCACGTCGCCCCGCTCGAGCACCGTGGCCGTCTCATCGGGGATCGCCCGGGCCCAGAGACTGCGACCGGCTCGAAAGCGGACCTGCTTCAACTCGTCATGAGACAGCTTCTGTGACCGGCCGACCGCCGCGAGTGTTTCCAACTCCGCCTGCGGCGTGAGCAGATCGAGCTTGGCCCCCTGATCGATCCATTTCTCGATCCGCGCGATCACGTCGGCGGCCAGCGGCGGCTTGCCCAGCGGCATCCGCTGCCCCTCGACCCCGGCCCCCTTGAGCTTTTTCACCAGCAGGCTGTCAGCGCCCTTGCTCGGCGTCACGGGACTGCCACCGCGTCCGCCACGGAGCAACCGATCGAACGTGATCATGCTCAGGTTGGCATCCGGCTGGTCGATGTCGTGGCAGCCCACGCAGTTCTCGACCAGCACGGGGGCGACTTCCGCGGCAAACGACACCTCACCCGGCTTGAGCTTGACGGCCACGACCGGCTTGGTCGGTGGAACGGCGGGAGGAGGGGCCGTCGCCTGCCGGGCCAGGCCGTCGAGCGGAGCGTTCGGATCGGCACCGTCGTACGGGGCGCCGGCATCGATCCACTTCATGAGCACGCCGATTTCCTCCGGCGAAACCTTGCCGCCTCCCCGCGGCATGTCGCCGCTGAGAATCACCTCCACCAGGCGGCTCGACTCGCCCACGCCCGGCTGCACTGCGCCCGACTTCATCAGTCCCGCGTACGACACCATCTGAAAGCCGCCCTTGCGGCCGGCGATGTGACAGCCGCCGCAATGGCGGGAGAGAATCGGCGCCACCTGCGCCGAGAACGTGAGCGCCGGCTTGGCGGCGGCTTTGCCGGCCGCGACTGCAGGCTTCGGCTTCACGCCGTTCCCCGGTTTGTCGGCGGCGGCGGGCTTGGTGGCCGCCGCAGGGCTCCCGGCACTCTTGCCGCCCTGCTTTCCAGCCACTGGCTTGAGGGGTCCAAGCGTGATGCCGCTCACATCCACGTCTTCGAGTTCCAGATCGTCGCGCAGCGACCGGCACCGCTCCCAGAGGCTCCGCAGCCCGGAGGGCATCGGCCCCTGCGTCGCAAGCGATTCGATCGCCTGCGCGGCCTCCGCCACGAGGGCGGCGGCCTTGCCGGGCTTGCCGTTCGCGACAAGTGTGTCGGCCTCATCGAGGATTTCCTGCACCCCCTTCACAGACACCTCACGATCTGCCGGCACCGCGACGACGGGCGCGGCAGCCAACACCGCAGTGAGCACCATGAGGCTGGCCGCCATACGACCGGGCCGCAGGTCGGCCGGCCCGAGCCGTCGTCGGCTACCCAGAGCAGGGAAGTGCATGTCGTTTTCTCGTGTGAAGTCGCGGGAACGCCAGCAGGATGCCGTGCGGTTCGTCACCGGCCGCCCGTCGCCGCCCACCACCAGCCAAGCAGGAACGACGCCGCCGCGATGACGGGAACCATGACTCCATAAGCATAGAGCGTCCATCGGGAAAGCGTGATGCCGTCCCGGCGGCGGCCCTGGATCGCACCGCCCGCATCGGCGTCGTCCGGCGAAGGCAGGGAGAACGCAGCATCCGCGAAGCTGCCTCCGTGTGCTCCCGCCGCCGGAATCCGCAGCGACTGAAGCGAACGTTCCACGGCCGCATCCTCGAAGGCGGAAGGGCCGGCAGTCTGGGTGGTTTCATCCGCCGCCACGGGCACGACGACACGGGTGCCGCAGTTGGGGCAGGGCAGGGTGTTTCCGGCCCACCGCTTCGGAACATGCAGCCGGGAGCGACAGCCTGTGCAACGAAAACCAATCGGCATGAAATGCACCCGATCCGTTGGCCGCCAGATGGCGGCGGGCCCGTGTCACTCGGCGGGGTCGTTGGAACGATCCGTGCGGCCGGCGTTCCCATCCAGAGCCATGATCCCGCTGGCCGCGGCGGTGCCGGCCAACGCCATGAACCAGACCACGCCGACGACGAGCCCCACGCGGCCACAGGCGGCAGCACCGGCCTGGTCGCCCAGAGACGAGAGCAGGCCCCCCAGGCCCAGTACCACCGCGATGACCATCGGCAGCAGGAGCGTCAGCACCACGCCCCAGGCGAGCAACCTTCGTACTATTTCCCGCATGAGCGTTCTCGTTCCCGCATGAGCTTTCTCGCCTGTGAATTCTCGTTGCCGCTTGAAAGAGCCGCCCATGCCAGCCGGCATCGACAGCATCGCCGGTTTCACGACTCCGCAGCGGCGGGCCTCGCCGGCCAACGGTCGCAGCCGCTCGCCGCGTCATTGTCGGCCAGTCGCGGCGACGCAGTCAAGCAACGGCATCGGCTGTGCCCGACAGCCTGCGCTCGGTAAACTCCTGTCGTTGTTGAGTTTTGAAAAGTCAGTCCCCGTCGGATCCATCCCACGCCGAGCGGGTTTTCAAAGTTCCAGCAGAGGGTGTCATCCCGCTCGAAAGGCTCGGCATGGACTGGAATCGGCCAGTGGTTCTGCTCGTCCTCACGAGCCTTTTCGTGACAGCGCCCGCCTTGTGCCCGGCCTGGGTCCCGGTCTGGGTCCCGGTCTGGTCCCCGGCCCGGGCAGACCAGGTCGAACTGGCGGACGGCCGCGTGCTGCACGGCCGGTTCGTGCTTCTCCCCGGGGTCGCGATCGCTCCCGAGACCGAAGGCGGGGCGAAGCCCGCCGGTGGCACGTCGATCCTGATGTGCGACGACGAACTGACCCGCACGATGGTTTCCAAGCGGCGGGTCGTAAAGGCCGAGCCCGGGCAGGTCGATTCCGGTGCCGAGCGCATCCGGATTCCGCAGCGGATTCCGGATGAAGGCCGCCGCGTGGTCGGCGTCGGCCAGATTCTGGGAACGACCCCCTTCGACGAATACGGGCGCCGAATCCTCTCGCTCGGCACCGCCGGTGGGCGGATCGACCTCGTGCAGGGCATCACACAGATCGCCGCCCGCTGGACGAGCGTCGAAGGGATCATCACGGAGCGGCCCTATCTGCTCGACATGCGGATCGCCACCTCGTCCATTCCGCGGGACGTGCTCAAGCGCGTGATCGATCAGCATCTCGACCGAAAGAACGCCGACGATCGGCTGCGGGTGGTGCGGCTGTTCCTGCAAGCGGAGCGGTATGAAGACGCCCGGCAGGAGCTCGACGAGGTGCTCCGCGACTTTCCCGACCTGGCCGAACTCGTGCAGCAACGCAAAGACCTTGCCGCCCTGGCCGCGGCCAGGATGCTCGACGAGGTGCTCGTGCGCGGACGGGTCGGCCAGGATCGGCTGGCCCTCGACCTGCTGGAGCAATTCCCCGTGGATGACGCCGGAGGCGAAACGGTGGAGGCTGTTCGCGAGGCCCGCGACCGCTATCGCCAGCGGCAAGACGCGGCCCGCATCCTCCTCGAAGCCTTGCGCCGACGGCAGCAGGAACTCGTCGAGGAGGGAGACCGCGGCGAGTCCGCGGCGATCGTCGATGAGATCGAGAGCGGGCTCTCGTTCGCCTCGCTTGACCGGCTGGCGACGTTTGCCCGGCTGGGCGCCGACCCCGACATGCCGGCCGACGCCGCACTGGCGATGGCGATCAACGGCTGGCTGCAGGGAGCGGCCAGCGCCGACCGCAACCTCAAACTCGCCCTGTCGGCCGTACGGGTGCGGGCGCTCGTCGGCGATTACCTCCGTGCAGCCGACCGCAAGGCTCGGGATGCCATTCACGCACGGCTGGAGCAGGAGGAAGCCTTCGACGCCCCGACCGTCGCCGCGATCGCCCGGCAGATGCGGCCTCCGCTCGACCCTCCGGAAGAAACCGCCCCCGGATTCCATGAACTCGAGATTCCCGGCATCGAAGGGGAGGGGAGCTTTCGTTGCCTCGTGCAACTGCCCCCCGAATACGACCCGCTTCGAAAATACCCCGCGGTCGTATCACTGCACGCGGCTTGGTCCACGCCGCAGAATCAGATCGAGTGGTGGGCCGGCATGCCGGGCCCCGATGGCCAGCGTCGCGGCCAGGCGGCCCGCAACGGCACGATCGTGATCGCCCCGGCATGGGCCCGCGAACAGCAGACGGCCTACGAATACTCCGCGCGGGAGCATGCCGCGGTGCTCGCCGCCCTGCGGGAGTCGCTGCGACGGTTTTCGATCGACACCGACCGCGTGTTCCTCTCGGGTCACTCGATGGGGGGCGACGCCGCCTGGGACATCGCGCTGGCCCATCCCGATCTCTGGGCCGGACTCGTGGCGATCTCCCCGGCGGCCGGCAAGTATGTCAATCACTACTGGCACAACGCCCGCACGCTGCCCATGTACCTCATTGGCGGCGAACTCGACGCCGCCTGCTTCGGCCGCAACACGATGGACCTCGACCGCTACTTCACCAAGGGCTTCGACGCGACCTACGTGGAGTATCGCGGCCGCGGCCACGAGCATTTCTCCGACGAGATCCTGCGGATCTTCGACTGGATGGGCCGGCG